>NZ_CP096658.1:3362667-3668365 GCF_023238445.1 Halorussus gelatinilyticus | reverse complement strand
GTCGGTGGGGCAGGAACGGCGTCCGGCGACGGAACCGGTCCGGGGCAAACGATTTACTTTCGACCGGCGTATTCTCGAACATGGTCGTCACAACGGAGCGCGACGAGATGACGTGGTACAAGTGCGAGGGCTGTGGGATGATGTTCGACGACGAGGAGGACGCCAAGCAACACGAGGCGAACTGCGACCACGAGGACCCCTCGTACATCCAGTAGTCCGGCGTCTCGGCTTCGGGACGGTCGAGGAGTGGAGAGCGTTCGTGGTGGCGTCGAAAGTAGTCTCGCGGTGGAGTTACGAGCCGTCGGCGGTGGGGTCGGAAGTGGTGGAGTTACGAGTCGTCGGCGGTGGGGTCGGAAGTGGTGGAGTTGCGAGTCGTCGTCGGCGGGGTCGGCAGCTTTGCGTGGTCCGCGTCGGTCCCGAACCGAAGGTAATCTAGGCGGAGAGAAGCCATCTCGCGTTTTAGCGGGCCGCGCGTACAGCGGTCTGTTAGGCCTCCGCATACCTGACGTAGTTTAAAGAGCCAGCACCGGGGAGTCGTCGTATGGAACTCGTCGAAGCCACCCTCGACGACCTCGATGCGCTCGTCGACCGCTGGTACGCCCTCGCAAAAGCGATGGAGGAGTACTCCGACCTGAACGAACTCGTCTACACGGACGTCGACGAGGTTTCGGACGAGGGCTTCCACGCTCTCCTCGACGACGAGGACACTACCTGTTATCTCGTCGTCGTGGCCGACGAGACGATCGGCTATCTCACAGTCCGCGAGGGCCACCACCCGTCCCGCCAGTACTCGCGGTACCTCCGCATCGTCGACCTCGCCATCGACGAAGACCACCGGGGTCGGGGCCACGGCACGGAGGTCGTCGAGCGCGTGAAAGAGTTGGCTCGCGAGCGGGAGTGCGACCACCTCAAGGTCTCCTGCGAGTGGCACAACGAGGACGCGCGCCGGTTCTACCGCGACACGGGTTTCCGAGCGAAACAGGTCGACTACGCGCAACCGTTAGAATGAGGGTCGAACGCCGCTCGCGGGAGGCTCGAGCCGCGCCGTCCGGCCCTACAGCCCGGCGCGCTCGCGGTGTTCGGCGGCCAGTTCGCGCGCCTCGGCCTTCGTCTGACAGGTCTCCCAGCGCACCTCGTCGCCCGAGCCGTACGCCAACGCGTCCTTGAGTTCGTCCCGGAGGACGCCCCACCCGACCTCCAGCACCTCGCCGTCCTCGCCGAGTTCGTAGACGCCGTACTGCTCGGGTGCGGAGCCGACCGTCGGGCGGTTAAGCGTCCGCCAGCGTTTCGGGAGCGGCATCGCTACTCCTCGTTGACCAGTTCGTAGGAGCGCTCGCCGAGTTCGTCCTCCTCGAAGACGAACACGCGGCCGCGCGCCGTCTCGGGGTCGGCCTCGACCTCGATGGCGTAGCCGTCCACGCGCACCGTGACGCCGGGGAACAGCTCCTCTTCCTCGTCTTTGCCGAGCATCACCCGACCCACGCCGGTCGATTCGAGGATGTCGTCGTGGGTGTTGCGGTCGTTGACGTACGTCAGCACGCCCTCGGTCTCGGTCGGGTCCGTCACGAGAATCTGGACGAGTTTGCCGGGTTGGGTCCGGAGCGTGCCCGACTCCTTCGTCGGGACGCCCCGATAGAAGGCCTCCCGGCCGTCGGTGTACTCCACGACGATGCCGTCCTCGGTCAACTCGACGCCGAGGGTGTCGGGGGCCACGTCGTTGCGTGCGCTCATGCTCGGATTTTCGTTGGGGTTCGGGAAAAGAGGTGTGTTTCCGTAATCGCCCCGATTGCACCAACCACCAGCGTCATTACGTACCGCGAGAGAGTCCCGAGCATGGACGGCCGAGCATCCGCACCCGCGGCGGGCACGATACTCAACGCCCTCGCCTGCGGGAAGGGGTCGGCGTTCGCCATCGACGCCGAGACGACCGCGACCGTCGAGTTGGACTCCTCGGGGTCGTTCGACGCCGAAGTCGCCGACGCGCCCGACGCCGACACGACGCTGATAGAGCGGTGCGTCGAGTTGGCGGTCGCCGAGTACGCCGCGGAGGCCGGCGAGCGAGGCGGCGACCCGGCCGAACTCTCGGGCGGTTACGTCCGCACCGAGAGCGAGGTCCCGATGGCGGCCGGCCTGAAGAGTTCCAGCGCGGCCGCGAACGCCACCGTGTTGGCCGCGCTCGACGCGCTCGGAGTCGCCGAGGAGGTCTCCCACGAGGAGGCCTGCCGACTCGGCGTGGACGCCGCCCGCGACGCCGGCGTGACCGTCACCGGCGCGTTCGACGACGCGAGCGCGAGTATGCTCGGCGGTGCGACCGTCACCGACAACCGGCGCGACGAACTGCTGGCCCGCGAACCGGTCGAGTGGGACGTGGCGGTGTGGACGCCCCCCGAACAGGCCTACAGCGCGGACGCCGACGTGGACCGCTGCCGGCGCGTCGCGCCGGTCGCCGAACTCGTCGCGGACCTCGCGCTCGACGGTCGATACGGCGAGGCGATGACGGTCAACGGCTTCGCGTTCGCGGCGGCGCTCGGATTCTCGGCCGACCCGATGTTGGACGCGCTTCCCGACGCAGACGGCGTCTCGCTGTCGGGCACCGGTCCGAGTTTCGTCGCGGTCGGCGAGCGCGCGGTTGTCGAACAGGTACGCGAACACTGGAGCGAACGAGAGGGTACGACATGGCTGACGACGACACAGAACGACGGCGCCCGGACGAGATGAACCTCGCGGAACTCCGCGAGGAGATAGAGAGCATCGACCAGGAAATCGTGGAACTCATCGCCCGACGGACCTACGTGGCCGAGACTGTCGCGCAGGTCAAGGCCGAGCGAGAGATGCCCACGACTGACGAGGACCAAGAACAACGCGTGATGGACCGCGCGGGCGAGAACGCCGAGCAGTTCGACGTGGACGCGAACTTGGTGAAGGCGATTTTCAGGCTGTTGATAGAACTGAACAAAGTTGAACAACGAGAGAAGAGGTAATTTACTGACGTCTAATAGAGTGACCGCTAATAGCTGAACTCGTGGATGAGTAGCTCATCGTCACCAGCTTGTTCACAAAGGATAGCAATAGCGTCGATTATGCGGAGTTGGCAGGCGTCCGGGTAAGAGCCAACATCCCGTACGATTTCCGCGTAGAAGGCGTCCGTCTTGGGGAGTATCGGTCGTAGTTCCTCGGCAAGTTCTGAGAGTTCGCTCCCGTAGAGAAACCCTGTTAGGTCGGTTTCGAACAGGTACTCAGTTTCACGGACTTCGATACGATAGGTCGCGTCGTCCGCTCTTCCGACGAGTTTACGCCAGAGTTCAGCCCCATACTCGGAATGTTCCCCTATAAATTCGGGAACCCGTTCGTAGAGAATACGTCCGTCTTCACGGGTGAGAAGCGATAATTTACACCCCTGATGCGGAGCAGTCAGGCCGTATAATGTTGGCGTCCATCCGAGTACATCCGCGAACTCGTCGAAGGAATTGCACGTGGGCGGCGGCGAAAATCCATCAACCAACGCGAGTGCGTCGCCTAAACTCTCTCTGGCCTCTCGTACCGTCGGAGGCGTCTCCTCTCCCGTCGCTTCCACAACGGAACTCAGTTCTTCGTAATCACGCTCAAAATGTCCATAGAGTTCGTGGTGGTCGATTAGCCTAAATGTGCCGCCATATCCCATGACTCATCGTTGTGCAAGGCCCCTGATAACAATTGAGTTTGGTTTCTACATTCGTCGCTCGTTTATACACGGGAGCGTCTGAACGCCTGTTCCGCTTGCTTTCAGAGGTATTGGGAAGTGTTCGTGGTCTATTTCCATAAGAATCCATTATGGATTTCAGCTACCGGAACAAGGTCGAGCAGCGCGAGACGCGGTAGCCGAAACTCGACTTCGTGGGGACCACGACCCTTGTGGGTCTGTCTCGATTTGTTCGTGTCCGACTTAATCAGCCGCACTTCCCGAACCCGTCTGTACGGGTAGCTCGACGGAGGACCGCTCCGACTGAATCGGCTCCCATTCCAGGCTCTCCTCATAGTGGAGCGGTGCGTTATCCTGTTCGGGATCGAGCACTGTCAGTTGTATCCAGCCGTTGTCGAGGAGCTGTAAGAGCTGGTCGTGCTGGCGGAGAATCTCAGTAACCTGCTCGACGGGTGCGTGAATCACCGCCGTCAAACGCAACGGCTGATGGTGTGGCTGGTCGGCGTCGGCGTAGAGCGACTGGAGCGGGAGGCCGGTCATCAGGTCGCCGCCGTTGCCCTGGAACACACCGACGTTGCCGACCGGATTCTGCGTCACT
Source organism: Halorussus gelatinilyticus (assembly GCF_023238445.1). Taxonomy (GTDB): domain Archaea; phylum Halobacteriota; class Halobacteria; order Halobacteriales; family Haladaptataceae; genus Halorussus; species Halorussus gelatinilyticus. Next base: position 3,664,088 of record NZ_CP096658.1, on the reverse strand, counting down.
TTCGAGCCGCTTCCGTAGACGGCGTTATCGACCGTGGCGAAGTAGTACTGGTTGTTGATCCACTGCGTGACCACGAGCGGCCCGGTCATGATGGCCTCCAGTGCCTCACCTTCCGAATCGGTACGCCAGTCGTAGGAGTGGAGGAACGTGCGACCGCCGAGGTCTTCGTCCTCCGTCAACTCGCGTGGACCGATAACGAACGAGGCGTTGCCGGCCAGCCCCCATTCGGGGCGCGTCTCTGCCCAGTCGGCGGCCCGACGCTGCGTTTCGCGAACGCTATCGGCAGTCTCGTCCGCCATCGATTCCGTCCGCTCCGCCGTCGCGCGAGACTGCGCCTGCGTGAGGTCCTCGCGCAACTGCACGAGGTCTTCCCGGTGACTCTCGGGCACCTCGCTGTCGAACAGGGTGATCTCGTCGGTCGTCGTGTTGTGTTCGGCGGCGAGGAACACGGTGTCGGCGGGGATGTCGAACCCGCGCTCGCGCAGTTCGTCCTTGACGGTTTCGTCGTTACAGATGGCCGCGAGGGCGCGAGCGTTCGGGCCGCCAGGGTTGCCGGCACAGGCGCCACAGTCCAGGCTCGAATCGAACGGGTTGTTCGTCGTCTGGCTAGCGTGGCCGGTGAACACGACGAGTCGGGCGAACTCCTCCCAGCCCATCAGCTCGAAGGCGGTCTGGGCGTACTCGACTTTCTCCTCCAACGAGAGCCCTTCTCGGAGGGAATGGACGGCGTCCGGGTTGTAATCGACCGATAGCTCACAGGACTCGTGCTCGTCAGGCGCGTGGTCGGTGTCGTGAAGTGCGTCGTAGATGCGAGCCGGCAGAAGCGTACGAGCCGCGAGTGCAGCGCCGTACCCCGGTCCGGCGTTCTCGACGAAGCTGAACGCCGTCGCTGTGTTGGACTTGAGCGCCTTGAGTGCCTTCTTCCCCGCATCAAAAACGCCCTGCCAGCGGTCGTAGCGGTCGTGTTTCGCATCCGCTCCGCTGGTAGGCCGATCAGTGATGCGGTGCTGGGCGTCGACGATCGGCGGACAGGCATCGACGGGCACGTCTGCGTCGTACGCCTGATAACGCATCGGGATGCCGAAGAAACCCGCGTAGCCGTGGGTTTCGTACGGGCCGGCTGCCTCGACGTGGCGACGGATAATCTCCGAGCGCGTGTCGATGCAGAAGACGAGCTGCGCGGCTGGACGAGCGGGCTCGTCCGCCGTAGTGGTCTCCGGGTCGGGTTGTGAGACCGACTCCAACAGCCAGTCACGGTGACTCTCCTCCCACGCGGTCAGCCAGACCTCCGGGAGCGGAACATCGTCGTTCTCGACCGATTCGGTCGCGTGTTCGTCCGGCTGGATAGAGGCATCGAGGAAATCCGCGAGGAGCAGACGGACCGCGAGATACTCGGTCAGCGAGATGGGATAGTTCGACTGCCACGGGTCGGCGTCGTCGCTGGCCCGCTGTTTGATGAAGCCGGTCCAGCCGGGGAGCGCGGCGAGTTGCTGCTCGAAGATCGCCTCCCACTCCCCCTGCGGATACTCCGCCAGGACGTCTTCCAGTGCCGCTATTGGAGTTTCCGGGAGGTCGGACGGACTGTCACAGGAGGGGATATCGCCATCGTAGGGAGCCACCTCGCGCCAGGCCGCATAGAACCCCGCTTCGCGGTCGGGCATCGGCCACTTGGCGTTCCCCTGGTCGAGGAAGGCGGCGAGCCACTTCGAGAGGACGCGATCGACCTCCTCCGTGCTGGAACCGGTCTCGGAGGGGGCGGCGGATTCGGTCGTCTCCATCTGGTCCAGCAACGTCTCCGGGTCTTCGTCGAAGCCGTGGGATTCCAATTGGGTGGTCAGCACCTCCGGGTCGATCTGGCCGTTCTTCCAGGCCTGCCTGAAGACGGAGGGATGTGGATACCCTCTCCCGCCGAACAGCCGTTCGGCCTCGGCGACCGCCTCGTGGAACGGCTGATCTTCGAAGCCAGACAGCGGATTGGCCGTGACGAACGAGTGTAGCGGCCAGACCGAACCGACGTTCTCGGCTGCGCGTTCGATACTGTTCGCGAAGTGGATTTCCTTGTCTTCAAGCGTCATCGTAGTCCTCCTTCGAGGTCAGTACGGTTTCCGGGGCCGGCTGCGAGAGGTTCAACAACGCGACGTAGAGGCGCTTGCTGGACCGGTGCCAGCCGAGTTCCACCGCGAGATACGAGCCGACGAAGAGGGCTCCGATGGCGAGGTGGACGACCGTCAGTTCGGTCGGCGCGTGGGTCATCGGAACGTCGGCTAGCAGTGCGGCGACGGTGTTGAACAGGAACCCGTAGACGGCGATGGGTACGACGACGATGAGCGGGAGACCGACGAGTTCGAACCTCGAGGGGAGCTGTGACCGCTTGAGCACGTCGCGGGTCGCGTGCAGTGTCGTCAGTACCACCACGAGCACCAGGAACGCGCCGGAATCTAGTTTCGCCCCTTTACCGGTGATTGCGACGAAGAGCGCGCCACCGACGAGTGCGGCGCCCAGACTGACGACGAGACCCCGTAGCCCCAAGTCGGTACGAACGGTTCCCGTCGGAGCTGTTTGTTCGACAGTGGCGCCGGAGGAGAGGAACAGGTACGCCTTGTAGAAGCCGTGCAGGACGAGGTGGGTGATGGCGGCGGCGAAGAACCCGAGTCCACACTGAAGGATCATGAAGCCCATTTGGGCGACGGTGGAAGCTCCGAGCTTCCGCTTGGTGTCAGGCCGGACGAGCAATAGCGCCTGTCCGAGCAGGGCACTAGTCGCGCCGACGACGACGAGCAGCGACATAGCGAACGAGACGTCGGCGAAAACCGGCGCAAAGCGAGTCAGCAGGATGCCGCCAGCGTTGACGAACCCGGCGTGCATCAGGGCCGAGGCCGGGGTCGGTGCAGTCATCGACGACAGCAGCCAGTTGTGAAACGGGAACAGCGCCGACTGAACCATCGCTGTGAGGAAGAGCCCCCCGATAGCGAGCCAAGCGAACTCGGAGGGGAGGCTCCCGGTCTGAGCGATGATACCGGAGAGAGAGCTTGTTCCCGTCGCCCAAGCGAGGAGTGCGAGGGTTCCAACGAGCAAGCCGCTGCTCGCGACGAAGTAGCGGCGGGCGAGCGAGCCAGCGACCCGCGCTTGCTCCCAGCCGCGAACGTGTCCGATGAGGGACGCCATCGCCAGCCCCATTCCCAGCCACGCCGCGGCGAACAGCACGACGTGATCGGCCGCGGCCATGACCATGACCACGAGCGTGAAAGCGAACATCCGACCGAAGAACCGGTCGATTCGGGCGTCACCGGCCATGTAGCGGCGAGAGTAGGAGTGGACGATACCGCTGAAGAACGTGACGACGGCCCAGACGACCGTCGTCAGCCCGTCTACGACGACGTAGCCCGAGAGGTACCACTCGTAGCCATCCCAGACTGAAACCGCTATCGTCGTCAGGCTGAGCAAAAAGAGTGCCCAGACCCCCGCCGTCGTCGCTCGCGACACCACCGAGGATGACGGCGTCGTCTCTGGGAGCTGTACCGAGCCGTTCGAGTGTGATTGTCCAGTCATCGTTCGGGTGCTACCTGCCAGCACAGATTGTCAGGCCTCCGGAGCCTGGAGCCACCGCAATCAGGCTGGCCAGTCCTATGCAGTTGTACGAACAGACTGGTTATTATAACCTTCGACTTTACCATATCGTTCTGAATATAGGGCTGAGGTAACAGGATGTTCAATAATGATGGATGTCTAGAGCGGGGGATTTCGTTTCCGGCGACGCCGGGGAGTGCAATTAGCTTCTGACGCTAGCCACGGCTACGTCGCGTCCCTCGGGAACACGCGACCGGAGGGTCTCGACGTCTCGCTCGCCGTTCAGACTGACGAGGTAGGGCGTGTCAGGAAATCCTCCGTAGACCCCGTCGTCGTCGTGGACGTATCCCGCGATTGTCGCCGTGACCGATTCGCTCTGGACGAGAAACTCGACCTGCCGCGTGACGATATATTCGACGAGGCGAGCGAGAAGCGTCTCCTGGGGACAGTCGGTTTCGACGTGGCCCGACTCGATCGCCTCACGCACAACCGAGACCAGGGGTTCGACTCGAGCTTCGACGCCCGCCGGCACAGTCTGGTCAGTGGCGACGTACTCGTCGTACGCGTCTGCAACGACGTCGCAGTCGGAGTGGCCGACGACGAGTATCGTCTCTAACTCGTGTCTGTGCGTGAGATGAGCGATATCCGGTGTGAGTACACGGTTGTCTTCGACGGATTTCCAGGGTTGGCTGGCGAGTCGGCTAACGTTGGAAACCGCACCAATCGGGTCGAGCGGCCACAGCTGTCTCGATGTTTGCTGTGCCATCGGACACGTAACGACGAGACCGACAACTGCTCCACCGCCCGATTCGCGGTCGCTATCGGTTGGTTCGAGGGAGCGTCCCTCTCTGTCGAGGAACTCCAAGAGCGTGTCGTTCGTCATGGATTTGCTTCCAAACCCGAGCGGCTGTCCGTACCTGTCGCGTTGGAACAGGATGGATATAACTCCTTCCGAATGGAACAATCCGACACTGACAACGGTGATATCGAACAAAACGTTCGGTTAGTCGGCATCGACTCCTCCCTCGCGAGTGAACGTCGGGCAACACGGAGGGACGATTATTGCTGGAGACGGTCGACCCGATTGTGGCAATCGTCCGTCGGGCTGGCGCTCAGGACGTGAAACGCGTACTCCAGTAGTTCCGAGACGAACTCGCGGAAGTCTACTCGTCTCGCTGGTTCGGCGGCGAGGTGAGGTCGTCGAAGGGTGTCGTCTCGTGACTGCGGACGAGCACTTCGTCGGCGACAGTCAGACCCATCTCGAGGAGTTCCTGCGCGACCGGCGTGATATCGTCGTCGGTTTCACCGACAGCAGTCACGAGCAAGTTCTTCTCGCCGGTGACCAGCTCTTGGACGGAAACGACTCCCGGAATCTCGAGAATGTCGTCGATGAGCTCACCCCGTTCCGGAATCGGTGCCGTACAGAACAGGAGCATCCGAAGTGGGTATCCCGATTTCTGATAGTCCACGTCGGCGCTGTAGCCCTTGATGACACCCTCAGACTCCAGGCGCTGGATGCGCTTTCGGACTGTACTCGACGACGCTTCGGTACGGTCGGCAATCTCGGAGGACGAGAGGTTTCGAGCCTCCTCCTGTAGTGCGTAGAGGATTTCTCGGTCGATATCGTCGAGTTCGTACTCGGTCATACTTCCTGCTTGCTCTCGGCGATATAAGGAGCTTCGGCTGCTGTGACACCGTCTCCAATCGCCGACGTTGCCGGACGAGTCGGTAGACGGTCGGTGGCCGTGACGACTCGTTTTTCGGCAGCACCGACTGCGACGGGTTCTCCACGTGCCGAGGCCCGTCCGATGCTCGCCGGTGGACTCACGCCCTCGTACACTGTACCGTCTTCCGTTCGAACCCCGGAGGCAACGATGTGAGAACCGTCGAAAGAGCCCGTGCCCACCGCGGCGTTCGATTGCTTGCTACCGAGCGAAAAATACGTCGTGCAAGTCGCTCACCCGCGTCCGGCGGACTCCTTCGACGACAGCCGACAGATACCATGTTAATATATAACAATGGCCACAATGGGTTTGTGAGGGGCAATAGAATCTGTCGCAGAGGGGTATTCATGGACCGTCGGACATTCCTCGGATTGGGGGGAACGACTGCGTTCGGCGCGCTGGGCGGTAACTACTTCCCGGACGTTCCCGTGGAGTTTCGTCAAGCGGACGACGGCCAAACAGGGGTGGACCTCCGGGTGCAGCAAGAACCGGGGAAGACCGTCAACTGGGTCCTCCCCGGCAAGCGCCAAATCAGCGAGTACGTGTTCGGTACGCCCGACTATCCGATCAACACGGGCCGACACTGGGTCAACGTGGCCGAGGGGCCGGTGGCCGACCTGCTTCGGGAACAGACCTACCAAGTGGGACTACCGTTGGACAAGCGCCGAACCAACGCCGACGAGAGTGCGTACACCGTTACGACGTTCAACTCGGCGTTCAGCGATTCGGCCCGGACGGTCGACGGGCGACTCGACCTGACGTACAAGGACCGCCGGCCCTACGACATCCCGGCGGGTAGCCCAACCGAGACGCCCGACGACGTGGACCTCGACGCCCGGTTCACCGACCCGGCGGGCAACCAGTATCGACTCGAAATCAAACAGGTGTTTCAGCCGCCGATTCCGCCGTGGAACACGGGCGGCGGCGTCGTTACCGGGTCGTGGCTCCACGGCGTCACCGGCACCGGTACGCCCCTGATGCCGACCCAATTTGCGTACGGTGCGTGTTGGGGAGTCGGGAACGTCATCGTCAACGGCGAAGTGGTCAACCGACGCCAAGTCGTCCACTTCATGACCACCCAGATGATTCGGAAAGCCGGTAACTATGCGCTGGCAATCGACGAGGAACTTCCACTGTCGCCCGACGAGGCGTATCTCGGCAACCTCCACCACACGCACGTCCTCGTCCCGCCGATCAAAGTCACGCAACGCGGCCCGGAACCCGAACCGGTTCACACGGCCTTCGAGTTGCCGACCGGTCGGCCACAGCCGTTCCTCCACGTGATGTGGGACGAGGAGACCATCGAGGGAGCGACGGTCGCGGTGTCGCCCGACTTCCCGGACGCGGCGACGACCACCCAGGCCGCCGAGACCACGACAGCCACGACTACGCAGGCCGGGACGACGCAGGCCGTCGCCCCGGACGCGGACTTCGTCCTCGGCGGGCGAGTCGACGGCTGGCGGGGCATCTCCCCCGATTCTATCGACGGCGAAACGAACCCGACGTTGAATCTGCAACCCGGAACGGAGTACACGCTCGTCTGGAAGAACCTCGACGGTGGGCCGCATAACTTCGCCATCGTCGGCGAACAGGGCAGTACACTCCTCAGTACGGAGGTTATCTCCGAACAGGGCGCGACCCAGACCGTGGAGTTTACCGCTGAATCGGCGATGGCCGAGTATCTTTGCGAGGTCCACCCGATATCGATGCGCGGCGACATCGCGTTCCCCTCCGGGTGAGGAACGCGGGAGCAACGCGAGGGTCGATATGGATACTCCTATCGACACCTCGTCTACCGATTCGCCTCGGGAGGCGTCCCGACGAGTCCCTCGGCGCGCGTCCGTACGCAGTCGCGGAGTCGCTTCCCCGACCCGGTAAAGACCAGCGCCCCCGCGAGTCCGACCGACAGACTTCGGAGACAGACCTCTCGCCACGGTCCGAGCGCGCCACCGGAGAACAGACCACTGCCGAGGGCCAGTAACGGGTGAAGCGCCTGTTCGGCGACGAAGTATCCGCCGCTCGCCGAGAGCGAGGGACGGAACCCGGCCACCCAGAACAGAGCGACGACGACCGTTCCGACGAGCAGTCCGGCGTCCATCGAGGAGACGGGGAGTACGACCGGGACCGCATCGGCGACGTTCCACCCGAGACCACAGAGCGACGACCCGACGAGAACCCAGACGGAGTGCAGACGAACGAACGAGGAATCTTTCCTCGCTGATTCGGAACCTGAGTCCTGTCGCATCACCGCGTCATCACGCCGAACGAGTCAAGAGTGTTTGGATACCGAACCAGTTCGGTTCCCGGGCGACTCAGTCGTGTTCCGTGCCGGTCTCCTCGCTCTCGTCCGTCAGCCGAATCCCCGGTCTGGGAGTGTCGAACGGGCGGCCGCCCTTCAGACTGAACAGCAACTCGCGCGTCGAGAGGACGCGGATTTCGGGGTAGCGACGGTGTTCGGACTGGGCGTAGCTGACGAGCGCGACCAGCACCACGCCGCCGAACGTATTCCCGAGCAGTACTGGGAGCCAGAACTCGTAGGCGATAGTGAGCAGTCCCGGACCGGGAACGCCGAGGAAGACGAAGAAGAGGGCTTCGGCCCCCGAGGAGACGACGTGAAACAGGCCGACGGTGGGTATCATGTAGAAGACGAGATAGATGATTATCAGTCGGGAAATCGTGTCGCGCGCGCCGGTTCCGAGCCACACCACGCCGGCGACCAGCCACCCCGCGAACACCGCCTTGAAGAACACGTCCCACCAGCCCACTTCGAGGCCGTGCTGGACGAGTCCGACACCCGCCCGCATCGCCTCCGGCGAGAGGACCTGCGTGTTGGCGAGGACGAACGCGCCGATGGCCGCCCCGACGATGTTCGCCGTCAAGACGACGGTCCACATGCGCAACAGGAGCGGGAGGCTGGCGAGTCTGGTCAACACCAACTTGACCGGCGGGAGCGTGTTCTCGGTGTAGAGTTCGTACCGACCGAGGATGATGTAGAGGAACCCGATGGGGTAGAGGACGGTGGCGAGGAAGTGGTTGTTCGGGAAGTTCGCGCTCCCGACCGCGTATCCGATGAAGGTCAGGACGATGGCGAACCCGGCGGTGAGGCCGCTGAAAAACAGCTCCCTGGTGGTGCTGTCTATCGCCTCTTCGGCCGACGCTAGGAGTCGCTGGTGAATCTCCTCCCACGCGAACCGGTCGCCCAGCGCCCACCCGGCGGCCGGGGCACCGGACGCCGCTCGGTCGCTTCTCCGAACTCTGGGCGTCGATTCCTCGTCTTCCTCGGCTTCTTCGCTCACGGTGGTCCCTTTCGGCGTATCCATTCTTCCGAGCGGACATGGGACTTGTGGCGACGGACCCGTCGCCCGGTGGTCGTGCGCCCCTCGCGACCCTCACGAACCGAGCGCCACTCGGGTCGCTCTCAGTACGTCCAGAGTCGCGCTATCCGGTCGCCGATGTCCGGATACTCCTCGCGCAGGGCGTCCGGGTCGGTCTCGCCGTCTACGTTGACGACGTGGACCTCGCCGCGACGCTCGCCGTACACGTCTTGGAAGTCGTAGACGACGCCGATGACGTCGGTGGCGTCGGGAATCTCGTCGCTCTCCAGGAGGAACTCGACCTGCCGGTCGACGTTGTACTCCACGAGCCGATTGATGGCCTCGGTCCGGTCCACGCCCTCGGGGAGCGCCTCGACGCCCGCTTGGAGGCGAGGCTTCAGCAGGCCGAGGCAGTGGTCGATGCCCGGCGGCTCCGCGAGGCCGTGGGTCAGCGCGTCGTAGGTCGCCGTGACGGCCCCACAGCCGGTGTGGCCCACCACGACCACGGTGTCGGTGCCGGTGTGCGCCACCGGGTAGAGAACGTCACCCGAGACGGCCTCGCCCGCTTCGGTCCGCTGGACGACTCGATTGCCGATGTTGCTACAGGTGAACACCCGGCCCGGTTCGTCGTTTCCCCACATCTCGTCCTGCAGGACCCGCGAGTCCGAGCAACAGACGGTGACGACCGCCGGGTGCTGTGAGTCCTGTACGTCGCCGAACCGCGACCGGAACTCCTGGGCGTGTTCGGCGTTGCGCTCCAGCAACTCCACGAACGTCTGGTGCATGGTCGACTGAACTCCCTCCGGGAAAATCACTCCTCGGTTTCCAGTCGTCCGCGGACGAGCGTCTCCGAATCACGTTCTCGATGTGGGACTCGGTCACGCGGCCGCCGCTCTCGTCCCGTTCACCGCTGCTCGGGTTGGACCGAGCGGCGGGGGGTCGCGGCCGAGTCCGGCGACGACTCGTGGTAGAACGAGAGGAGTTCCTCCAAGAGTACCGCGTCGCGGTCCGCGGGGTCGTAATGGTGGTCGATGAAGTCCTCGGCGTCTTGGACGTTCCCACGGAGCGCGTGCTTCCGGATGAAGAGTACCGATTCGAGGAAGGAGAGGCCCTCCTCCTCGGAGGGACCCGCGTCGCGGATGAGCGCGTCTTCCAACTCCTCGAAGTCGAGCGTCTCCGGCTCGAAGTCGGGGTCCAACTGCGCGAGGACGTACTCCGAGCAGAAGCGGTGGAACTCCGACTTGCTCTCGACGACGCCGTCCTCGACGAGCGCTTCGATTTCCTCGACGACGGGTTCGGGAAATCGGACGGTACTCTTGACCATGTGCGTCTCTTCTCGAGACTGTTAAATAAAGTTTGCTAACGTCTGACTCGGGTCGGCGGCGAGTGACGTATCGCCCCGTCGAAGCCCGCGCGCGTCTCGGTTTTCCGACGCTACGCGGACGAATCGAACCCTCCCATACTTCCTTGGTGTTTGGTTGTGTATGTCTCCCATGGACACTTGCAATCAGTGCGGCGAGAAATTAGTCAGCGCGCGTGGCTGTTCGTACTGCGAGGGGACGTTCTGCCCGCACCACCAACTCCCCGAGAAGCACGACTGTCCCGGCATCGAACACCTGAGCAAGACCGGCGACCGCTTCGACAGCGGGTTCGACGGGTCGCCGTAGGTGCGAACGCGAATCAGCCGTGGGGGAACTCGGCTCCGTCCGCCGTCCGCTTCGAATCCTCTCCAGAACTCAGAACTGCTCGGCGAGGTCGTCCAGCGCGTCGTGGCGCTCGGTCGTGTGCGGAGCGGTCAGCGGCGAGACGCTTATCTTCCCCTCGAAGACCGCCCGGCGGTCGGTGCCCTCCGGGTCCGAGAGCGTGTCGCCCTCCAGTTGTCCCCACGTCTGGTCGTGGAGCGTCACCACGCCGTCCTCCTCGGTCGCGTCCATGTCGTAGACGTGCGAGGGCCGAGTGACTTCCATCGGGGTTCGCACCCCGCCGTCCGCCCCGCCGCGGTCGCCGACCGCGCCGGCGTCTCTCGGCAGGGGTCCGTTGACGTTCAGATACTCCGCCTGCTCGAAGACTCCGGCGTCGGGCGCGCGCTCCACGAGGTAGCGGACCGCCTCGGCGACCTCGGCGTACTCCTCGACGGTCGTGTCGCGGGGCCACTCGCTCTGGGGGATGTGGAGCGACGCCGCGATAGCGGGGACGCCGAAGAACGCCGCTTCGACTGCGGCGCTGACGGTGCCCGAGCGTCCGAGGACGTACGCGCCGATGTTCGCGCCCTTGTTACAGCCCGAGACTACGATGTCGGGGTACGGCCCGAGTTCCGCGAGTCCCGCGACCACGCAGTCGGAGGGCGTCCCGCCGACGGCGTAGCCGAGTTCGTGTTCCTCGACGGGGACCTCGTACGTCATCGCCCGGCCGACCGCGCTCTGGTCGTCGGCGGGCGCGACCGTCGTGACGTTGCCGACCTCCGAGAGGGCGTCGTAGAGCGCGCGGATGCCGGGGCTGTCTATCCCGTCGTCGTTCGTCAGCAGTATCTCGCGGGAATCGGTCATGTTGGTGTGGTTGCGCGGGCCGGTCAAAAGTCCTACTGCTCGCCGCGCACCGCCGCTTCCCGCTTCGCCGGTCAGTTCGCCGCCGCGGCGTCCGCGACCCGACCGAGGAACAGCACCGTCCCGGTCGGACGGTGACGAATCACGAACAGGAACGGCCGGTCCGCGACGAACGTCGCGGGGTTCCGGGGGGCGCCCAGCGCCTCGGCCTCCACGCCGGTCGCCGCCGCGGCCTCGGTTCCCCGCTCGTCCACTCGGACGTAGGCCTCGTGCATCACCGACCTGAGTTTCGGCGATTCGCTGGCGTCGTCGTCGTCGGCCATCCCGTCGAAGTTCGCCTCGCGGGTGAACGCGGTGGGCATCCCCATCGTCGCCAACCGCTCGGCGAGGTCGAGGTCCGACCGGAACTCGAACCGGGGGAGTCGGACCTCGACCTCCCGCGCCTCGGTCGCGTCGAGCAGTTCCGTGAGGCGGTCGGCGTCGAGGTGCCGCTCGAACTCGCGGAACTGCTCCCGTCCGCGCGGCGGCATGAAGAGGGCCATGTCGGTGTTTCCGCCGGCGTAGGGGAGTTCGAGGACCTTCACGCCGTCCACCTCGGTGAAGGGAAACCGCTCCTGTTGGTACATCGTCGGCACTTCGTCGGTCGTCCCGTCGAGCGCTGTGAAGGGCTTCGGCCCGGTGGTCTCCTCGTCGAAGGTGTCGGCCCAGTTCGCCCGGAAGGAGACCGCGTTGGCGAGGACGAGCCGTGTTTGCTGGTCGATGACTCCCTCCGGGAACAGTTCGGGGACCTTCTCGCGGGTCCGGTCGGCGATCCACTCGTTGATGGCCCGCCGCGCTTCGTCCGGATTCCCCGCGAAATCCACCCGGCCGAGACCCGCGCCGTAGTGCTGTTCCAGCCTCCGCAGGAACTCCTCGCGGAAGGGGTAGCCCTCCTGCCCCCAGAGTGCGTTCGCGCCGACGAGTCGGAGGGGGACGCCGTCGCCGCGCTGCTCGGCCCCGTCGTCGCCATCGCTCTCGTCGCTATCGCCAGCGGTAGTCGCCGACTCGGACGAGTCCGAGTCGGCGAGCGGCAGGGCCGAGCGCAGGGCGGCCACCGTCGGGTGTAACTCGTCGCCGGTCGGGTGGAACCGCATGGTCTCGGCCATCTCGGTCCGGGTCTCGCCGCGCGCCCCGGCGTAGGTCATCGCCAGCGCGACGCCGACGCTGTACGGCGAGACGAACCGGTTCCGGTCGGGCGACTCGTCGGCGAGGCGGTCGAGGAGCGCGAGGCCGAAGTCCGCGTTCCCGGCGACGTAGCTGTCGGCCGGTGCGTTCACGTCTTCCGGAACGTTCATCGCGGGAACACTTCCCGGTTTCGGGGCGGTCCCCGGTGCCGAGACACCCGGCGACACCGGGGCACTCAATCCGGCGAGCGAGGAGAGCAACTGGCGGCGGTCCACGTCCGACCGGAGGACCGTCGGGAACGAAAACCTTGCCGAGACCGAAAGTCGCGTTTCACCGTCGGTTCAGAACCGAACGTACACCATCACGAAGATTATCGCCAACTGGAGCACGCCCTGAATCCCGCTCAGCTTGGCGTTCCGCATCCCGATGGCACCGATGAGTTCCTCGTCGGGGTTCGCGCTGGTCATCTCGCGATACATCCGGAGTTCGCCCGGCAGGAGCACGCCGAAGCCCTGAATCGACAGGAGGACGACGATGCCGAGCGCGGCCGCGATCTCGGGCGAGGTCATGGCGAACTCCGGGAGGGTCCGGAACAACCACGCCGCGTGGACGACCGCGAGGAGGCCGAACGCCGCGAGCGTCCGCCGGTCGGTCAGCGCGTCGAACTGCCGCGCCATCAGCAGGACGACCGGGAGCGCGATGGCGGTACTCATCAGCGCTATCCACGGGCCGGCGTGGGGGAACTTGCCCAACTCCTGGGCCAGCGTGATGCCGCCGAAGACGGTCACGAGCGCGAGCGACGGCATCAGGAACGTCGTCTTCGGGGTGAGCCGCCGGAACACCGACGCCTTCTCGGACTCGTCCAGTCCGCCGATGACCGGCCCGAGGACCAGTCCCAGAAAGAGGTCGATGCCGGTCCACAGGACGCCCGCCATGACGTGGACGTAGGTCAGGTGCCGGAGCGGGCCGACCGTGACGCCGTAGGCCAGCGCGACCAGCGGCACCGCGACGACGCCCGCCGCGAACGCCGGGTTCGCCCGGTTCGCCATACCGCCGACGAAACTTCGTGACGTGGTTGCCATACTCTAACAGTGGCGGCGCACGCTCCGATGTTAAAAACTTTGGTTATTTCATCTAAACCACCGTTTCGTGAGAAGGGGGAGCGCCCGACCTCAGTTCCACGCCGGGTGGTCCGCTGCCAGTCGCGTCCGGCCTTCCTCCTCGAACAGGTTCTCGCGCAACGTCTCGCCCTCGTACTCGTCGCGGACCAGTCCGCGCTCGCGCAGTTCCGGCACCACCATGTCCACGAAGTCCCGGAGGGTGCCCGGCCGGACGACCTCCTTGACGTTGAATCCGTCCACGCCGACCTCCTCGTACCAGTACTGGAGTTCGTCGGCGACCTGCTCCGGACTCCCGACGACGACCGGCGACGTGGACCCCAATCCCGCGAACTCCGCGACTTCGCCGACCGTCCAGTCCCGGTCGGGGTCGTTCTGCGTGAAGGCGTTGACCGCGCCCTGAATCGCGTCGGTCTCGATGTGCTCGACCTTCTGGTCGGGGTCCAGTTCGGAGAAGTCGATGTCGGTGAAACCGGCAAGTAGTGCCAGAGTCGCCTCGTAATCGACGTTCTCGGCGTAGGTCTCGTACTTCTCGCGGGCGACGTCCTCGGTCTCGCCGACGACCGGGACGATGCCGGGGAAGAAGCGGAGTTCGTCGGGGTCGCGGCCGCGCGCCTCGGCGCGCTCGCGGAGGTCGGCCACGTAGTCCCGGACGCCCTCCTCGGTGGGTTGGCTGACGAAGACCGCCTCGGCGTTGTTCGCCGCGAAGTCCCGTCCGCGGTCCGAGGACCCGGCCTGATACAGTACGGGCGTCCGCTGGGGCGAGGGTTCGCAACTGTGGGCGTCGGGGACCGAGAAGTACTCGCCCTCGAAGTCGATGTCCGAGACTTTCTCCGGGTCGGTGTAGACGCCCGACTCGCGGTCCCGGACCACGGCGTCGTCCTCCCAACTCTCCTCCCAGAGGCGGTGGCAGACGTCCATGAACTCGTCGGCCCGGTCGTATCTGGTCTGGCGGTCCATCCGCTCGTCTAGCCCCAGATTCCGTGCCGCGCTCTCCAGATAGGAGGTGACGATGTTGAACGCGACGCGGCCGTCGGTCACGTGGTCCAGCGTCGAGAGTTCGCGGGCCAACTGGTAGGGGTGGACGTAGGTCGTCGAGCGCGTCACGGCGAACCCCAGATTGTCGGTGACGGTCGCCATCGCGGGAACGAGCGCCTGCGGGTCGTTCGCGGGCGTCTGGACCGCGTTCTCGATTGCAGTGTCGCTGTCGCCGCCGAACACGTCGTAGATGCCACGCACGTCCGCGAAGAACACTGCGTCGAACCCGCCGCGCTCGGCGGTCCGGGCCACGTCGAGCCAGTACTCGACGTCGGTGTAACGGTGGGACTGGTCGCCCGGCGTCCGCCAGTTGCCGGTCGTGACGTGTTCGACCGAGTTCATCGTGAAGAGGTTGAGGTGGATGTAGTCGCTGCTCATTGCTCTGGAAGTGGGCGTCGCCGCGGGAAAAGACCGGGAAACCGGCGAGACGTGCGGCCGACCTCGGACGGCGACAGGGGGTCGCTCCGGGAGCGCCGGTCAGTCGTCGGCGCGCGCGACGAACCGCCGCGTGTCGCCCGCCAGGTCGGCGATGGCCCGCCGCTTGAGGACGACGAATCCGGCGAACACGAGGACGAAACCGAGGACGGTGAATGCCGTGATAGACTCTCCGAGAACCGCGACGCCGACGACGGTGGCGACGACCGGGACGAGGTAGGCGACCAGCGACGTCTCCAGCGCGCCCCGGACCTCGAGGAGCGTGAAGTAGATGACGAAGGCTATCGCGGTGGCGAAGACCCCGAGGTACGCGACCGCCCCGGCGGCCGCCGGGGTCCGCGGGAGCGCGAACGGTTCGCCGAGACCCGCGCTGACGCCGTGCAGGACGAGCGCGCCGACGAGCATCGACCATCCCGTGAGCGCGGTCCGTTCGAGCGTGGGTCGGGCGCGCTGAATCAGGACGCCCCCGAGCGCGACGCCGGCGACCTGAAGCAGGATGAACAGTCGCCCGATGACGTCGTCGCCGAGCAGGTTCGCGGGGTCGGGCCGGACGATGAGTCCGACGCCGACGAGGCCCAGCGCGATGCCCACCGCACCGCGGGCCGAGACGCGCTCTTCCGGCAACAACGCGAGCGCCCACAGCGATGTCGCGATGGGAACGAGGCTCTGCATGATGGCCGCTACCCCGCTGGGCACGGTCTGCTGGCCGACGAAGAGGAACGCGTTCGCGGCGACCAGGAACAGTCCGCCCGCGAGGACGGCGCTCGCGCTGGCGCGGTCGGTCGGCCAGGGTGCGGTGTCGCGGACGAACGCGTAGCCGAGCAGGAGGACGGCGGCGACGTCGTACCGGAACGCGGCGAACAGCACGGGCGCCAGCGATTCGAGACCGACGGAAATCGCCAGAAACGAGAACCCCCAGAGCACGGCGAGCGAGGCGAACAGTCCGATGGTCGCGGTGCGGTCGTTCACGTTCGGCGTCAACAGGAGCAGTAGTACTCCTGCGTCCCGAACTCCGTCGTGAGAAGCTGGTACGCCGGTGCGGGGTCGGAGGGACGGTACACGCCGGTCGTCAGGTCGGCGCTCGCCTCGAAGTCGCCGGACATGAGCGAGAGCCAGTCGTCGCGGCTCAGCACGTCCGCGAACCCTTCGGTTCCGAGCGCTTTCAGGTAATCCGCGAGGTAGACCCAACTCGCGTCACGTACCTCGTCGGCCTCGTAGTCCTCGCCGACTGCATCGCTGTAGGCCGCCAGCGGGAGGTTCGCGCCGGCCTGTACCGGCAGTGAAATCCACTTCCACGGCCGGGTGTTCACGTCGATGAGGGCGTACTGCTCGCGGTCGCCGTCGTAGAGGAACTCGGCCTCGCTGATGCCGTAGTAGCCCGTCTCGTCGAGGACCGCGAGCGCGTTCTCCTCGACCTCTCGGGCGTCCTCGCCCGTGGCGCGCCGGACGACGCAGGAGGTGCCGTAGCCGAGCGGGTACCGGACGCGGGCGTTCCCGACGAACGAGACGGCGTCGCCCGATTCGGGCACGTAGGAGGCCAGCGAGCAGTCCTCTCCCTGTACGGCCGGGACCTTCTCTTGGGCCATCACGCGGACGCCCTCCGCGGCGGCGTTGGCCACCACGTCCTCGAACTCCGCTTCGTCGGCGACTTCGATGACGTTGGTCCCGACCGCCTCGGCGAACTTCCGCTTCAGGGCGGGCTTGACCACGAGCGGGAAGCCCAGTCGTTCAGCGGCCTCCGCGGCGGGGATGCTCTCGCGGCCCTCGCCGCCCGGTCCGCCCTCACGCCCGGCGGGTCCCTGCTCGCCGCCGGTCTCTGTGGGGTCGGTCTCGGCGATGCGGTAGGTCTCGGGGTAGGGAACGCCCAACTCCTCGGCGACGGTGTACAGCGATTCTTTGTCCAGCACGCGGTCGATGGTCGCGCGCTCGGCGAACGGGAGGACCACGCCCTCGGGTTCGGTCCGGGAGAAGGCGTGGACCCACTCGTCCATGCACCCGAACGCGACCGGTTCGTGGTCCAACTCGGCGGCGAGGGCCTCCACGTCCTCGCAGAAGCCCGCCTCGTCGTCCAGCGGGTAGGTGACTCGCCCCGCGAAATCGACGGCGTCCGAGTAGGGCGCGACGCCCTTCTCGTTGCGGTCGATGGCGATTACCGGCACGTCGCGGGCCTGAAGCGCGCGGGCCACGCTCAGGCCGGTGATGTGGGCGTTGCAGACGATTGCGGGCGGTCGGTCGAACTCGGCGTCCGCGAGCGCGTCGCGGAGTCCCTCGAAGGAACGGAACGTAGCCATACCCGAGGTTGGCGTCTCGCGTGCTAAAAGCCGTCCGAGTCGGCAAGGCCGTCCGGGGACTACGACGATTCGGGCCGGTCGGAATCTCTCCGGCGACTTCTCGGTGTTGGTTTGCGTGGACTTCGGGACACCGACCTCCCGGCGCGCGCTGGCGTCTGTGCGAACGGACGTGAGTGCACGACTCGTCGGACGCGGTTTGTCCGACGGTGGACGAGTAGCGCAGGTCGGAACGGAGTGGAGACCGAGCAACGCAATCGGTTGGGGAGGACGTGGCTGTCGCGGTGCGGTGCTGTGCGGTAGAATCCGTTGCTCAAGCCTGAAGCTGACGTTTACTCGGCTTTCCGGCTAGCTGTATTCGTCATCTCGACAATTCACGCCCTCTCTCCCTGTTCCGCCCGGAGACCAGCCACAACCGGCAAGTGTGGGACTGCCGAACTCCGACCATGCTTCGACAGCGACTTCAGACCGAGGAGCCACGCGAGGAACCGGGCGAGGGCGGCGGCATTCTCCGGAAAGGACTGCCGTTCGCGCTCGCCTTCGCGATGGGGTTCGTCCTCGGGCGACAGAAGGACGACGGGGCGGAGGCCATCGAGGGCGGGGACGACGAACTGACCGAGGCCGCCAGCGAAATCCGCGAGCGCGCGACTCCCGGCGAGAGCGAGACGGAGGAAGGCGAGTCCGGAGCGGCCGAGGCGGAGGAGGAACCCCCCGAGCGCGGGGAGACCGACCGCGAGGAGATGGACGCCGAGAGCCAAATCGAGGCCGAGGACGCGGAGGCCGCCGAGGAGACGGAGGCGACCGACTCCGAGACGGGCGAATCCGAGACCGAGGAGCGTGACGAGGAGGTCGCCGCGCTCTCGCCGCCGACGACCCACGGGATGCCGATGTTCGGACTCGGCACGTACCAGATGGAGGAGTACGACGAGTGCGTCGAGGCGGTCGGGCGGGCGCTCGGGATGGGCTACCGGCACGTCGATACCGCCGAGGGGTACCACAACGAGGAAGCGGTCGGCGACGCCATCGCGGAGTCCGACGTGGACCGCGAGGACGTCTTCTTGGCGACCAAGGTCAGTCCCGACAACCTCGACTTCGACCACGTGTTGACCAGCGCGGAGGAGAGCCTGGACCGCCTCGGCGTCGAGTCGCTGGACCTGCTGTACGTCCACTGGCCCACGGACGAGTACGAGGCCGAGGACACGCTCGACGCCTTCGCCGAACTCCGCGAGGAGGGGACGATAGACGAAATCGGCGTGAGCAACTTCACCGTGGACCTGCTCGAAGAGGCCGTCGAGGTCTCGGACGACCCCGTCTTCGCCAATCAGGTCGAGATGCATCCGCTGCTCCCGCAGACCGAACTCCAGCAGTTCTGCGCGCAGGACGACGTGGACGTGGAACTGGTCGCCTACTCGCCCATCGCCCGCGGCGACGTGTCGGACGTGGACGCGCTACAGGAGGTCGCCGAGAAGCACGACGCGACGCCCCAACAAGTCAGTCTCGCGTGGCTCCGCGAGAAGGGGGTCACCGCCATCCCGAAGGCGACCAGCGAGGAACACCTCCGGGAGAACTGGCTCAGCCTCGGCGTGGAACTGGACGACGAGGACGTGGAGAAAATCGACGCCATCGAGGAGCGCCGACGCATCGTGGACCCCGACGAAGCGCCGTGGAACCAGTAGCCCGGAGACGGGCCGGGTCGCGGACGCCCCGCATCGAGCGTGTGAACTAAGGGCATATTACGACTTTTATCATGAAAGACCATTATCTTTAACTCCCGCTACGTTCTGGGTCGGGTCGCAATGGGACGACGACTCACGTCGATAGCCCCGTACAACTCGCTTCGCACCGGGCCGACTGACGGTCCGCTTTCCGACCCGCTCGGTCTGCGCGGGCGCGCCGGAGGACGATGAGCGCGGACGCCACCGACGCCGAACTGGACGCGGCGGACGCGGAAGTAGACGCCGAGGAGTTCCCCGCGCCGCCGCGGACGTTCACCGACGACGAGGGTCGCGTACTCCGACTTTGCGCCGGCGGGGAGTCGGCGGAGTCGGGCGAGGAATCGGCGGAGTCAGACGGAAAGTCGGCGGATTCCGACGTGCAGTCGGTGGAATCCGATGGTGAGTCGGCGAGCGAGTCCGCGAGCGACGCTCCCGCCTCGGACGCCCGCGACGCGCTGGGGGCGATGTACGACGCCTTCGAGTCGGGCGGACGCGCGCAGGGCATCCCGCCCGCGAACCCCCGGCGACGGGCCGAGTGGCTCGACAGACTCCACGAGGGCATCGGGGTCGTCGCGTGGCACGGGGACGGCGCGGTCGGCCACGGCATCCTGCTCGACGGCGGGCCGGGCCACGAACTCGCGCTGTTCGTCCACCCCGAGTACCGCGGGGCGGGCGTCGGGACCGCGCTCCTCCGGACGCTCCTCGGCCGGGGCCGGTCGGCGGGCGTCGAGCGCGTCTGGCTCTCGGTCGAGCGCACGAACCGCCCGGCGGTCGGTCTCTACCGCGGGGCCGGGTTCGAGCCGACCGGCGGCGCGGTCGGCGAACTGGAGATGGCGCGCTCGCTGCAGTAGCGAACGACTCGTAGCGAACCCCTTTTGAGACCCGACCGGCTATCCCCTCTCGATGAAGCTACTCGTCGTCGGCGCGGGCGAGATGGGTCGGTGGGTCGGCGGCGTCGTCGCCGCGGAACTCGACGACGCGGACGTGGCGTTCGCCGACACCGACCCCGAGGTCGCGGAAGCCGCCGCCGACGCGGTCGGCGGCCGCGCGGTCCCGCTCTCGACCGACGAGTCGTTCGAGGCGGTCTGCGTCGCGGTCCCGATGTCGGCCGCCGGCGAGGCCATCGAGCGCCACGCGCCGAACGCCGAGCGCGCGCTACTCGACGTGACCGGCCGGATGGCCGACCCCGTGGCCGCGATGGGCGAGGTCGCGCCGGACCGCGAGCGCGTGAGCCTCCACCCGCTGTTCGCGGCGTCGAACGCGCCCGGCAACGTCGCGGTCGTCGCCGACGAGTCCGGTCCCGTCACCGAGAGGATTCTGGACGCGCTCGCCACGGCGGGCAACCGACTGGTCGAGACGACGCCCGACGAACACGACTCGGCGATGGAGACGGTTCAGGCCGGGACCCACGCCGCGGTCCTCTCGTTCGCGCTGGCCGCCGAGGAGGTGCCCGAGGGACTGACGACGCCGATATTCGAGGACCTCTCGGCGGTCGCCGAGCAGGTCACGGGCAACGCGCCCGCGGTCTACGCCGAGATTCAGGCGACGTTCGACGGCGCGGACCGGGTCGCACAGGCGGCCGCGCGCCTCGCCGACGCGGCGGGAGACGGAGACGAGTTCGCGCAGTTGTACCGAGAAGCGAGCGAGGAGAGGCAGAACGCGGCCGACGAGGACGCGAACGCGAGCGAAGCGACCCCGACGGAGGCAGACGACTCATGAACGACGAACTACGACGGAAGGTCCGGGAGAACGCGAAGTACCTCCGGGAGGTCCGACCCATCGACGCCGACGAGATTTCCGAATACATCGACAGCCGGCCGCATCCCGGCGTCGTCCGCCAGATTCTCCGCGAGGAAGCGCCCTCGCTCGGACTGGTCGAGCGCGAGGACCGGACCTTCGAACCGGTCGCGGAGGGGCCTATCGCGCCGACGTTCCGGAGCGTCGAGGCGTTCCCGCCGGAGTACGGCATGGAGCTTGAGGACCTGCTGGTCGAGCGGTTCGGTCCCGACTGGCACGAGGGCGAGTCGGGCAACCGGCTTCGGAACACCATCCAGCGACTCAAATCCGACTACTTCCGGAACAACCCCGTCGAGTACGACAAGGTGGTCGCGCTCGCCTACGCCATCTACCACCTGCCGGACAACTACGCCGCGGTCCAGTACGTCGTCCACGAACTCGCCGAGGAAGGCCTACTCGACCGCCGACTCCGGATTCTCGACGTGGGCGCGGGCGTCGGCGGTCCGGCGCTCGGTCTCGCCGACTACCTGCCGGACGACGCTCTCGTGGAGTACGACGCGGTGGAACCCAGCGCCGCCGCGGACGTGTTCGACCACCTGCTGGCGGACGCCGACCGGAACTTCCACGCCGACGTCCACCGCGAGCGCGCCGAGGAGTTCGAACCGGACTCGGACGAGCCGTACGACCTCGTGCTGTTCGCCAACGTCCTGAACGAACTCGACGACCCCGCCGCGGTCGTCCGGCGCTACCTCGATTTCCTCGCCGAGGACGGCTCTGTCGTCGCGCTCGAACCCGCCGACCGCGAGACCAGCATCGGGCTTCGGCGGGTCGAGCGCGCCGTGGCGGACGACGCCGGGGCCGCGACGGTGTTCTCCCCGACGCTCCGGCTCTGGCCCGGCGAGCGCCCGACCGACCGCGGGTGGTCCTTCGACGTGAAACCCGACGTGGAGGTGCCCGCGTTCCAGCGCAAACTCGACGAGGCCGCGGGCGCGTCGGGCGAGTTCGTCAACGTGGACGTGCAGTTCTCCTACTCGATTCTGCGCCCCGACGGGACCCGCAAAGTCGAGTTCGACCTCGACACCGAACACGTCGCCAAGATGGCCGACATGGACCGCCACGTCACCGGGCGCATCGACCTCGTGGCGCTCAAACTCAGCCACTCGCTGTCGGAGGGCGACCGCAATCCCCTGTTCAAAATCAGCGACGGGAGCGAGGCCGAGGACCACTTCGCCGTGCTGACCCGCGAGACCTCGATGAACGCCGACCTCGCGAGTGCGGCGTACGGCGACCTGCTCTCGTTCGAAAACGTGCTGGTGCTGTGGAACGACGACGAGGAGGCCTACAATCTGGTCGTGGACGAGGACACCATCGTAGACCGGATTCCGGTCTGAGATTCGGCGGATTCGACTGATTGCTTCGGTTTCTCTGTCGGCGAACGAGACGACGCGCCACCACGCGCCGAGGTAGAAAATCACTCTCGGGGCCCTGTTGAAACCCTTGCTGACAAACACGACGGGTGAGTAGTTGGGGGAAGATGGATGCTCTCCCGAAGTCACGACTCCTTCGATTCGTTGAACGCGCTATGGTGTTGGCTCGCCGTACTGTGGAACGGTTTTCAACCCGCTATTCACGGAAGCGGTTCACGCTTCGCCAACACGTCGTCTTGCTTTGTCTGAAAGTAAAGAAGACGACAACGCACCGCGACCTCGTTGACGAACTTATCGAGATGCCTCGGATTCGAGACGCTCTCGATCTCGATTCGATCCCTGCACCCTCGACACTCTGTAAGGCGTTCGCCCGCTTGGAGATGGCCGTCTGGCGGGTTCTGCTGAACGTTTCACTTGCGGACTTGCCGCTAAACGGTGTCACCGGTATCGATGCATCCGGGTTTGATCGGGCGCATGCATCAACTCACTACACGAAGCGAACGAATCTCTCCATCCAGCAGTTGAAGACAACGCTATTAGTCGATACAGCAACCAACGCCGTGCTCGATGTTCACGTGACGACGACACGAAAACACGATACGCAGATTGCACCACAGGTGGTGAAACGGAACGCAGCGTCCATCGAGGTGTTGACCGGTGACAAGGGATACGACGACCAGAAGATCCGGCAGCTAGCCCGAAATCACGATATTCGGCCGCTCATAAAGCACCGGGAGTTTACCCCACTCCACACGGCGTGGAATGCACGACTGGACAACGATCTTTACCATAGACGGAATATGAACGAGACAGTCAATGCAGCGATCAAACAGAAATTCGGTGCATTCGTTCGGTCACGCCTCTGGTGGAAGCAGTTCCGCGAACTCGTCATCAAGTGCATCGTTCACAATCTGGAGCGAAGCCTCGCCATTTCACACGAGAGGGGCAAATGTCCGTGATTCCGAGATGAACGGACTGCTGAATATAGAGAGTGGATTCAGCAGAGAGGTAACCACAGACGGAGTTTACCTCAGCACGGGCGGTCCAATTTGCGAGATGAGTGTGTTGGACCGTTGTGCTATCGGCCTATGAGTTCCAGTAGCCGTCTGTGAACGTCCTCGGCTGAGTCATACATTTCGTCATCAGTTAAAGCGAACACGTCCTCCAGGGATTTCTTGCCGCCCTGAGTTTCAAGTTCATAATCGCCATAGGCTTCAACCAACTCATTTGTCGTGGCTGGATAGTCGTGCGATTTGAGCGCTTCATCAAGATCACCAAGCCCCTCACCAGAGTCGACGCGCATCGGCTCTTCTTCATCGGCACGGGTATGTGCCTCCTCTTGCATCCGCTCTCGCTGGCGACGTTTTTGATCATCCGCTTGCTCATCTCGGCCCTGTTTATCATCTGCCATATATCATGGTAGGGGATTCAGACGGATAACAGTAGGGCTGCCTATCGGAGATGTGGGTCGAACTTCCCCTCCCGACTGACCCAGATCTCGAAGCCACTCCCCAAGACCAGGAAAACGATTCAGTCGCCGACGGACGCGATCCCGGCGGCCCTGGCGCTGTTGCTGGTCTTCGGTTCCCACTGCTGGGTGTAGACCTCTTGGATCGAGAGGGCCTCCTGAGTCGCCAATGGCTCGGGAGCACGACCCATGTAGTTCGCGCGCGGTATTCGGTGGATTTAGCTACGGTTAGGGTTTCATCCCGGACCACCTTCTGGAGCTTCTTGACCCCACCAACGCCCGCCAATCCACCGCTCGGCTCACCACCGTCCGCCACTCCACCCTCCGCCTCACCTACGCCCACCGTACTACCGCCCGCGTTCCTCCGTTACCTCGCTCTACTCCTCGCGCTCGCCAAAGGGTTCCTCGTTCCGGTCGGAGGCGTCGCGGGTCCGCTGGAGGTAGTTCTGGAGTGTCTCGTGGACGGCCCGGCCGAGGTCATGTAACTCGCCGTTGATGGCCGAGACCGAACTCGAATCGAGCGATTCGGTCACGTCGCGCTCGCGCCAGTCCTCCGGCACCGTCGGGGCGTCGAAGCGGAGGTGGTCGTCCGTTGGATCACGGTAGAAGTCGAAGGCCTGGAACAGGTCAAGGTCGTCGACGACTCGGACCTCCTCCTCGTCGAGATTCGTGTACTCCGCCCACTCCTCGAACCCCTCACGCCACGCGCCTTCCTGGAGGAGGTTCTCGAGATCCTCGCGGTAGAAGTCCTCGGATCCGAGGGTCTCCGATTCTTCCCAGTCGAAACCGCTCGGTCGCCCCCGGTTCGAGAGATCGGGTGGCTCCGGGATGGATACGTCGAGTGTCATACCGATAGTAGAGCGGGCACGACAATAAAGGCCCGTAGCGATTCCACGAGAAGGGAATCCGGGTGAAGTGGTAATCGACAGGTCGCTCCCCGACACGCTCTGCGGACACACCCTCCCGAGCACCGCTCCCAGTCCCGGGACGAACAGTCAAGGTGACTTGCCTAGCTTGCCAACGGACTCCCATGCAAGATTCGCGCTTTCGCTGTAGCAGACGCTGAACGAAGTCCCAGGCTATTGTCAGAACAGGCGTAGCCGACTTAGAGGATGATTTCAACAGATCAGTAACGATAGGCTACAGCGTTGACGGTATGATTCGTGGCTAATAATAATAACCCGCGACCTTGTTGCTTATTCACATGGTAGAATGTGCTCGATGCGGCCGCGATGTGGACGATCTTCAAACCATCTCGCCAGATGTTATCACGAAAGAACTAATCGACTCAATCGATCACGGTAAAGAAGACTTTGCCAGGCAGGGTGATATGAAAGTTTGCGCCGAGTGTATGGCTGAACTGAAGGGAGACTGAAACCGAAGCGGGTATCGTTACTGATGATTTCAGCACGATCTGGATTACAAGATTCGCGCCCTCCATCTTGCACAAGCGCTCTCGACTACCGTTTCTCTGTCAAAAGTAGCGTGACCGGTACAGAGGGTAGATGGGGCGCCTAAGAGTGGAATATTACGGACGGAGTTCCATTAGTAGACACTCTCGCATCGTCGCAATTGTTTCACCCGGCACGCCCGTATTTCTTCGAGATGTCTCCTAGAGTCTCACTTACCGAAAAGTGCGAGAACAAGTACGAACAGGTCGCCCTTGATACGTCGTATCTTGTTTTGATGACGATGTCCGGTGTGCTTGCTGGCGTGGCTCTCCTCACCAACTCGATTCCAATCCTCATCGGGGCGATGGTCATTGCCCCGGCATTGACGCCGTTGGAACTCGTTTCTGCTGGCATTGCTGCCAACCGGTTGAAGCGAGCCGGATTCGGGGTCTTGGTCGCGTTCGTCGGTCTGTTGGCTGCGACTGCTGGGGCTGTCGTGACGACGGTGACACTGAACATGACCGGAGTTCTCCCACCTGCGGAGAACCTCGTTGATAAACCACTACTCGAGGAACGCATTACGGCCGGCTGGTACAGCGTCGTTGCTGCTGCCGCGGCGGGTATCGCGGCGGGGATAACGACCGACAAAGAACGGCAAGACACGCTAGTCGGCGTCGTCGCTGCCCTCGCACTCGTCCCGGCCGCAGCTGCTGGGGGAATAACATTACTGTCACGAGCGCCTGTTAAGGCCAGTGGTGGCCTGCTCTTACTCGTCCTCAATGCAGGCATGGTCGTGATAACTGGGACGGTGACACTCTGGCTCGGAGCTCGTGGCGATCGGAAAGCGGACACAAGCAAATAGGCATGCAACGTACCTTTCGCCTGTTTCGATCGTCCATGCCGAAACGAACGTACTCCTATGCAAAACTCATCCTCCGTCCTCTGTATTCAGCAACTCGTTCCTATCAACCGCTGAAGGGTTTCAACAGAGCCACTCTCGGGAAAAGCACTGAAAGTCGCCCGAAAACGCTCCGAACGACCTACTCCAGTTCCAACCGAATCGGGTAGTTGGTCAGGTTCTCGTAGCCGTCCTCGGTCACGACCACGAGGTCCTCGATGCGGATGCCGCCCACGTCCGGGTCGTAGAGACCCGGTTCGATGGTAACGACGTGGCCCGGCTTCAGTTCGCCGCCGTCCGGACTGACCGAGGGTTGCTCGTGAACGTCGAGTCCGATGCCGTGGCCCGTGCTGTGGATGAACCCGGTCTCCGCGGAGGGGTCGCTCCGGAGGGTGTCGTAGCCCCGGTCCTCGTACAGGTCGCACACCGCGTCGTGGACCTCCTTGCCCGTCGCGCCGGGTTCCACGGCGTCGAGGGCCGCCTCGAAGGCGTCGTAGGTGTCGTCGTAGCGCCGCCGAATCTCCTCGTTGGCCTCGCCTTTGACGAACGTTCGGGTCATATCGCCGTGGTACTTCGTCGCCTTGTCGCGCGGGAAGATGTCGATGACGATGGTCTCGTCCGCCCGGAGCGGCCCGCTCCCGCGGTTGTGCGGCCCGGCGGCGTCCGCGCCGTAGGCGACGATTGTCTCGTCCAGCGCGCAGCCGTGCCGGAGGAGCGTGACCTCTATCTCCTCTTTGACGCGCTCGCTGGTCAACTCCTCGCCGTCGTGGTACAGCACGCCGTCCTCGACGGTGGCGGCTTCGAGCAGGTCCTCGGCCGCGCGCATCGCCGCCTCGTTGGCCCGCTGTGCGGCGTGAACGTGGTCTATCTCCTCGTCGGTCTTGACCGCGCGAATCTCCGTCACTACGTCCTCGTCCAGCACTTCCACGGCGACGCCCTGCTCGCGCAGGTCGTCGGCGGTACCGAGGGGGAACCGCTCGGGCGCGGCGACCGACGCGACGCCGCGGTCGTCCAAGAACGCCGCCACCACGCGGTGTGTGCCCTCGGTGCGACCGTACTCGGCGACCCTCTCCTGATAGCCGTACTCCGAGAGGCGGGCCACCGAGTCCGCGCTGCTCTCTTCGGTCGCGCGGCCGTATTCGAGGCCGGAGACCAGCAGGTGGGTCCCGTCCGGCGTGTAGAGCGTGACGAAGGGGTCGGGCGCGTCGAATCCGGAGAGGTACAACTGGTCGGACTCCTCGGAACTGGCGTCGAGCAGGTAGCCGTCCGCGTCGGCCTCGCGCAGCGCGTCCGCCAACGGCGACAGGTCGGGGTTCATACCGACAGCAAGCCCCGCGAGCGGCAAAACGATACGGGTTCCGGAACGGTAGTTCCTGACGTAGCCCTCTACGTAATGTCGACCTGGAAAGAGACGATAAATCCGTGCAACAGGACGCGTCACTCCCTATTCGACCGTCAGGAGACGACTACGTCTTCGATAGCGATTTGCAGTTCGGAGTACGAGTTCTCCCGCTTCAGGTACGCGGTTCGGAGGTAATCCGGACGGTTCTCCGGTTCACCGCCGTACTCGCTCTGTTGTCGGTCGATACGCTTCCGCGCGAGGTCGGTGAAGGACTGAACCGAATCGGGAATCGGGGGGCAGGCCTTGTACCTCTCGTCGCTAGCCTCCTCGATAATCCGCTGATGCGCTTCTCGGAGTTCGGTAAAGACGAGCGGAAAGAGGTGCGACACCTGCTCGTCGGAGAGCGACGCGGGTTCGAGGCCTATCGTCGTGCTGTGCATGCTGTCGCACCCCGGAACTACTCGCGATAACTGCGTACACCCCGAACTCGCCGTGATACCGATACCCGATCCGGCCGTCGCAAGGAGGGTCCGTCGCTTCACGTCTCGAATCCGGGAAGCTATGGACAAATACTTTCTCGAGAGTCAAACGCTCGTTTTACCGAGAGCATAGGGGGACACGCTGCACTTCACGGGCGGAAACCTCACCCCCGAGTTTCCGCTCTCCCCTCCCGACGAACGGTCGAGTTCTCCCCGACGAAGTACGTCGCGTACTGGGTGAAGTAGTCGGCGTGGACGGTCGTCTCGCCCGTCCCGGAGTTCACCCACGCCGTACACCGCGCGACGACGCGGTACCCCTCGCCGTACTCCCGGACCGACTCGACGCCGCACGTCTGATGAACCGAACTCGACTCGCCACGGTACAGTTCGTTGTACACCCACCGGCGTTCGAAGGCGGCGACGAACGCCCGGACCGACTCGGCGGTCAGGTCGGCCGGGCGCTCGGGGCGGGACTTCGGCCCCTCGGGGAGGGTGACCGACCCCTCAGGGAGCGAGGTATCGACGCCGAGCGAGTGGGTCGTGGCGTCGGCGGTCGCGTCCGTGGCCGTCTCGTCGGTCGTCGCTTCGTCGGTCGCCGTCTCGCCGGACTCCTCGTCCAGCGTTCCCGAGGTGCATCCGGCGACCGACCCGGCGAGCGCGACTGCGCAGAGTCGGAGGGCGGTTCGTCTCGACGGTGGCACGTCGGGGGACTCTCGCGGGCGAGGTAAATACTTTCTCCGAGGTGCGACCGAAGCTTTTCGGCCCCCGCCTGTGAACCCTGACACATGTCAGCCGAAGACGACCCGTCGCGCGGCCGCGAACCCTCCACCGGTCTCCGGGTCGCGCTCGGCGTCCTCGGGGTCCTCGTCCTGCTGTACAGCGTCCTCATCGCCACTCAGCCGCTCCTCGGCGTGATGCTGGTGGTGCTGCTGTTCGGCGCGTACCTCGCGTGGCGGTGGTTCCTCCTCGGTGTGCAGTTCGTCGCGGCGGTAGAGCGCATCGCCGACGCGATGGACGCGGACGACTGACTCGCGGAAGCGCCGGCCGCCGGGTTCCGCTCGCGGGCGGCCCGGTCGCCGGCGTTCTCCCCGCGGCCCGCCCGCGGCGAAACAGCCCCAATTCAAATCAGCCGTCGCGTCGAAGTCGCTCGCATGCAGTACCTCGTCGCGGTCGATGGTTCCGAATCGAGCATGGACGCGCTCCGGTACGCGGTCGAGCAGGCGGCCGCGACCGGGGCCGAGGTGACCGCGGTCAGCGTCGTCGTGCCCGAGCAGTTCTTCACCGGCGGGGACGACCCGCCGGCGAGTTACGCCGCGGCCGCCGACGAACTCGTCGCCGAGGACGTCGAAGACGCCGAGGAGGAGGCCCAAGAGGTACTCGACGAGGCGGCCGAAATCGGGGAGAAGACCGGCGTCGAAGTCGAGACCGGCCTGCTGTACGGCGAACCGGTCGAGGTGCTAAGCGAGTTCGCCGCCGACGAGGACTACGACGCCATCTTCGTCGGCCACCGGGGACACTCCGAACGCTACGAGGGACTGGTCGGTTCGACCGCGAAGGAGATAGTCGGGCGCGCGACGGTGCCCGTGACCGTGGTCCGGTGAGTGCCCGCGACGGTCGTTCGGCGAACCGGCCCTCGCGCGGCGGGGTCGGCCGCTTCGACGGCCGACCCCGCCGCGAGATTTCTCGCCGGTCGGATAATTCGCCACCTCCGGTATTCTGATACGCCCCCGGACCGTCGCCCCGGACATGGACGTAGGAATAACTCCCTCGACGCTCTCGGGGACGGCCCGCGCGCCCTCCTCGAAGAGCTACACCCACCGGGCGATTCTGGCCGCGGGCTACTCCGGCGGCGCGCTGGTGTACGACCCGCTGGTGAGCGCCGACACGAAAGCGACGATGCGCGTCGTGGACGCCTTCGGCGGCGACGTCACCCGCGAGTCCGACCACCTCGTCGTGGACGGGTTCGACGGCCGCCCCGAGGTGCCCGGCGACGTGCTCGACTGCGGGAACAGCGGGACGACCATGCGACTCGTGACCGGCGCTGCCGCGCTCGCGGACGGCGGGACGGTCCTGACCGGCGACAGTTCGCTTCGCTCGCGGCCCCACGGTCCGCTCCTCCGCGCTATCGACGAGTTGGGCGGGAGCGCCCGAAGCACGCGGAAGAACGGGCAGGCTCCCCTCGTCGTGGACGGTCCCATCTCGGGCGGCACGGTGTCGATGCCCGGCGACGTCTCCTCGCAGTTCGTGACCGCCCTGCTGATGGCTGGCGCGGTCACCGACGAGGGAATCGAGGTCGAACTCGAAACCGAACTCAAGTCCGCGCCGTACGTGGACATCACGCTCGAACTGCTGGACGAGTTCGGCGTCGAAGCCGGCAAACGTCAGGAAGACGGCGGCGACGTGTATCGCGTCGAGGGCGGGCAGTTCTACGAACCTGCGGACGGCGAGTACCACGTCCCCGGCGACTTCTCCTCGATTTCGTATCTCCTCGCGGCAGGCGCGATTGCGGCCGACGAGTCCGGCGAGGTCCGGGTTCGGGGCGCGTATCCGAGCGCGCAGGGCGACTCGAAGATCGTCGGCGTGTTGGAGCGCATGGGCGCGGACGTGGACTGGAACCGCGACGACGGCGTGGCGACGGTCGAGCGCTCGGCCCTCTCGGGCGTCGAGGTGGACGTGGGCGATACTCCCGACCTCCTGCCGACCGTCGCAGTGCTCGGCGCGGTCGCCGAGGGCGAGACCCGCATCGTCAACTGCGAACACGTCCGGTACAAGGAGACCGACCGCGTGAGCGCGATGGCCGAGGAGCTGGAGAAACTCGGCGCGGCGACCGAGGAGACCGAGGAGACGCTGACGATTCGGGGCGGCGAGTCGGAGCTGACCGGCGCGCGACTCGACGGCCGCGGGGACCACCGCGTCGTGATGTCGCTGGCGGTCGCGGCGCTGGCCGCGGACGGCCCGACGACGATTTCGGGCGGCGAACACGTGGACGTGTCGTTCCCGGACTTCTTCGACGTGCTGTACGACCTCGGCGCGACCGTGAATCGCTGACGCCGCTCGCTGCGACTTCGCTTTCTAATCCCTTTCCGGATTCTCGGCGGTCGTTCGCCGGGATTCCACCTCTCCTGCGTCTGATGGCTCGAACTAAATCCGAAAAGCGGCCAACTCCGTCGGGAGTTTCTGAATAATCTAAAGCTGCCAGAATACTCGTTCTTCAGGCTAGAATCCACCACCCAGATTATCGCTTAGAAACTTTGCTACAGCCGCTACCCCTGTCATGGAAAGAAGGAGTGCTAGAAATCCCATGTTCTTCAGTTGTTTCCAAATGAGATAGCCCCACTCACCCGGCTGGGGTGCCAGCCCGACAGAAGTTATCCCCTGAAAAACCGCGACTACGCAAATGACCACGATTACGCCGCCGCCAATACTTTTCATGAGATTTACCCAGCTCATCGTAATCTAGTAAGTAAAGAAATTGTCGTGAATCCAAATCCTCCAAGGAGTGCGAACGCCAGTACGAACGTCTGTGAATACTCAGCTTTCATTTTCGTGGCGAGTTGATGTAATGGTTCGTTAGGAGCAGGGGCGGGTATAGCAGAAAGAATTGTAATTCCTAATAGCATGATAATCGCTAACTGAATAGTCACGATGACTGATTGCTCGGCACTCATTATTCGTTGAAACGTTATAGTGAAACATCAATTTCAGGGTTCGTAACTAGCCGTCGCTTAATTTGGGACGGAGTCAGAAGCCGATTGACTCACGCATGATTTTCTCGTAACTCCTCCCCACACCATCGAAACGTACTTTCCCGGACGAGTCGAACCCCCGCCGAATGCTTCGGACAGACGTGGCCGACGACCTCCGGCGGGCGTTCGAGGCGGACGGCTATCTCTTCCCGGACTACGAGGGTTACTGCTTCGCTAACGTTCCGCATACAGTGGCCGCCGCACTGGGCGTCGAGACCGGACGGACCCTGCCCGACGACGCGCTGGCCGGCGTCTCCGACGAGTTCGAACGGGTCCTCGTCGTGCTGGTGGACGGCTTGGGCTTCCGGCAGTGGCGACGCGAGCGCGACCGCCACCCGCTCCTCGACCGCCTGAGTACGGTGGGTCGAGTGACGCCGCTCACGTCGGTCTATCCGAGCGAGACCGCCGCCGCGATGACGACGTTCCACACCGGAGCGCTCCCGGTCGAACACGGCGTCGTCGGGTGGAACGTCTACGAACCGACGACCGACGAGGCGTTCGAGGCGCTCCCGTTCCAGACGAAGGACGGCGACGAACCCGCCGTCTCGCGCTCCGAGGTGGCCGACGCGGACCCGCTCTATCCGGAACTGGCCGACGCGGGCGTGTCGTCTCACCACGTCGTGCCCTTCGACGAAACGACGGCGGGCGCGACGACCCGCGTCTACGAGTCGCTGGACGAGTTCCCGGTCACCGTCGCCGAGACCGTCGCGGACGCCGCCGACCCCGCCTACTGCTTCGCCTACCTCGACCACGTGGACGCCGCGGCCCACGAGTCGGGCACCGAGTCGGCCGACTACCGCGAGACTGTCGGCGAGGTGTTCGACGCGCTCGACGCGGTGGTCTCGAAACTCGACGCCGAGGGCACCGCCGACGAGACCCTGCTGGTCGTCACGGCCGACCACGGCCACGTCAACACCGACCCCGAGCGCAACGTGAACCTCGACCGGCGCGAGGACCTGCTCGCGGCGCTCCGCCGACGCGACGACGGCACGCCGGTCAAGTTCGCCGGGAGCATGCGGAACGGCCACCTCCACCTGCGCGACGATTCTCCCGAGAACGCCGCCGAAGTCGCCGCGGACCTGCGAGCGGACTTGGACGCGCGAGTCTTCGAGCGGGCCGAAATCCTCGACGGCGACGCGTCCGGCGGGGACCGGTTCGACGGCCACCTGTTCGGCGACGCCCCGGCGTCCGAGACGTTCCGGCGACGACTCGGCGACGCGGTGGTCTCGCACCGGGACCTCGGGGTCTGGTGGGGCAACGAGGAACCGGGCGAACTCGCGTACGTCGGGATGCACGGCGGCCTGCACCCCGACGAGATGCTGGTCCCGTTCGCGGCGGTCCGCGCCGACGAACTGGTCGAGTGAGCTTTCGGGAATACATATCGTTGCGAAAGATGGGCAGAGATTTCTCTCCTACCCGACGATGCCCGACAACCCCAGAATCCACCGGAGTATCTCCGAGAGCGCGAACAGGCCGCCCTCGGCGCGCGAGAGTTTGCGCCCGGACCAGAGCGCCGCGACCATCACGACGACGAGGACCGTGAGCCACGCCACGCTCTCTAGCGCCGCGGCCGGAACCGACAGCGGGCGGACGACCGCGGCGAGACCGAGGACGCCGACCATGTTGAACACGTTGCTCCCCACGACGTTGCCGACCGACACGCCGACGCTCCCGCGGCGCATCGCTACCAGCGAGACGGCGAACTCGGGCGTCGAGGTACCCGCGGCGACGATGGTTCCGCCGACGACCCACTGGGAGATACCCGCCGCGAGCGCGAGTTCGGTCGCCGCCTCGACCATGAAGTGACCGCTCACCAGCACGACGGCGAGTCCGACGACCAGCGTCGCCACGTCGCGGACGCTGGAGGAGTCGCGCTCGGCGTCGAACGGGGCGGACTCCGCCGCGGCCCGGCCCTCTCCGCCGCCACCCCCACCACCGTCGGTCTCGGGGCTCGACCCCGACCGAATCAGATACCACGTGTAGCCGACCAACGAACCGACGAACAGCAGGCCCTCGACTCGACTCACCCGCAGGTCGGCCATCGCGGCGACTCCGGCGAGCGTCGTCACGACCAGCGCGAGACCGTCGCGGTGGACCAGTGACCGCTCGACGGGAATCATCCGGACCAGCGAGACGACGCCGAGGATGAACGCGAGGTTGTAGATGTTCGACCCGACGACGTTGGCGACCGTGATTTCGCCCGCCCCGGCGAGCGCGGCGTCGAGGCTGACGACCAACTCGGGCGTCGAGGTGCCTATCGCAACGACTGTGAGGCCGACGACGAGGTCCGAGAGTCCCGCCCGCCGCGCGAGTCGGACGGCGGAATCGACCAGCAGTCGCGCCCCGGCCCAGAGACCGAGGACCGTCCCGACGAGGACTCCCAACTGGACGACTGTGGAGGGGACCGCAACTGGGACGACTGCGGTGGGGGCCGTGAAGAGGACGACCCCGGCAGCTATCATGGCTCTGCGGGACGGTTCGGCTTCCGACGGCAAAGTTCTGCGGGCGGACGCCCCGTCGAGGTGCCATTTGCGCGTTCTCCAAACCATAAATACCCGCCCCGACCAACACTCCTGCAATGAACGGAAACAGCTTCGGACGCCTCTTTCAGGTGACGACCTTCGGCGAGAGTCACGGCGAGGCGATGGGCGTCACCGTCTCCGGCTGTCCGGCCGGTCTCGAACTGGACGAAGACGACGTACAGGCCGACCTCGACCGGCGGAAACCCGGCCAGTCGATGATAACCACGAGCCGCGGCGAACCCGACCACGTGTCCATCAAGTCCGGCCTCCAGGACGGCTACACCACCGGCACGCCCATCGGGATGGTCATCGAGAACAAGGACGCCCGCTCGGAGAAGTACGAACCGTTCGTCACCGCTCCCCGGCCCTCTCACGGCGACTTCACCTACTCGGCGAAGTTCGGCACGCGAAACTGGGGCGGCGGCGGGCGCTCGTCGGCCCGCGAGACGGTCAACTGGGTCGCGGCCGGCGCGGTCGCCAAGAAGATTCTCGCCGAGGAGGGCGTCGAACTCAAGGCTCACGTCAACCAGATCGGCGACATCGAGGCCCCGGCGGTCTCCTTCGAAGAGATCAAAGAACACAGTGAGGACAACGAAGTCCGCTGCGCGCATCCCGAGACCGCCGAGCAGATGCGCGAGCGCATCGACGAGTACCAGCAGGACGGCGACTCCATCGGCGGGTCCATCTACTTTGAGGCCCGCGGCGTGCCGCGCGGTCTCGGCGCACCCCGGTTCGATTCGGTCGAGGCGCGACTCGGGCAGGCGATGATGAGCGTGCCGGCTTCGACCGCCTTCGAGTTCGGACTCGGCCGCGAGGCCCGCGAGTACACCGGGAGCGAGCGCAACGACGAGTGGGAGTTCGAGGACCCCGAGAACCCCGACGAGAGCGACCCCGTACCGACCGAGAACGACCACGGCGGGCTACAGGGCGGCATCACGACCGGCGAACCCATCTACGGCGAGGTGACGCTCCACGCGCCGACCTCGATTCCGAAGACCCAGACCACGGTCGATTGGGAGACCGGCGAAGAGACCGACGAACAGGTCATCGGCCGCCACGACCCGGTGTTGCCCCCGCGCGGCGTCCCGGTCGTGGAGGCGATGCTCGCGCTGACGCTCGTGGACTTCATGTTGCTGGGCGGTCGCATCAACCCCGACCGCGTGGACGACCGGCCGGGCGAGTACGACACGGAGTATCATCCGAGCAGTCCGCGAAACGAGTAGCGCGAGCGAACGGCACACGGAGCAATCGGAACACGGAGCGAGAGAAAAGAGACGAGCGCCGACCCCCGGTTCGGCGTTACATCGAACTGTTGTTGCTCCCGCCGCTGCCGCCGCCGGACACCGCTACGTCGCCGACCATCGTGTTCGGGTGGACGACACAGATGTACTGGGCCATCTCCGGGCTCGCGGTGAACTGGACGGCCTGAACCGCGCCCTGCTCGGAGAGAATCTCCGTCTGGGCGACCAGCGACTCGGTGGACTGCTGGCCGCCGGTCGCGTTCCCGCCACCGGTCGCGTTTCCGCTATCCCCGATGCTAACTCCGGTGATGTTCCCGCTAGAGACGTCCAGCGAGACGTTCTGCCCGGCCTGACTCTCGTTGATTTGGGAGAACGTGTCCGCCTGAACGGTGAGCGGTTCGAGGACCTGCAGGTTGTTGCCCTGCGAGTCCTGAATCGCGAAGTTGTGGCCCACCCCGTCGCCGTTCTGCCACATCAGGGTGTACGTCGTCCCCGCTTGCAAGTTCAGCGTCGGATTCGCGGTTCCGCTCGCTTCCGCGCTTCCGGGGAGACGATACCCCTGCCACCCTCTCGTGTACCCTCCGAGGAGGATGACTTCCTCGTTCTGGCTCTGGCCCTGAGCGAGGACCGTCGCGTTTACACCGGCCAATGCACCTGTCGCTGCCGCCACTTTCAGAAAGCGGCGACGGGATGACTTCTGTGTCATGAAACCCCCACCGATAGATTCTCGGCGAGCGGATTAAATGGGTGCAATCGTTGTACGCTTTCAATCGTCGGGACTGTCGTAATGGAACCTTTCTATTCGATAGCAACCGTTTCGCGCGACTAACCCCGCCGCCGTCTCCCTAATCCGCAGACCTGTCACGAGACCGGAGACGACTCCCTTCCGTCGGCCGATTTCTTCGTTCGAAACACCTGGGCCGATCCGCCGTAAATTTATTGCCCCTTCGTATTGAATAATGGGTAGGGTCGGGAAACGTGTCTAAAAGCAACATGGGAAACGATACCAACGAGAACCCGCGGCTGACCGAATCACCCGACCGTTCCGGCGTCTACCGAGCGACCTACGACCCGGACGGTCCGGCGACGCTGAGCGACGTCATCATCGAAGCCATCGCCGAAGTCGCCGACGTGGACCCGACGGAGACGGTCATCCCTATCGCAGAGAGAATCGACCCGGACGCACTCGACTCGCTGTTCGCCGACGACGAGGGCAAGGCCCAGACCACCTTCCGGGTCTGTGGCCTCGAAGTCCTCGTACGCAGCGACGGCCGCGTCCGAATCGTAGACGAACCCGTTTCAGACGACTGAAGAGGTGAGTGGTGTGCAAGATACGAAACTCGTCCGGACCTGCATCGACTGCGACCCGCACAAGTTGATTCTGCGCCGGACGACCGACGACGATTCGCGGTTCGACGTACTGCTCGACCTGCTGACCGAAGACCTCACCGACGCGGTAGCCGTGACCTACAGACGGTCCGAGCGCTTCCTCCACGAGTGGCGCGAGCGCGTGGACCAGCCGCCGCAGAACGTCGGCGTCGTCAGCGTCGGCGAACAGATGCGGTCGTCCACCGCCGCGAGCGCGCCGCTGCCCGCCGACCGGACGCCGCTCTGTGGCGTCGCGGACCCGACCGACACCGACGAGATACGCGCCGCGGTGACGAACTACCTCGACGGATGGACTACCGGCGGCGACGAGGTCGTCTACTTCGACTCGCTGACCGACCTCCTCGCTCACGGTGACGCCGCGACGGTCACCGACTTCCTCCGGGAGTTCCTGCGCGGACTGGACGCCCGCGGCGCGGTCGGCCACTTCTGTCTGCGACCCGGCGCTCACGAGCGTCGCGTCGTCCGCGAAGTCGCCTCGCTGTTCGACACCGTAGTAGAGACCGTCGAGACGGTGACCCCGTCGGTCGCTCGCCCCTCGGTGGACGACTGCTTCGAGGTCGTCGCCGACCCCCGACGCCGGACCGTCCTCGACGTGCTGGCCGACGGCGAGGCGACGACGGTCTCGGAGCTGACCGGGCGAATCGCCGACCGGTGTTCCGTGGAGCGCGAACGGGCCGCGACCTCGCTTCGCCACGTCCACCTGCCGAAACTCGCCGAGTACGGCGTGGTCGTCCACGACCGCAACGCCGACCGCGTCGAACCCGGCGACTACTACGAGCGCGTCGAACCGTACCTCCGGAAGCTACGCGGCACCGACGACGACCGGTACTGAGCACCCTCGGCTTCGACCGGTTTTTACCGCGCGCGTCCCTCGGTACCGACGATGGACGCGAACCAGCAGACTCGCTCGAACCCGTTCGGGATGGACGCCGACTGCGAGAACTGCCCGGAACTCTGTGCGACCCGCGAGCAGGTCGTCCACGGGTACGGCGACGTGGGCGCGGACTTCCTGTTCGTGGGCGAAGCCCCCGGTCCGGGTGCCGACCGGACGGGCGTCCCCTTCACGGGCGACGAGCGCGGGGAGGCCCTCCAGCACCTCCTCGGCCTGCTCGGTCTCAACAACTCCCTGCCGAGCGACGACGAGCCGGAACTCGAAAACGCCTTTCTGACGTATCTCGCGCGGTGTCGGGACCCCGAGCGCCCGCCGACCGACGAGGAGATTCTGACCTGTGAACCCTACCTCAACGCCGAGGTTCGGATGATAAACCCGGAAATCCTCGTGCCGGTCGGCCAGCGCGCGCTGACCGAGATAGCGAGCGAGTACACCACGACCCCGGCCGAGGAGTTCGACGTCACCGCGGACCACGCGACGACGATTCGGGGCCGGGGCTTCGAAATCGTCCCCATGGCCGACCCGCTCGACTGCTCGGAGAGCAAGCGCGAGGCGTTCTTAGACCACTTCGAGGCGCTGATGGACCGGGACTACCGCCAGACGAAGGGGCGGCGGGGTCGATGAGTTACCCCCAGTAGGGGTTCGACAACCGCCGGGTCGGCGACGCGCCCGTCCGACTCGCCGCGAGGACGGCCACGACGAGCAGGGCGACGACCGCCAGCGCCGCGACGTTTCCGAGGACCGCTGCGACCAGTCCGACGAGCGCGCCGACCGCGACGAACGCGACCGTCGCAACCGCGAGCGCGCCGAGGAGTCTCGACCAGTTCATACGCGAGGGAAGGGGACCGCGAATTAAAAGCTTCAAGGGTCGCGCCCACCGAGATGGAGGCATGACCGTCATCGCCGTCTTTGCCGACCCGCCGCGGCCGGGACTCGTACTGCCGGACCTCGCCGACTCGTCGCCGCTCTCCGCGGCGGAGGCCGCCGACCTCTACGCCGCGATGCTAAAAGACACGATGCGCGCGGTCGAGCGCAGCGGCGGCGAACTGCTGGTCAATTACCGCGACGAGGAGTCGCTGCCCGACGAGTTCGCGGACGCGGGCGAGGGGAGCGCCGAGGCGGAGGTCCGCGCGCTGGCGACCGACGCGCTCGACGACCCCGACGAGGCCCGCTTCGAGGTGCAGGTCGGTTCGACGCTCTCGGCGCGCGCCGGCAACACGATTTCGCACCTGCTCGGCGAAGAGGACGCCCAGTCGGCCGCGGTCGTTCCGGGGACCGCGCCGATGCTCACCCGGAAGGAGATAGACAGCGCCGCGATGAAACTCCGGCGCAACGAGGTCGTCCTCGGCCCGAGCGAGCGCGGCCGCGTCCACTTCGCGGGGTTCACCGAGTCGGTGGACTTCGCGGACGCCTACGAGACGCCCGCCATCGAGACGCTGACGAATCGAGCGGTCGATGCGGGCCACGAAGTCGGGTTCCTCCCGACCGCGACCAGCGTGGCGACGGGGGCCGACCTGCTCTCGCTCGTCCCCGAGATGAACGCCCGCGTCGCGGCCGGGCGCATCGTCCCGGAACACACCGCGACTCTGCTCCGGGAGTGGGGAGTCCGCGTCGCGGAGGGTGACGCCGGCCCCGAGTTGACCCGAACGCAGACCGACAGTTCTTAGACGAACGAGTCGGAAATTAGGAGTGCGCGGTGGGATGGCAGAGCGGCCTATTGCGCCTGCCTTGAAAGCAGGTGGCGTCATGCCTCTTGGGTTCAAATCCCAATCCCACCGCTTTTCCGACGGACACAGAGCGAGGAGTTCATCTGTTCGCCGCTACCCTCTTCGACGTTTCCAGTCTGAGAGGCAGTCTGTCCATCTTACCGATATCTCTCCGACCTCCGAACTCGAAGCCGACACGAACCACCCGAACCGTCTCGCCGAGAGAGAAATCCTTTTCCTCTACCCACCCAACCGTTCGCACATGGACTGGCCGCACGACCCCGACGGCGAAGAGGGGAGCGAAGGCGGACGCAAGTACGGCATGGCGATTCTCGCCAAGAAACTCGACGAGGACGAGGACTTCCCGCTCGACAAGCGGGAGTTCGTCGAGGAACACGCCGACGAACCGGTTCGCATCAACTACCAGCGCGTCGTCAGCGTCGAAGATATCTTCGAACACGTCGAGGGCGAGACGTTCGAGAGCATCCTCGACTTCCACAAGGCCGTCGGCGCGGGGATGCGCAGCGGCGGATTCTGGGACTACCACCCGCAGGGCGAGTCGCCCGAGAAGAAGAGCGCCTGAGCGCTCGGCAGTCGGGCAGTCGAAGCGTCGCGTTTTCTACGCCGTACTCTCGTTACTCCGCGCTCTCGCTGTTCCACTTCTCCGGGTCCGCGTCGTCCGGGTCGGTAGACGTTCGACCGTCGGCGTCTCGGGACTCGCGCTCGGCCTCGCCCGCGCTCGCCACCGCGAGGCGTTCGGTCTCCTCGCGCTCCACGCCCTCCTCGCCGAGCGTCCACGCCGACCCCGAGTCGGTGTAGGTCTCCGCGCGGACCTTCTCTTCGAGGAGGTTGACCGCGACGGCGTTGGCACCCTCGGGGATGATGAGGTCGGCGCGCTTCTTCGTCGGCGCGACGAACTGCTCGTGCATCGGCTTGACCGTCGAGAGGTACTGGTCGATGACGCCCTCCAGGTCGCGGCCGCGGTCCACCACGTCGCGCTCGATGCGCCGGAGGATGCGCACGTCGGCGTCGGTCTCGACGTACACCCGGATGTCGAGCATCTCGTTTAGCTCCTCGTCGTAGAGCGCGAAGATGCCCTCCAGCACGATGACGTCGGTCGGTTCGACCGTGAGGGTCTCGTCCTTGCGGTTGTGGATCTCGAAGTCGTACTGAGGCATCTCGATGGACTGGCCGGAGAGCAGGGCGTCCATGTGTTCGCGCAGGAGGTCCCACTCGAACGCCGAGGGGTGGTCGTAGTTGACTTCGGCGCGCTCCTCGAAGTCCATGTGACTCAAGTCCTCGTAGTAGTTGTCCATCGGGATGCGCGTGACGGCGTCGGCGGCCTCCTCGGTGATTTCGCGGGCGACCGTCGTCTTTCCGGCCCCGGTTCCCCCCGCAATGCCGACGACGAACGACGGAATGGTCATTGGTGAGGTGCAGGGCGGACTCCGGTTTGAATCCCCCGGAATCGGATTTCTCGTTCTCCCTGCCGGAGATGTCGAGCGCCCGGAGGTAAACGGGAGCGTCGGAACGCGCTCGATTTCACCGAACTGCACGGACGCGCTCGATCTCGTTTTCCTCCCAGGGCGTGTGGGCGTCTGCGCGAGCGGTGCGCGGCGCGAAGCGCCGCGACTGGCGAGCGGTGGAACCGCGAGCAGATGCAAGCGCACGGCTTGTGGGAGCGTGTCTCCCACGGCACGGCGCGTTCGCGCCGCGCCCAGCGCGCGAGGGTGAGGACTGCAGGTCGGAGACCGAGGACCGCAAGCGGTTGGGGAGGTGTGCCGGCCCGCAGTTTGCGGTGCAGTGCTGTGCGGGTGCAGTGTTGTGCGGGTGCGGTGCTATACGGGTGCGATGCTGTGCGGTGACTCCGTGGCTCAAGCCTGAAGTTGAACTCTCCGAGCCTTCTCGAGTAACACGTATCTGCAAAAAATCTCGTACTGGACAGCCGTCGCTACTCACGAGCGGTCTCCAGAGAAAATCACGAGTCGTACCGCCGTCAAGCGGACAACTACGCTATTTTAAAGTCGCGTCAGGTTGGTCGCGCGCGGGCCTTTGTCGGCCTGCTCGATGTCGAACTCTACCTCAGTGCCTTCTTCGAGGTCCGGGCCGCCGATATCTTCCATGTGGAAGAAAACGTCCTCGTCCGCGTCCTCGGTGTCGATGAAGCCGTAACCGCCTGTGTCGTTGAAGAAATCAACGGTTCCTTCTGCCATAGCAAGTTTACGAATGTCCGCCGCACGGATAAGTATTGCGTGATACGCCTACGAAATCGCCGGAAAACCGAACAGTTATTTTCCGATTCCGGCTCTCTGTCGCCACATACCGACCGGATAGTCAGTTCGGGGCCGAATCGAACTGGAATCTATGGCTTTATCCAATATTCTGTCCGTATCGACAATTGACGGAGCCGGGTTCCGCAATTGCCTTCGTTTCTGTTCTCAGTTCTGGAAACACTACCAGAATTAGGACAACTTATAAGCGAGTACCACGAACCACCGGCCAACAGTGACGAACGCGCAGGTCACCCTGATTCAGATCGACAACTACGGACCGTGGACCGTGACGCCCGAACCGCGACGCGAAGTAGACCTCCAGACGCTGCAATCGCGGCTGTACGCCGACCTCGCTCAACTGGTCGGCAACCGCGAGGGGTACGTCTTCTTCACTCGGTTCGACAACATGATCGCCGTGACGAACGGGATGGACGAGGCCGACCACGCGCTCGTGCAGGAGTCGGTCGCCAACCGCTACCCCGTGACCGTCAGTTTCGGCGTCGGCGTGGACCCGAGCCCGGTCGAAGCGCTCTCGGCGGCGACCGAGCAGATTCAGGACGCCGGGAGCGCCCAGCAGGCCGATCGGACCGAAATCCTCCGGGGTGCGACGCTGGACCCCGACGAGCGCGCGGACGACGACGTGCAAATCGCGCACTTCGACGTGAACGACGCCACCGGGAAGTACACCGACCAGATGAACGCCTTCGACTCGTTCATCCACATCGAACAGGGCTACGCCGAACTGATGCGGTACTTCCGGCAAGCCCACGAGGGCCTGTCGTTCTTCGTCGGCGGGGACAACGTCATCGCGCTCTGCCCGGACCTCGATGCGGCGGCCTACGAGGACGCCATCCGACACGTCGAGGAGACCGTCGAGGTCGAACTCAAGGTAGGCGTCGGACAGGCCGCCACGGCCCAGAGCGCCGGGATGGCGGCCAAGCACGCGCTCGAAGTCTGCCGCGACGACGGTGACCGCGTAGTCATCGACTAACGCGGTTTAGAGGCTCGTGCAGATGTCTTTTCGGTGTCTAAAGAATCGGTAGAGAAACCCCTGTATTGCTGTAACGAGTGTAGCGTCGGTGACGGGCCGAGAGTCAAACTTGACCGAGAGTGCGAGATTCGAACGGGAGAGTGCGAGGTTCGAACTGGACCGGAGGAAGCGAATCCGGTTTGAGCAAATCAGCCCACACGACACCGCGACCGCACAGCATCGCACCGCGACCGCAGGCCTCGCGCCTCCCTACCCATCTGCGTTGCTCGTTTCACTGCGCTACTCGGCCACCGGAGGACACCCCGTATCTTCCGAGCTGTTGCGAATCATCGATTCGCCACATCCCGAAAATCGGAGATTTTCGGAGACGTCGTTCACGTCCGTTCACGACGACCTCGCGCGGTGGGCGCGTCGTCCGTAGGCGACGCGCCCGCACGCGCCCGGAAGAAAACATGAGTCGAGCGCATCGCGGAGTTGGGTCGAGTCGAGCGCGTCTCGATAGTCGCCGACGGTTCGCGGAGCGCCACGTCCGATATCGCCGTGCGAACCCCCGGACCGACCTCGCTCCCCGCTGGTAATTCGTCGTCGAGTCGAGCGTAAAAACGGTCGTTAGACAGATAACCTCTAACGTAGGTTTCTTACACGCATAAACTTGCCGGGGATACTTTTTAGAGAACCTATGGCAATCTTTCGCACATGGAAGGCGAAGTGACCGTCCGGGACGTGATGACCCGAGACTACGTGGGCGTCAGCGAGTCGGATACGGTTCTCGGAGCGGTGAGACTCATGAACGAGGAGGGAACGGGGTGCGTGGTCGTTCTCCGGGGGAGCGAACCGGTGGGCATCATGACCGAATCCGACGTGTTGGCGCTCGTCGCCGAGGAGGGCGAACCGGCCGAGACGGAGGTGTCGGCGGTGATGTCCGAACCCGTCGTCTCGGTGGACGCCGAACGCGAACTCTCGGACGCCGCGGGCACGATGTCTCGCGAGGACATCCGGCGACTGTTGGTCACCAACGGCGACGAACTCGTCGGCGTCCTCTCGGAGCGCGACGTGATTTCGGCGTCGGCGTCGCTGTCCGGCGTCCCGTCGGTCCGCGGCGACTCGGCCCGCGACGTGACCGGCGGTGGCCCGATGGCAGACGACCGGATGGGCGGCGACCCGATGACCGGCGACCGACCCTCGGACCCGACCGAGACAGTCGGCGAGAACGGCGACCACGGTGAGTACTCCGACCGGAGCATTTGCGAGACCTGCGGAACGCTGAGTCGGGAACTCGCCAACGTCAACGGCCAACTCATCTGTGCGGACTGCCGGGAAGTGTAGGCGAGGCCGGCCGCTCGACCCTCACACGTCGCCGCGACGAGCGAACCGTATCCGGTCGGAACGCGAGTGTGAAAAAGCGCAAGACACAAATAGGTCGGGCTTGCGAGATACGTTATATGGTAGGTTGTGACAAGCAGACATGCGAGGTGGTTCCGCGTGCCACCTAGTACCGGGTTGGCCAACGCGATTATGACCGGTCTCGTCACCGGGAGCATCGTCGCACTGGGCGCTATCGGACTCGCACTGGTGTACAACATCGCCGAGGTCCCGAACTTCGCGCACGGCGAACTCCTCATGCTCGGGGCGTACATGGCGCTGTTCGTCAACAAACCGACGACCGTACCGGTGTTCGAACTGTTCACCGAGGCGGCGACCCGCGAACTCACCGGCGTCGGGATGGCCATCCTCTTCGTGCTGGCCGCGGGGTCGGTGCTCGCCGCGGTGTACTTACTCGGCGGATTA
Organism: Halorussus gelatinilyticus; assembly: GCF_023238445.1. Taxonomy (GTDB): domain Archaea; phylum Halobacteriota; class Halobacteria; order Halobacteriales; family Haladaptataceae; genus Halorussus; species Halorussus gelatinilyticus. Next base: position 3,619,892 of record NZ_CP096658.1, on the reverse strand, counting down.
CCGGCGTTGAAGGGGTCGTGGTGGCCCGGCGACCCCAGTCCGGCGCTCGCCCTCGGCGTCCACGCGGTCGCCGCCGCGGCGCTGGGCGTCGTCGTCACGCTCGGATTCCCGTCGATTTGGGCCGGACTGCTGCTCTCGGCTCTGATGCTGGCGTGGATCGCACCGTTCCTCGAAAAAGTCATCTTCCAGAAGTTCCGCGCGAAAGACGCCTCGCTGGCGACGATGCTCATCGTCACCCTCGGCCTCTCGTTCGTGCTTCGATTCGGCACGCAGGCGTTCTACGGCGGACAGGTCCGGACCTACGTCGTCCCGCAGGTCGGCACCGTCTTCGGCTACGACGTTGGCCTTTCGGCGGCGAAGTTCTTCGACTTCTACGTCACCGGGAGCGGCCTGAGCCTGCACGTCATCGACACCGGGCCGGAACCCGACCAAGCGATGTTCACCGCGGCCTACTCGTGGCTCGCGCTCGTCGCGCTGGTCGTCCTGACCGTCGGAGTCGCCGCCGCGCTCTACCGCTGGCGGAGCGGCGGCGCGGAGGGCTACGGCACGAGCCACACCGTCGGCCCGAAACTCGCCGCGGCCGTCGGCGGCGTCGTGACGTTCGTCGCGCTCCTGTTCGCTCTCTCGGGCGGCGGGTCGGTGCCCGACTCGTCGGCGTTCTCGACTCGCATCCGCCTGTCGCTGATGCGGGCGTCGGTGTTCTTCATCGCCATCGCGATGATGGCACTGCTCCACTTCCTGTTGCAGGAGACCAAACTCGGGAAGGCGATGCGGGCGTCCAGCGACAACATCGACCTCGCGAAGATTACGGGCATCAACACCGACCGCGTGATGATGGCGACGTGGATCATCGCCGGGGCGTTCGCCGCGGTCGGCGGCGTGATGCTCGGCGTGCTGTTCAGCCAACTGACGGTCAACATGGGATTCTTCCTGTTGCTCCCGATGTTCGCCGGGGTCATCCTCGGCGGTCTCCAGTCGGTGTACGGCGCGATTCTCGGGAGCTACATCGTCGGGCTGTCGATGGACGTGGGCATCTACGCGATTCCGAACATCGGTTCGACGTACCGCATCCCCATCGCGTTCGCCATCCTGTTCGTCGTGTTGCTAGTCAAGCCGGAAGGCATCACGGGGGGTAGCTGAGATGGCGCTGTCCTCCAGCCTCGTCTCGCTCGGCATCATCGTGGGCATCTACGCGATACTCGCCCTCGGACTGAACATCAAATTCGGCTACACCGGACTGTTGGACATCGGCCACGTGGCGTTCTATCTGGTCGGTGCGTACGTCACCGCGCTGCTGGTCCTCCCACCCGCCAGCACCCAACAGTTCGCCACGTACATCCTCGGGTGGAACTGGCCGTGGCTCCCGGCCATCGCGGTCGGGACGCTGGCCGCCGGCCTGCTCGGCATGCTGGTCGCGCTCCCGGCGATCCGACTCCGGGAGGACTATCTGGCTATCGCGGTGCTGGGAATCTCGGTCATCCTGAAACGCGTCGTCCAGTCCGAAGGCTGGCTGGCGAACGGGCCGGGGTCGCTCCGCGGGTTCAGCCAACCGTTCCGCGACCACTTCCCGCTGCCCGCCGACACCCTCGCGGCCGCCGCGCTCCTCGGGTTCGTCGTCCTCGTCCTCTGGACGGTGGCGACGTTCCTGCTCGCGCAGGTCGGCACCGAGCGCGAGACCGAGGTGTCGGCCGACGGCGGCGGAGCGAGCGAAGCGAAAGCCACCGACGGCGGCGTCGCCGCGGGCCGCACCATCTCGGGCACGCCCGGCGTCGGCGGGTGGGTCGTCGATGGCCTGCTCGCGTTGACGACGCTCGGCGTCGGCTACGTCGCCGCGCGTCGCTCCCGGACGGAGACCAGCGAGTCCGAACAGAAACTCCTGCTCGGCGGGGGCGCGCTCTTCGGTCTCGCGGCCGGCGTCGTCGCGTGGCAGGCCTTCGAGTGGTGGACGCTGTTCGGCGTGAACCTCGACTGGCTGTTCGGGCTGGTCGTCTTCGCGGCGATTACCACGGGCTTCTACGGCGCGAACCGGCGGTACGCGCCGATGGCCGGCGCGATTACGGCCGCGGCCGCCTTCGGCGCGGCGTTCGTCGCGGGCGACTCGCCGATGGTCGCGTTCGTCTTCCTCGCGGCCATCTCGCTGTTCACGTGGATATTCGGCGCGGTCGCGGTCGTCCGCAAGTACAGCGACCTGTCGGGCCGGGACTTCGGCGTCTCGTTCGCGCTCGCTATCGTGTTCGTCGCGTGTTTCGCGCCGCTCATCGTGTTGGGCGGCGGGTCTGGCGACGCGATGAGCAGTATCGGCCTGTTCGTCACGATGGGGATGCTCGTCGCGTTCCTCTACGGCGTCTACTACGTCGGGTCGAACTGGAGTCGGTTCGGGTCGGGCGTCGAGTTCGTTCGCATCGTCGGCGTCGGTGCCATCTGGCTGTTCGCCATCCGGTACTTCGTGATGGCCAGCATCGTCCCGTTCCAGCGCAACGGCGTGGGAGCGGTCGTGGACAACACGATTCAGAACCTGCTGTGGCTGTTGAAGTTCCAAAGCGGGACCGCGGAGTTCGATTACGCGCGGTTCCTGCTGGTGCTGACGCTGGCGTCGCTCGGGATGCTCTACTACCTCGCGGAGATCACGGTCGAATCGCCGTTCGGCCGGGTGCTGAAGGCCATCCACGAGGACGAGGACGTGGCGACCTCGCTGGGCAAGAACACGTTCGCCTACAAGGTCCAGAGCATGATGCTCGGGTCGGCGCTCGCCGGATTCGCCGGCGGCCTGACCGCCATCTACTTCCAGAGTCTGGTCCACACGATGTTCGCGCCGCGAGTGACGTTCATCGCGTTCCTCGCGCTCATCATCGGCGGCACGGCGAACAACAAGGGGATGATTCTGGGCGCGACCATCTACTGGGCGTTCCAGAAGGCGACCGCCGACATCGCCGGGTTCTTCCCGACGGCGGCGCGCTCGTCGGTGCAGGCGCTCCGGTTGGCGTTCATCGGTGCCCTGCTCATCATCATCCTCTACTACCGCCCCGAAGGGCTGTGGGGCGAGAAACGAACCGTCGCGGAGGTGGCCGAAGAATGAGCGAGACAGTCGAATCCGAAGAACGAACCCACGGAACCGGCGAAGCGATACTCGAAGTCGAGGGCCTGCGCAAGACGTTCGGCGGGATTACCGCCGTGGACGGCGCGACCTTCGAGGTCGAGGAGGGCACTGTCACGGGCCTCATCGGCCCGAACGGTGCCGGGAAGACGACGACGTTCAACCTCATCAGCGGCTTCTACGAACCCGACGGCGGGGAAGTTCGCTACCGCGGCACCGACCTCCAAGACATCATGCGCCCGAGCGGCACCGAGCAGGGCATCTGGATGAGCGCGTCCGGGATGACCTTCGGCGGTATCGGGCTCGCTGCCGCGGCCTCCGCGGGCGTCTCGACGCTCGCGACCGGTGGCGCGGCGCTCGTCGGCGCGGGACTCGGTGCGGGCGTCTATCGGGCCGAGGAGAAGGTCAAGAACGACTACCTCGACGTCAAGAACAAGCGCCCGTTCCGGGTCTCGCAGGAAGGTCTCTCGCGGACGTTCCAGTTGACTCGCGAGCTACAGGGGCTGACCGTGTTGGAGAACCTGATGCTCGCGCCCCAGGACCAGCGCGGCGAGAGTCTCACCAACGCGTGGTTCCGTCGCGGCGCGGTCGAAGACGAGGAGGACGACGTGCGCGAGCGCGCCGTCGAGATGCTGGAGTTCCTCGAAATCGACCACCTCACCAACGAGTACGCCGGCAACCTCTCGGGCGGCCAGCGCAAACTGCTGGAACTCGGGCGCGTGCTGATGACCGACCCGGACCTCATCCTGCTGGACGAACCGGTTGCCGGGGTCAACCCCGCGCTGACCGAGAAGTTGCTCGAACGCATCGAGAACCTGCGCGAGCAGGGTTACACGTTCTGCATCGTCGAACACGACATGGAGGTCATCATGAACCTCTCGGACACGATTATCGTCATGGACCAAGGAAAGAAGCTGATGCAAGGCACGCCCGAGGAGGTACAGAACGACCAGCGAGTTGTGGACGCCTATCTGGGGGGATAATCGATGGCGCTACTCGAAGCCCACGACATCGTCTCGGGGTACGGCGACGCCCAAATCCTTCACGGCGTGTCGATGGACGTGAGCGACGACGAAATCGTCTGCATCATCGGCCCGAACGGGGCCGGGAAGTCCACCTTCATGAAGGCTGTCTTCGGTCTCATCGACTGCTGGGACGGGTCGGTGAACTTCGACGGCGCGGACATCACCGACCTCCGTCCGGACGAGATCACCCGCGAGGGGATGTGCTACGTCCCGCAGGTGGACAACGTCTTCCCGAACCTCACCGTCCGGGAGAACTTGGAGATGGGCGCGTACATCCTCGACTCGATGCCCGAGGACGCCCTCCAAGAGGTGTTCGACCGTTTCCCGATTCTCGAAGAGCGCCAGAACCAGAAGGCCGGAACCATGTCCGGCGGCCAACAGCAGATGCTGGCGATGGGCCGCGGGCTGATGGTGGACCCGGACCTGATGCTGGTGGACGAACCGAGCGCCGGACTCGCGCCGGACCTCGTGGACGAGGTGTTCGAGAAGATAATCGAGATCAACGAGTCGGGCACGGCCATCCTGATGGTCGAACAGAACGCCCGGAAAGCCCTGCGGAACTCCGACCGAGGCTACGTACTGGAGATGGGCGAGAACCGCTTCGAGGACACGGGCGAGGCCCTGCTCGACAACGACGAGGTCACGGAACTCTACCTCGGTGCTGGCGGCGACGCTGGCGAGACCGGCGAGGCCGCGACTGACGACTGACGACGTTCCAGTTTCTTTTCGCTCGCTACCCCGTCCCGTAGCAGTGGCTCAGCTCTCGGGTCGGAGTGGCGGTCCCACAGCACGCATGGACTGCCCTCGGGCGGAGCCGCGCGAGACGTCCGGTTCGAGTTCGTCACGGCTTCCCACCTCGACCTTCGTCTCACCTACCGTCCGGTGCCGCTGATCGCCCCGTTTCGACCCACCGAGGTCGCGTCGGCTGGCGGATCGTCGAGTTCGCGTAAAAATCTGCGATGAATTCAGTTGCTATCCTTGTGTCGTGGTCGTCCCTGAGCCGCCTTCGCCGAGTTTGCCCCGGAAGAAGCTCCGCGGAATCGTCTCCAGGACCTTCGTCGAACCGTCGTCCTGCACCTGCATGATGGCGAACTGGTTGAGCGGTTCCAGCTGCTCGTTGAGATTGACGGGGCTGGACGCGCCCTGGTAGTTGATGTCCTGGCCGTTCGACAGCAGATCCTTGGCCTTCTGGAACTCGTCGACCGTGACGATGTCCCCCTGCGGCGGGGAGGACTGGCCACCCGACATGTCGGCCGTGGTGGTCTCGGTCGCCGTTGCTTGGCTTCCGGCTTCGGCCCGCGAGACGCGGCGGATGTTCTTGGCGATGGCCGGTCCGGACGCCTCCCCGGCGGCCTGTATGGCCAGCGCCTGAAGGAACAGGGCGTCGTAGGCGTGGGGCGCGAACAGGGTGCCCGCCTGGTCGCCCATCATCTGCTCGAACTTGGTCGCACCCTTCGTCTGCTCGGGGTCGGGCGAGGCGAGGTACATCCCCGCCGTGATGTTGCTCAGACTGCTGAGGAACTCCGAGGAGTTGAGCCCCTCGCTGAGGACCCACTCGCCGCCGTAGCCGCCGTTGTTCCACTGCTTGAGGATGGTCCGACCGTTGCCGGGATAGCCGACGAACCCGACCGCGTCGGGATTTCCGTTGAACACCTTGTCGAGCGTCGATGTGTAGTCGCTCGACCGCTTGCTGTAACCGACCATCGCGGTCGTCTCGCCGGTGAACTGGGCGCTGGCCTTCTCGGCCAGCCCCTGCCCGTAGGGGTTGTCGACGTAGAGGAACGCCGCCTTGTCCGCGCCGATGTACTTGTCGTCGCTCATGATGCGGCCCATCACGATGCCCTGCTGGGCGTCGTTGGGCGCGGTCCGGCCGAAGTACTTGACCGTCTTGTCCTCGTTGTACCCGATCTGCGCCAGCGCGGGCGAGGTGCTGGCGTTGCTCATCTGCATAACCTGATCGGAGGCGACGTTCTGTGCGAGCGGGACCGAGACCCCGCTGGACGCCGCGCCGACGAAGCCGATGATGCCCGCCTCGTTGACCAGCGAGTTGTACTTCTGGATGGCCCGCGCGGGCTTGGTCTCGCTGTCGGCGTTGTTCATGTTGATCTGCCGGCCGAGCGGACCCCCGGCGTCGTTGATGTTCTGCGCCGCGAGGTTCGCGGCCTTCTGCATCCCGGTCCCGTACGCGCTGAGTGCGCCCGTGATGGGGAGAATCGACCCCATCTGAATCGGACCTCCCTGCGCCGCACCCGCGGACGCCGACAGTCCGGTCAGTCCGGCCACCCCCGCGGCCGTTGCGCCCTTTAGATACACCCGTCGCGTCGTTCGATATTTCTCTGACATCTCCGACGTGACACACGACGCGATGATAATAAACTATTGTGTATGATTCCGGTGACACGTCGGGATAGTTCAATCGCGTTCGGCGACAGGCCCGAAAGAAAGCGTCGTCGGTGGGCGGTTTCGCCCTCGGTCGGCATAGATGTCACCCGTGCGTCAGTGACGAGACGGCTACAGCTTGCCCTCGAACCACGAGCGTTCGATTTCGGTGATCTGTTTGCGCTTGCCCTTCTGGACCTGCATGATGGCGAACTTGTTGAGCGGTTCGAGGTTCGCGTTCATGTCCACCGGACTGGACGCGCCCTGATAGTTGATGTCCTCGCTGTCGTCGAGAAGGTCCTTGGCCCTCTTGAACTGTCCGGCGTACACCTTCGTCCCCTCGCGGGAGACCGACCGGATGTTCTTGGCGATGGCCTTGCCGGACGCTTTCCCTGCTTTGTGCATGGCCAGCGCTTGCAGGAACAGGCCGTCGTAAGCGTGAGCGGCGAACAGCGTTCCGGACTTGTCGCCCATTCCTTCGTTGAATGCTTTCGTGCTCTTCTTCGCGGACTCCGGACTCGGCGACGCGAGATACATCCCGTCGGTGATGGATTTCAGGTTCTGGAAGAATCCCTTGTCGTTCAGACCCTCGCTGAGGACCCACTCGCCGCCGTAGCCGCCGTTGTTCCATTGCTTGAGGATGGTCTTTCCGTTGCCGGGGTAGCCGACGAACCCGATGGCGTCGGGGTCGTTCTCGAACAGCTTGTCGAGCGTCGAGGTGTAGTCGGTCGATTTCTTGTCGTAGGGAACCATCCCGACCGTCTCACCGTCGAACGCGGCCTTCGCCTTCTTCGCCAGTCCCTTGCCGTACGCGTTGTTGACGTAGAGGAACGCGGCCTTGTCCGCGCCGATGTACTTGTCCTCGTTCATGGTGCGGCCCATCACGAGTCCCTGTTGGCCGTCGTTGGGTGCCGTCCGGCCGAAGTACTTGATGCTCTCGTCGTCGTTGTAGCCGATTTCGGCGAGTGCCGGGGTCGTACTCGCGTGGCTCACCTGCATCACGCCGTCGGAGGCGACGTTCTTGGCGAGGGGAACCGAGACCCCGCTGGACGCCGCCCCGACGAAGCCGACGATGCCCTGCTCGTTGACCAGCGATTTGTACTTCTGAGAGGCTTTGCTCGGCTTCGTCTCGCTGTCTTTGTTCGTGACCTTCACGGTCCGACCGAGCGGTCCGCCCGCGTCGTTGATGTGCTTCTTCGCGAGGTTCACCGCGTCCTGCATCCCTTGTCCGTAGGGACTCAGCGACCCCGTAATCGGGAGAATCGACCCCATCTGGATGGGGCCACCGCCGCCACCGCCGCCTGAGATGCTTCCGATACATCCCGAGAGGCCGGTGAGTCCGGCCCCCGCTACCGCCGCCGTCGTCTTCAGATACGCGCGCCGCGACTCTTCCATGCCTGTCATAGTCTACCAGAAGGTCTCACACGGGGTATAAAAAAGTTTGCAAATTGTGAACCTCACTCATATCCCTCGGCGCGCGAATCCGACGCTCGTCACCGGAAAGTTCACTCGGAATCGAATTTTTATTTGTCGGATAGCCCGACACATATTTCCCTCCCGCCGTTGGACAGACCTACATGGCGATAGAGACCCTGGACGACCTCGCCGTCCAAGGGACAACGCTGGGAGTGCGTATCGACATCAACAGCCCCCTGACCGACGAGGGCGCGCTGGCCGACGACGCCCGACTGCGCGCTCACGTCGAGACCCTCTCGGAACTGCTCGACCGCGGCGGCCGGGTGGCCGTCCTCGCCCATCAAGGCCGTCCCGGCGGCGACGAGTTCAGAGACCTCCGCCCGCACGCAGACCGCCTCGACGAACTGCTCGACGCGCCGGTGGGGTACGCCGACGGCACGTTCTCGGGGGAGGCCCGCCGCAAAATCGAGAATCTGGACGACGGACAGGCGGTCGTGCTGGAGAACACGCGATTCTACAGCGAGGAGTATATGGAGTTTCCCGCCGACCGTGCCGGAGAGACGGAACTCGTGGACAAACTCGCCCCCGTCTTGGACGCCTACGTCAACGACGCCTTCGCGGCGGCCCACCGTTCTCAGCCCTCCATCGTCGGCTTCCCGACCCGGATTCCGGCCTACGCCGGGCGTGTGATGGAGTCGGAACTCGACGTGCTGGGCGACATCGAATCGACGCCCGAACCCCGGACCTACGTCGTCGGCGGCGCGAAGGTCCCCGACTCGCTGGCGGTCGCCGAGAGCGTCCTCGAACGCGGCCTCGCCGACGAGGTGCTGACGACCGGCGTCGTCGCCAACGTCTTCCTGCTCGCCGACGGGACCGACCTCGGCGACGCCAGCGCGGACTTCGTGTACGAACAGGGCTACTGGGACGAAATCGACCGCGCGGCCGACCTGCTGGCGGAGTACGGCGACCGAATCCGCCTCCCCGTCGATTTGGCGGTCGAGCGCGACGGCGAGCGCCACGAGATCGCCGCCGGGGACCTGCCGCCACGCGAGGGCGAGGCCGCGATGGACGTCGGGACCGCGACGATAGAAGCCTACGGCGAGACCGTCGAAGGCTCCGGCACGGTCGTCCTCAACGGTCCGGCGGGAGTCTTCGAGGACGAGACGTTCGCCCGCGGCACGCGCGAACTGTTCGAGACCGCCACGGACGCCGAGTTCAGCGTCGTCGGCGGCGGCGACACCGCCGCGGCCATCCGCGAGTTCGACGTCGAGGGCTTCGACCACGTCAGCACCGGCGGCGGCGCGGCCCTCAACATGCTGACCGGCGAGGACCTGCCGGCGGTCGAGGCGCTCCGGAACTGAATGGTCTCCATCGAGGTCGGTACGACTGCGGACGCCGACGCGGCCGCCGACCTGTGGGTCGAACTCGCCGAGGGACAGCGCGAGTACGACTCCCACCTCCTGCCCGCGGAGAACCGCCAGACACTCCGGGAGTCCATCGCCCAGCACGCGGTGGCCGACGAACTCCTCGTGGCTCGCGCCGACGAGTCGGACGCAGACGGGGAGTCGGACGACCGCGAAATCGTCGGCTTCGTGACCGTCGACATCGAGTCGAGCGGCTACGAGCAGGACGCGGTTCGCGGCGTCGTCCGGAACATCTACGTCGTGCCCGCGCGCCGCGGCGAGGGCGTCGGGTCGGCGCTCCTCGACGCCGCGGAGACCCGACTCGCCGAGGCGGGGGCCGACGCCGTCTCGCTCGACGTGATGGCCGAGAACGCCGACGCGCGCCGATTCTACCGCCGCCACGGCTACGCTCCTCACCGCGTCGAACTGGAAAAATCGGTCGAAAGCGATACGCTCACAAAGGAGTAGCCAGAACGTGGGACTGCGCTACGGCGGTCCGTGACGAGCGCGCCAGGGGAGCTTGGGCGGTTCAAGCACCCGACTTGTAATCGGGAGTTCGTGGGTTCAAATCCCACCCCTGGCTTCCTGTCACTGGCAACGTCGCCAGCGACGGAATCGATTCTCTCGAACGTCCCACCGCGAAAAAGAGAAGCGAGTCTACGCGTAGAACGCGGTCAGTTGCTCGTCGAGGTCGCTCCGCGCGGTCGTCGGGGTGTGGTTCGACCCGTCGAGCCACGACGCGACCGCCGCTACTTTCGCGGTCGCAGTCACCGCCTCGTCGTCGTACGTCAGGACGCCAGCGTCGGCCAGACGCGGCAGGTGGTTGTGGTGGAGCGCGATGCGCAACCGACGTCGGGTCCGGTCGTCGTCCGGGCCAACGCCGCGCGCGAGGAGGCGCCTCGGCAGTCGTTCGCGGGGGACCGACCCTTCCTCGTCTAAGAGCGCGACGATGGCGCGTCGGTACTCGTTACTCAGTAAGTCGAACGCGGTTTCGAAGTCCATGGGTGGCGGAGCACGCGGGGGTCGCGTGCGCTGGTCGGTACGTCCCAAGCGAGGGTTATGAATCCTCGTGGTAGTTCCGACCGTTCGCGGCGACCGTCGCCCAGATGCCTCGGTCCCCACTTAATGTGAAACGGTCCGGGAGTCTGACGCCGGTTTACATGACTCCGGTACAATCGCCCGAATGGGCGGTGATAGACCGCCTCGACGTGCCGACTCGCGTGCCAGCGCCCACGTCGAAACCGCTCGAATCGACTCCCGCGAGATTCGATTCGGCCCGTGTCGCCGTCGGTCTGCCGGGCGCACTCTCCTCGCTCGGCGGACCCCGAACTCTCCGTTCGACCTGTATGCAATTTCTCGTTCCCGTCGAGACGACGGTCGAACGAGCGCGTCTACGCGCTTTTCTGCGTCGCGCCGTCGCCGTACGAGAGCGCCGCGACCCGGCCGTCGCCGTACATCACTAGAATCTCCGGCGCGGGGTCGTCGTCCACGTCGCCGAGCGTCGGGTTCGTCCAGATTGGCGTGTCGCGCTCGTACTCCGCGAGAATCTCGCCCGACTTCGGGTCCACGGTTGCCACTTTTCCGCCGTTCGACGCCGCGACGAGTTCGTCGTCGCCGTCGCCGTCCACGTCGCCGAGAACCGGCGGCGGCGTCATCTGCGCGTTGACCGTGGTCAGACTCGTGGACCACTCGACGGAGCCGTCGGTGGCGTCGATGGCGCGGAGGTCGCCGTCGCGGGCGGTCGCGTAGACCTCTGGCGTGCCGTCGTCGTCGCCGTCGCCGACCGCGTCAACCGCGGCGTAAGCGCCGAGCGACCGACGCCAGACCAGCGAGCCGTCGCCCTCGAACAGCGAGACGTTGCCGCCGGAGGTCGCGGTCACGAGTTCGGCGGGCGAGTCGTTGTCGGCCTGTCCCGTGGCGAACCACGTCACCGAGTCGCCCGCGCCGACCGAGCGGTTCCACGCGACTGTCCCGTCGTTTTCGAGCATCACGAGGCGGCCGCTGCCGAGCGCGACGGCCAACTCGGACGTGCCGTCCCCGTCGAAGTCCTCGACGTGCGGTTGGCCCCAGACGTAGTTCGCCGGGAGCTTGCGGGTCCAGACGGTCTCGCCGTCGGGTTCGACCACGAAGACGGTGCCGTGAACGTCCACGACGACGACTTCGGGGTCGCCGTCGCCCGTGAAGTTCGCCACGAGCGGCCGGGTGTAGCCGTACGCCGAGAGGTTGTGCTCGAACGAGCGCTCGCCGGTCGCCGGGTCGAACGCCGCGACGGTCTTCTCGGTGGAGGTCGCCAGCACCTCTCGGGTTCCGTCGCCGTTCAGGTCCGCGAGCGTCGGGTCGGCGATGGCGTGGATGGTGCAGTTCTCGGCGGGGACCTCGTAGCTCCACCGGGCCGCGCCCGACGCGCCGTCGAGCGCGACCAGCCCGCACCCTGCCGCGGCGTCCGACGCGGCGCTGGACTCGTCCGAGGCGGCGTCGCGGTGGTCGTGGTCGTGACCCCCGCCGCTCGGTGCCGCGCCGCTGATGGGTGCGAACACGAGCGACCGGTTGCCGACCTGCCCGCCGACCGCGACGTGGTGGTTCCCGGTGATGTTCCTGCCCGTGTCGCTGAGCCAGTTGGCGGCCAGCGCCGGTGTCTGGTCGGACTGGCCCCCGGCGTCGTCGGTCTGGGTGAGCGCGTAGGCTCCGGCCCCGGAGAGGACTGTGAGGGCGACGACGACCGCGAGCACGAGCGATTTGGTTCGGTTCATGATGCCGGTCGGGAGACGACCATCGGTCGGAACTCGGTGGCCCGTCGGGAAAAGCGTCGCTATCCGACGTCGTCTCGCGGAGCGACTGCTCCGCTACTGAAACTTTCCGACGTTCGAGAAGTCGTCGTCCTCGCAGGTCGAACACTGGTCTGGTTTCGAGATGAACACTGAGCCACAGCCCTCGCACTCGTAGAGGTCCGGACCGTCGTCTCGGGCGTCGCCGTCGTCGGAATTCGACTCGGGGGACCCCACCATTCGCCTGAGTCTGTCGAGGACTGTCGAGAGCATTCGCTTCAACGTTCGTGGATGCTTACCGCGGATATAAAACGTTTGTTGCCAGCTACTGGAACTGATAGGTTCGGTTCCCGATCCGCATCAGTCCTCCTCGGGTCGGGGGAGCGCGACGAACGAGACCTCCACGATGTTGTACGGGTCGTACACCGACTGGTGACACTGGCAGTAGATCTCGTTCTCGGCGTTGAACCGCGCGCTCGACCCGAGCGCCTTGTACCCCGGCACGCAACAGAAGTGGGTACACTTGTTCAGATTGGCGTAGAACCCTTGGTCGGTACTTGCCGAAATCCAGTCGCTGCCCTGGTCGGTCAACTCCTCGAACCGAGTGCTTCGGATTATCTGGACCGGCAACGTGCCCGAGGGCGGCACGTCCTGCGAGCGCCACGTCACCAGTGCGGGCTTGCCCAGTCCGTCCCGGCCGATGCCGTTGCCCCACGTCGCGTAGTCCTCGAAGTGTTCGACCTTGACTCGCTCGCCGGGTTCGACCTCCTCCTGTTGCCACTCGTAGGGCGGCGAACTCGCGTACCGGAAGAAGTTGTCCTGGTCCGCGTCGGGGTCCACGCCGGGGTACGTCTGGACGCCGCAGTACTGGAACCACTCGCTGGTGTACGTGATGCCGCCGAGTTCCATCCGGGCGACGGTTACCTCGCGGCCCTGCTCGGTTACCGTCTCGGGTTCGGGCCAGATGCCCTTCACGAACCCCTCGTCGTCTACTTCGATGGGAATCTGGGGCATCGCGCGCGGCGCTGGCCCGGCGATGTTCTCCGGACCGTAGTACTGCGTGATGCCGCCGCCGGCCCCGGTCGGCGAGGTCGTCGTGTCGATGCCCGCGGCGGCCACCGTTCCCAGTCCGGCGAGAGACGCGCTCCCGACGACGCCTTTGATGAACCGCCGCCGCCCGGACTCCGCGGGATACTTGTCGTCTGCCTCAGCCATCCGTCTCCCCCCGAACCGCGGTCGCGTTACTGTCGAACATTCGTAACCCCACAGTACCGCTGGGGCTTCTGTGACAAAAGACCTGTCGGGAGGGAGAATCGTCGCGTCGGGGATAGCGCCGCATTCGACGGACTCCGCTCGCGTTCCGCCCCGAGGCGGCTACCCGAAGTCGGGATGGCCGCTGTCTTTTTGGTGTTGCCGTGAGTTCCTTCGGCTATGGCTCTCTCGAAAGAAGAACGCGAACGCATCGAGCAGTTCGTCGCCACGCCGCGCTACCAGCGTACACCCGACCAACTCTGCCCGGAAGAGGAAGAAGAGTAGCTACTCGGCAACCGCGAACCGTCCGTCCCGCTTCTCCACGAGTTCCCGCTCACGAAGCGTCCGCAGGATGCTGTACAGCGTGATCTTCTTCACGCCGAGTCCCGTCTGAAGCTCGTCTATCGACGCTTCGCGGGTCTGCAGGAACAGGTAGACAAGTTTCGCGCGCGGCGACTCCAGTTCGGTCGGCAGTTCGTCGGTGTGTGTCGTCGGACGTTGAACGCTCATTTCGATGTTCGTGTCGAGAGCTTCGACGATAATAAATCCCGTCTACAACGATTGTCGAAAACTCGGCGGGTCGTAGCAAAAATTGCGTTCGCCGACGGAATCCGTCGCTCGAAACGGGAGTACGACGGCGAGTTCTCGGCGAACCGGGAAATCAGAGCGTCCGCGAGGGGTCGAATATCGGACCGCAAGCCGGGGTAGGCGGTGGGTTTATGTGAAACCGAACGGTACTCACTGCCAATGTGTCCGATGCCCGACGGCGGTCGGGACCCCGACGACCGGTCGCCCCTCGACTCCGCGGACCGGTCGCGCGACGACGGCGCACTCGCCCCCGACGAACTCGACATCGAGGACGAGGAGAACGTCGTCTCGCTCGACCCCGGCCGATACGTCATCGGCACCGACGAGCGACCGAACGTCCCCGACGGCAACGCCTCGCCCGACGGGTCGCAATCGGACGACGACGCCGCGGAGTCGGCCCCGGACGAGGAGTCGGCCGACGACGGCCGCGGTCGGCAATCGACCGCACCGGCGGACTCGGGCGCGGTGAAACGGCGACTCGAAGACGACCTCGACAGCGCGAGTTCGCGCTACGGGTTCCACGTCACCGCCAAGGCCGACGACGCCATCAGCCACCAGCAGATGTTCTCCGACGACGTGGGCACGGTGTTCGACGGTCTCCTGCGGTGGTACGCCCAGCAGTTGACCACCGAGACCGCCGTCGAGGACGTGCTGGGCATCCTGCTCACCGAGTCGAACGTCCGGGTTCGCTACTCGCCGTCCTGCCTGCAAGCGATTCTGGAGACCTACGACCTGAGCCCGGACGACTCCATCGCCGACTTCTTCGAGGCGGTTCAGGACGACCGCGGCATGGTGTTCCCGCCCGAGAACGTCGAGTAGGGGAACTGCCGAACCGCGCTTCGGCCGACCGCTCCCCGGCGCGCTCGGGCATCTATTCCCTCCGTTGAAGAACAGAGCACTGCCTCGAAGAAACGTAGAACGAGCTATTCTGCCGCCGGAGTCGGCCGGTCGTCGTCCGGCGACGCTCTGGCATCGCCGGACGACCCGGCAAGCGACGCGCCGACGACGAGCAACGGCGCGCCGACGGCGGCCACCACGCCAGCGTACACCGCGACGAACACGGCGACGAACGGGCCGAACCCGGTCGTCGGCGAGAGGAGCGACCCGAAGGGGAGCGTCGAGAGTGCGAACCCGACCGCCGCCGTCGCCACGGCCAGCCGTCGATTCCCACGGCCGAAGGCGTACCCCGCCGGGAGCAGGGCGAAGACGGCGACCAGTAGTGGGAAACTGCTCAGAAGCGAGTAGGTCAGTCCATTCCGGTCGAACGCCAGCGCCCCGACGAGCGTGGCTCCGGCCGCCAGCGCGACGCCGACCGCCCCGGCCGCGACGAGTCGCCAGTAGGTCGCCCGCGCTCGGACTGCGGGCCGCCGGAGAAGCGCTCCGAAGACGACCGCGGTCGCGCCGACGCCGAACAGCGGTGCGGCGGCCCCGCCCAGCAACGACAGACCGCCGCCCGCGAGGAGCGCCCCGGCGGTCAGCAGGACGCCGACGGCGGCGAGGACGGTCCCGACCGTCTCGCCGACGCGCGCGCCGAGTCCGTCCGACCGCGAGACGAACGTGCCGACCGACCCGACGAACAGACCGAATAGCGCGGTCGGGAACAGGACGACGGCGACGAGGTTGCTCCCGATTCGTGGCGCGACCAGCGCCCCGACCGACAGCAGACTCAGCAGCGGTCCGAGTGCGGTGTCTTCGGGGACGAACGTGACGAAGCCGCGGTCCTCGAAGTCGGTGAGAATCATCCGGCGGCCGTCGTCGGAGACGGTCGCGCCGGCGACCGTCCACCCGACTTCGGTCCGCTCGGGCGCGACGACGACGAGTCGGTCCGCGCCGAGTCCGTGGAGGTTCCAGTAGCCGTAGGCGTCGGTGAACTCGCCCGACCGGAGCGTCCCGCCGACCGACGCCTCGGCGAAGTCGGGTTCGCGGTAGCGGAGCGTCAGGACGCCCGCGGACGAGACGTTCGCGGCGACGAGTTCGGTGTCCCACATCGCGCGCTCGCCGATTTCGGCCCGGAGCGTGTCGTTCTCGCGTAGACGCTCCGTGCCCGCTCCGCCGGCGAGTCGATTGCGGACGACCCACGTCGCGGTGCCGTTCCGGGCGACCGAGACGGTGGCTGTGGACCGCTCGACGGTGACGGTGACGCCGTGGGCCGCGGCGGTCTCCTCGAAGGAGTCTCCGCAGGCGTCGCAGAGCGGTCGCGGCGGCGGCGCGGCGCTACCGGGGGCGACGACGCCGAGGGCCGAGCAGACGACGAGCGCGCAGACGACGAAGTGGAGGGCGCGAGTCATAGGTCGGTCGTTACGCTCTACTGATAAGTACGTTTTCACCTCGCATCGTCGCGCCGACGGTTCGCGGCGTCCACCGCCTCCGAGACCGATTATCAAATCCGAGAGGCGAGGCCGGGATTTATATGCTGGGGTTCGATTATCGAATCAGAGACTGCTATGGAGGTTCAGGAGACCAACGCTGGTGACGGGACCGACGAGACCGACTCGCCGGAGGTCGCCGAGGGACCGACGAGACAGGTCGTGGAGTTCCGCCTCGGCGAGGACTACTGCGCCATCGACATCGACGAGGTAGACAGCATCGTGGAGATAAAGAAAGTGACGCGCATCCCCCGGACGCCCGACTCCGTGGACGGCGTGATGGACCTGCGGGGCGAGACCACCGCCATCATCAACCCCCGGACGTTCCTCGGCATCGACGGCGACCAACCCGACGGCGACGAGCAGAACGTCCTCGTGTTGGACCGGGCCGACGACAAGCAAAAGATCGGCATCCGGGTAGACGAGGTGCTGGAGGTCACGACTTACCCCGAGAGCAAAATCGACACCGACGACGACCTCTCGGACCTCAAGACGCGGGGCATCCGCGAACAGGTCTCCCGAGGTATCATCCGCAAGCCCAACGGTGACGGACTCGACCTCGTGGTCTGGATCGACATCGACGCTATCATCGACCAGTTGAAATGAAAACGATTACCTCGCCCGGTCGAACGCGCGTCGCAGGGAGCATCAGTCGTGATAATCGGAGGGGAGAATTTATTTCACCCCGTTTCAAACCAACCGCTTGGTGACTATCGCATGGCTAAGAACGTACTCATCGTAGACGACTCGGAATTTATGCGGAATCTACTTCGGGAGATACTGGAAGAGGAGTTCGAAATCGCAGGCGAGGCCGAGAACGGCGTCGAGGCGGTCGAACTCTACGAGGAACACAGTCCGGACCTCGTGATGATGGACATCGTGATGCCCATCCGTGACGGTATCGAGGCGACCACCGAAATCAAGGACGCGAATCCCGACTCGAACATCATCATGTGTACCAGCATCGGGCAGGAAGAGAAGATGAAGGCCGCCATCAAGGCGGGTGCCGACGGCTACATCACCAAACCCTTCCAGAAACCTAGCGTGATGGACGCCATCGAAGACGTCGTCTCAGCATGACGCGAGCAGTCGTCGTGGACGACTCGCATTTCATGCGGACGGTCATCTCCGACATCCTCGAAGAGGGCGGCATCGAGGTCGTCGCGCAGGCCAGCGACGGCGAAGAGGGCGTCGAGGCCGTCGCCGACCACGACCCGGACGTGGTGACGATGGACGTGGAGATGCCCCGCATGAACGGCATCGAGGCCGTCGAGGAGATCATGGCGACGAATCCGACGCCGATTCTGATGCTGTCGGCCCACACCGAAGACGGTGCCGACGCGACGTTCGAGGCCTTGGAGAAGGGCGCGGTGGACTTCCTCGCCAAACCCGGCGGGGAGGTCTCGACCGAGATTTCGGCCCACGGCGACGCGCTGGTCGAGAAAGTCGAGTCGGCGACGCGGGCGGACCCCGCGTCGGTCGAGGACGTGGACACCGCCGATTCGGACACGCTCGATACGGACCACGGCTACGTCGAGAACCCGACGCTCGTCGTCGGGGCCTCGACGGGCGGCCCTCGCGTGGTCGAACGCGTGCTGTCGAGTCTCCCCAGAGCGGCCGACCTCCGGGTGCTGGTCGTCCAGCACATGCCCGACGGCTTCACTGGTCGGTTCGCCGACCGGTTGGACCGCCGGAGCGAGTACGACGTTCGGGAGGCCGAGGACGGCATCCGAATCGGCGGCGGCGAGGCCGTCGTGGCGAAGGGCGACTACCACATGGCGGTCGCCGGCTACGGCAACGGTCGCCTGCGCATCCGCCTGACGCAGGACGAACCGCTTCACGGCGTCCGCCCGGCCATCGACGTGACGATGGAGACCGCCGCCGAGAAGGTCGACGGGCCGCTGACCGGCGTCGTCCTCACCGGCATGGGGAGCGACGGCGCGGCGGGCATCGAGGCCATCAAGTCGGCAGGCGGGGCGACGCTCGCCCAAGACGAGGAGACCTCCTCGGTTTTCGGCATTCCGGCTCGCGCCATCGAGACCGGTTGCGTGGACGACGTGCGTTCGGCCGACGAGATTGGGAAGGCGATTCTCGACACGATACGCGATGGACGGTGAACGGAAATGGAAGACTACATTCAGGACTTCATACGTGAGAGCGAAGAGAACGTCACGGAGTTGAACAACTCCCTGCTCGAACTGGAAGACGACCCGAGCGACGAGGCCGCGATGGACTCGATTTTCCGGACGGCCCACACGCTGAAGGGGAACTTCGGCGCGATGGGTTTCCAGGACGCCAGCGACCTCGCGCACGCCATCGAGGACCTGCTGGACGAGATTCGGCAGGGCCGGATGGAGGTCACGCCCGAGGTCATGGACCTCGTGTTCGCCGGCGTGGACGAGATAGACCACGCGCTCGACCAGATCGAAGACGAGGGCGAGTCGGACATCGACCCCGACGACATCATCGCCGACATCCGGAGCGTCATCGACGGCGAGGACGACGCGGGCGGCGACGAGTCCGGGGAAACGACCGAACCCGAAGAGACGTCCGAGTCCGAGACCGAGGACGCGGGAACCGGCACGAGCCTCGCCGACGTTCCGGTCGAGGAACTCGACGACCCGGCCGCGCTCGCCGATGCCGACGGCGAAACGTTCCACGTGGACGTGGACATGGGCGACCCCGAAATGAAGGGCGTGGACGGGATGTTCGCTCTGGAAGGGCTCAGCGAGAACCTGGACCTGCTCGGGACCGTCCCCAACGTAGATGCCATCAACGACGGCGAGTACGACGACGGCTTCGACGCCTTCGTCGCGGCCGACGACCGAAGCGAGGTCGAGTCGGTCGTCGCCTCGACCGGCAAGATAGCCGGCGGGACCGTGACCGCGCTCGACGTGGACGAAATCGACGTGGCAAACGCGGGCGGTTCGAGCGACGAGTCGGACGAGGGCGCGGGGAGTCCCGACGAGTCGAGCGCGAGCGCCGAAGGCGAGACCGAAAGCGCGTCGGACGGCGCGGACGCCGACTCTGTAGACGAGACAGACGACACCGAGTTCACCGACGCCGACGTGGTGGAAACGACCGACTCGGCGGCCGAGGAACGGAGCGCCGACGAGAGTGATTCGTCGTCGGACGCCGATTCGACCGCCGAGGAGATAGAGGAGATTCAGTCGGTTCGCGTGGACGTGGACCAACTGGACGACCTCCACGGACAGGTCGAACAGCTCGTGACCAGCCGCATCAAGCTCCGGCGGTCGGTCGAGCAGGCGCAACTCGACAGCGCCGAGGACCACCTGGACGAGTTGGACAAGATCACCTCCAGCTTGCAGGACACCGTGATGGACATGCGGTTGGTCCCGCTCAAGAAGGTCGTCAACAAGTTCCCGCGCCTCGTCCGGGACCTCGCCCGAGAGCAGGAGAAGGAAGTGGACTTCCTGATGGAGGGGACCGACATCGAGTTGGACCGCACCATCTTGGACGAGATAAGCGACCCGCTGATGCACCTGTTGCGCAACGCGGTGGACCACGGCATCGAACCGCCCGAGGAACGCGAGGCCGCGGGCAAGCCCCGCGAGGGGACGATTCGGCTCCGCGGGTTCCGCGAGCGCGACCGCGTGACCATCGAGGTCGAGGACGACGGCGGCGGCATCGACGCCGATGCCATCCGGAACAAGGCAATCGAGAAGGGCGTCATGACCCGCGAGGAGGCCGAGGAGTTGAGCGAGGAGGAGGCCCAGAAGCTCGTCTTCCACGCCGGGTTCTCGACCAACGACGAGGTGACCGACGTGAGCGGTCGCGGCGTCGGGATGGACGTCGTACAGGACACCGTCTCGCGACTCGACGGCGAGATTCGCGTGGACAGCGCGCCCGGCGAGGGGACGACGTTCAGCCTCTCACTGCCGGTCACGGTCGCCATCGTGAAAGTGCTGTTCGTCCAGTCGGGCGACGAGGAGTACGGCATCCCCATCAAGAACGTGGACGAGATTCGCCGGATGGAGGAGGTCCAGACCGTCGAGGGCGAGGAGGTCGTCACCCACGACGACACGGTCTTCCCGCTCGTGCGCCTCGGCGACGCGCTGGACGTGCCCGGCGAGACCAAGAACGGCGACGGCATGCTGGTCCGGGTCAAGGAGTCCGAGCGCCAGGTCGCCATCCACTGCGACGCGGTGAGCCGCCAAGAAGAGGTCGTCGTCAAACCGTTCGAGGGCATCCTGTCGGGCATTCCCGGTCTGTCGGGTGCCGCGGTCCTCGGCGAGGGCGACGTCGTGACGATACTGGACGTGGAGACACTGTGAGAGGTGACGAGATATGAGCAGAGGTGAGGAACGAAACTTGCACATCGACATACGAAAGCTGAACCTGTTCAACCAGATGGCGAAGGAGGGGGCGAACACGGTCGCCAACCATCTGAACCAGATGACCGGCATGGAGACCGAGATGGAGATCACGAAGATCAACTTCCTCGACATCGAGGACATCAAGACTCACGTCGGTCACGAGAAGCAGGTCGGCACCCACATCGAACTCGTGGAACCGCCCCACGGCTACATCCTGTTCCTGTTCAGCGCGAGCAGCGCGAAGAAACTCGCCACCGGGATGCTTCCCGGTAGCGCCGACCCTTCCTCGAAGGGGTTCTCGGACATGGAGCGGTCGGCCGTCCAAGAGATCGGCAATATCATGACCAGCGGGTTCATCGACGGCTGGGCGAACGTGCTGGACACGACCATCGACATCTCGACCCCAAAGTTCACCTACGGCGCGGGGTCGAAGATGGTTGAGAACCTGGTCGGGGCGCGCCGCGACGAGATGGCACTCGTGTTTGACTCGCGCGTTCACGCCCGCGAGGCCGACGTGGAAGTGAAGGTGTACACCTTCCCCGAACTGGAAGAACTCGTGTCACTGATGCAGCAGATAAACATATGAGGCTCGGCCAGAGGTCCAACGCATGAACGTGGACGTCGAATCGCTCGGCACCTTCAACCGGACCGCACAGGTGGGCGCACGGCGAGCGGCCGAAAATCTCACCGGGATGACCGGCATCGAGACGGCGGTGGACGTGACCGAGGTGACGCTGGCCTCGGCCGACGACCTCGCGCGGGGCGACCGGCGGGTCGGCGTCGCCATCGACTTCGAGGGCGGCATCGACGGGACGAGTCTCCTGACCTTCTCGCCCGAGGGCGTCGAAGTCCTGTTGGACACGCTCCTGCCCGGCGAGGGCGTCGAAGAGAGCGCCGTCGCCGAGATCGGCAATATCGTGACCAGCGGGTTCGTGGAGGGATGGGCCGACCACCTCGACGCGATCATCGACATCTCTCCGCCGGCGTACGTCGAGGGGACCGGCGAAGAGGTGCTGGACGCGGCCGGATTCGAGCGCGACCGAGCGTTCGTCTTCCGGAGTCAGGTCGGCGCGGTCGGCAAGGAGTTGGACGTGGAGTTTCACATGTTCCCCGAGCGCGACTCGATGGAAGAGATGTTGTCGGGCGGCGACGACCCCGTCTCAGTCGAGAAGTTGGCGACGCTCCGCGAGATGGCCGAGGCCGGCGCGGCGACCGCTTCCGAGACGGTCTCGGCGATGACCGGCATCGGCACGGACGTCGATATTACGCATTTGAGCTTCGTCCCCATCGAAGACGTGCCAGCGGAGTTGGCCGACCGCCCGTACGTCGGGGTCGTCCTCCGGACCGAGGGCGCGCTCGGCGGGTACGTTCTCGTGCTGTTCGACGAGGCGTCGGCCCGCGAAGTGGCCGCGGCGCTCGTGCCTGGCACCGACGAGGTGACGACCTTCAACGAACAGGCCCAGTCCGCGATGAAGGAGATCGGCAACGTGATGACCAGCAGTTTCATCGACGGCTGGGCGAACGTCTTGGACGCGACCATCGACATCTCGCCGCCCCAGTTCGTCCACGACGCGGGTCCCGCGGTCGCCGAGTCGGTCGTCGCGCGCCTCGGACGCACTCAGTCGTTCGCGTTCCTCTTCGACGCGACGCTGCGAGCGGACGACCGGGAGTTCGACTGCGGAATCTACGCGCTCCCCGACGAGACCGACCTCCGGACCGCGCTAGAGGACATCGACCCGGACGCCACGGCCGAACGCAAGACGAAAGCGGGCACGCTATGATGACCGCCGAACGCCACTTCTTGGCCGACGACGTTCCCGACCGCGTGCGAGTCGGCGTGGCCGACCTCGCGGTCGCCACCGGCGAGACTAGAGTCACGACCAGCGGTCTCGGCTCCTGCGTCGGCGTCGCCGTGGCGGACCCGGAGTCGGGGGTCGCCGGACTGGCCCACGTCATGCTCCCGGACGCGACCGGCGACGACCGGGGGAAGCCGGCCAAGTCGGTCGAGGCCGGCGTCGAGCGACTGCTGGCCGAACTCGAAGCTGCGGGCGGCGACCCCGAGCGCGCCGAGGCCAAACTCGCGGGCGGAAGCAAGATGTTCGACTTCTCGGGCGTCAGCGAGGGCGTCGGCGAGCGGAACGTCGAGCGAACGCGGACGGCGCTCGGCGAACGCGACGTTCCCATCGTCGCCGAGGACGTGGGCGGCGACTACGGACGGTCGGTCGAGTTGATTCCCGAGACGTGGACGCTAACCGTGACCAGCACCCACAAGGGGGCCGAGGAGCTGTGACGTCCGACGACGAGGCCTTCGACCGGCTGTTGGAGTACGTCGAGGACGAACTCGGGTTCGCCACGAGCTACTACGACGACTCGTATCTCGACCGGCGGGTCTCCTCGCGGATGCGCCGGAGTGACACCGAGAGCTACGCCGCGTACCTCGACCTCCTGCAAAGCGACGAGAGCGAGCAGGAGGCCCTGCTGGACGCCTTCTCGGTCAACGTCACGAGCTTCTTCCGCAACCCCGAGGTCTGGGAGGAGGTCCGAAACGTCCTCCGGGCGCTCTCGGCCGAGCGCGACCGGATTCGGCTCTGGAGCGCGGCCTGTTCGGACGGCCGGGAACCCTACTCGCTGTCGATGCTCGCGCTGGACGACCCGGAGGTCAAGGACGGGAACGTCCGGATAACCGCGACCGACATCGACCGCGAGATTCTGGCGGCGGCCCGGCGGGGCGTCTACGAGAACACTCGGACGACCGACATCGGCGAGCAACTCGCGCCGCTGGACGAGTACGAGCGGTACGTCCGGCGCACGGACGACGAGTTCGCCGTGACCGACCCCGTCAAGGACCTCGTGTCGTTCGAGCGCCACGACCTCATCAACGGCGACCCGAAGTCGGACTTCGACCTCGTGGTGTGTCGTAATCTCTTCATCTACATCGACGCCGAGCACAAGCTTCCGATTCTGGAGACGGTCTCGAAGTCGCTCTCGGTGGGCGGCTACCTCGTCATCGGGAAGACCGAGACGCTCCCCGACACGCTCAAACCGGCCTTCGAACCGGTCGCTCGTCGCCTCCGTATATATAAGAAAGTAGATACTACATCAATCCGGTAGAAAACCCCGTGAAACGGGTTACAGTGCGTCCCTCGCGGCGTTTTGGGTCTCGGCGCTGGCGAGTATCAGAGCTGATAACTCAGGGGGAAGATTAATGTGGCGGAAGTTCGCTGTTGTCGATAATGAAACTTATCGGTCTCAGCGACCAGTTCGTCTACCTCCTCGGGACGGGCTTGGTCGGCATGGGAATCATGGACTTCATGGACGAAGAGGAGGGCGAGAGCGCCGACGCCGACGGCTCCGGCGGCGGTGGCGATGACGACCTCTTCGGCGACGGTATGGGCGGCGACGGTATGGGCGGCGACGGTATGGGCGGCGACGGCATGGGTGGCGAGATGGGCGGGGAGATGGACGACGACTTCGGCGGGATGGACGGCGGTATGGACGACGGCATGGGGATGGACGGGGAGATGGACGACTGGGCCGACGGGGGCGGCGACGACGAGTTCGCCATGGGCGGTGGCGGCGGCGGACCGACCCAGGAACTCGAAAACCGGATCGACGAACTCGAAAACGAGGTCGCCGAGATCTCATCGACGGTCGGGACGGTCCGGAGCGAGAACGAACAGATATCTTCGAAGGTGGACGAGACCGAGGAGAACGTCCGCAAACTCCTCGAAATCTACGAGATGGTCACCCGCGGCGTCAACCCGTTCGTGGACGACGTGCAACAGGGCGGGATGGGCGGTGGCGGCGGCAACTTCGGCGGCGAGGACGGTGGCGGCGGCTTCGGCCTGTTCGACGGCGAGGAGGAAGAAGAGGAGGAAGAAGACCTCAGCGAGGACGTGGCCGACGCCGAGGCCGAGAGCTTCTTCGACGACGACTTCGACGAGGAAGACGACTTCGAGGATGACGGTGACGAGCTCGGCGATGACTTCGAGGAGGAGGACGACTTCGAGGATGACGGTGACGAGCTCGGCGATGACTTCGAGGAGGAGGACGACTTCGAAGACGAGGCGGCCGACGACCTCGGCTTCGAATCGCCGGACGAGGCGTTAGACGACGAGGAGCCGATGATGGACGACGTAGACGACGGTGCCGGTGACGGCGACGGTGGACAGGCCGGTGGATCGACGTTCGAGGAACTCAAAGAGGAGTACGAGTCGGGCGACGCCGACTGGGCCGAAGACGGAGACGCCCCCGACGACGCCGAGGACGACCTCGCGGACCTCGACGACGCTCCCGAACCGGCGGTCGAGACCGACCCGGCCCCCGAGGACGGCGACTTCGAGTTCGAGGAACCGGCCGAGACCGAACCTGCCGAACCCGCCGAACCCGCGACGGCCGCGAACGCGAACGCGGGGCGGGGCGGCAAGCCGTACCTCGCACAGCTCCCCAGCGGCTACGTCTCGGACCTCGTGGTGATGGAGTGGTTGGAGTTCCTTGTGACCGAGTTCGGTCCCGAGGACGCGGTCCGGACCATCGAGTACTACAGCGACATCGGCTGGATAAGCGAGTCGGTCGAGGAGGAGCTGCTGGCGTTCGTAGGCGGGTTCGCCGACGTGGAATCGGTAGACACCGAGGAGACCGGTCCCGCGACGCTCGAAGTGGACGACCACATCCAGAGCCTCACCTTCCTGAGCCAACTGACCGGCGACGCGGTCCAGCGGAAAATCGTCGAACACTGCGCACAGATTCGAGGTGGGCGCGATGGGATTCAGCGTTAGTGGCGCGACCGTCGTTATCTTCCTCGGTCTCTTCATCAGCTTCGGAATCGCCTATTCGGCGGCGAACAACGGGATGGAGCGGGTCAACGACGCCTACGAGGAGAACACCGAGGACGCGCTCGCCCGACAGAACACCGCGATTGCCATCGGTAACGCGTCGGTCGCCAACGAAGGCGGAGACCTCTACTTGAACGTGACAGTCAACAACACGGGTTCCACGACGTTATCGACAGATGACACCGACATTCTTATAGATGGAAATTACACGAACCACACGAGTTCCAGAATGGAGACGTTCGAAGTGGTAGGAAGTGACGAGACCGACATCTGGTTGCCCGGCGAGACGTTCCGCTTCAACGTCTCGGTGGCCACTCGGCCAGACCGAGTGAAGGTCGTGACCGGACCTGGTGTCGCCGACTCGGAGGTGGTCTGAGTGGCGAGCGTTTCCACATCTCACCTCATCCTGTTCATCGCCAGTCTCATCATCGCCGCGAGCGTCGCGGGGACGTTCACGCAGGGCGTTCAGCGGCTCTCCTCGGCGCTCGGCGACCGGAGCATCGACCTGAGCGGCGACATCCGCACGGACATCTCCATCATCAGTGACCCCGCGAGCGGTGCGGTGTACAACTCGGCGGGCGAGGAGAACATCACGGTACTAGTGAAAAACACCGGGTCACGTCCACTCGAAGCCGAGAGTGACCAACTGGAAGTGATAGTGGACGGGAAATACCAGACGAGCATCGCCGTCACCGTCCTCGACGGGTCGGCGTGGCGCGTCGGCAACGTCGTGCGACTCGAAATCGACCAGTCGCTCTCGGGCGGTGACCACCGCGTGAAGATTATCGTCAACGGCGACGAGGAGGTGCTTCAGTTCAGAACATGAGTCAAGACAATCTCTACTCCCTCGGCCTCGAAGACCACGACCGATTGAATCACGAACTCGGCGGCGGCGTCCCCCGCGGTTCCATCGTCCTCATCGAGGGCGACTACGGGGCCGGAAAGTCGGCTATCAGCCAGCGGTTCAGTTACGGACTCTGCGAGACGGGCCACTCGGTTACCCTGCTCTCGACCGAACTGACCATCGGCGGGTTCATCGACCAGATGCACTCGCTGTCGTACGGCGTGGAGGACCACCTACTCGACGAACGCCTCCTCTTTCTCCACGCCGACGTGGACACCGGCGGCGGTCGCCTGACCGCACCCGCCGAGGACGAGGAGGGCAACCGAAAGGAACTGCTGAATCGGCTGATGAACGCGGAGGCCATGTGGCAGGCCGACGTCATCGTCATCGACACGTTCGACGCCATCCTCCGCAACGACCCCAAGTTCGAGGCGCTGATTCGCCAGAACGAGGAGCGCCAAGCCGCCCTCGAAATCATCTCGTTCTTCCGCGATTTGGTCTCGCAGGGGCAGGTCATCGTCCTCACGGTGGACCCTTCGACGGTGGACGAGGAGGCCATCGGGCCGTTCCGCGCCATCGCCGACGTGTTCATGGAACTCCAGATGGTCGAGGTCGGCAACGACGTGCGCCGCAACATCTCGGTCAAGCGCTTCGCCGGGATGGGCGAGCAGGTCGGCGACACCATCGGGTTCTCGGTGCGGGCCGACGCCGGAATCGTCATCGAAAGCCGTAGTGTCGCGTAACGACCTCTACCATGACTGAGCACGGGACCGCACAGATTCAGGACGACCTTCGGGAAGTCGCCATGCGGCGACCCCACCTGCGGGACTACCTGAAGCGATTCAAGCAGTTCACCGGCGAGTTCCCGAGACTCATCGACGAACCGGGCGACGAGTGGGAAGCCGACAAGCCCAACGTCATCTATCCGGTCGGCGGTCCCATCTACTGTCACGTCTACGGCGACGTGGGCCAAGACACCGAGTACTACGCGGTCGAACCCGAACTCTCGGGCACCGAACAGGAGCTGTTCGGTAAGGTCCGGGGCGAGATTTTGGAGAAGAGCGTCAAGAAGCCCGCACCGCAGGACGAGGGCGAGTACGACGACCGCATCGAGGAACTGCTGGACGACACGGTGTTGGTCAACAACGGCAACAACGGCGGCGGTGGCGGTCGGGCCAACCTCCAGAACGTCTCGGCACAGCGGATTCTCGACTGGATAAAGGACGTCTCGTACAACGACTTCAAACACAACGTCCGGACGTTTTCGACCGACGACATCGTGCGGTACGTCAAGGACTTCACCAACATCGGGACCTACGAGGTGTCCGAACAGACCTACGAGAACATCCGGTACCGACTCAACCGGGACATCGTCGGCTTCGGTCCGCTCGAACCCATCATGCGCGACCCGGCCAACGAGGACATCCACGTCATCGGTCCCCACGAGACGTACGTCGACCACGGCACGTTCGGCATGCTCGGGACCAGCGTGGACTTCGGGTCGCCCGACCGATTCGACAACTGGCTGCGAAACATGGGCGAGCGAATCGGCGACCCTGTGAGCGACAGCGACCCCATCGTCGACTCGACCCTGCCGGACGGGTCGCGTATCAACATCATCTACTCCGACGACGTGAGCCTGAAGGGGCCGAGCCTCACCATCCGTCAGGGCGAGGGGACGCCGCTGTCGGTCGCCCAGATTACCAAGTGGGGCACGCTGTCGCCGAAGCTGGCGGCGTACCTCTGGCTCTGTCTGGAGAACGAACAGACCGTGTTCGTGGTCGGGGAGACGGCGTCCGGGAAGACCACGACCCTGAACTGTATCATGTCGTTTATCCCCCGCGACAGCAAGATCTACACCGCGGAGGACACCGCCGAGGTCCTGCCGCCCCACGACACGTGGCAGCAACTCCTGACCCGCGAGGGCGGCGGCGAGGACAGTACCGACGTGGACATGTTCGACCTCGTGGCGGCCGCGCTCCGTTCGCGTCCCGACTACATCATCGTGGGTGAGGTCCGTGGCGAGGAGGGTCGCATGGCGTTCCAGGCGGCCCAGACCGGCCACCCCGTGATGCTGACGTTCCACGCCAGCGACATCGTCTCGATGATTCAGCGTTTCACCGGCGACCCCATCAACATCCCCGAGACGTTCATGGACAACGCCGACGTGGCGCTGTTCCAGAACCGGGTCAAGCAGGGCGACGACGTGCTGCGCCGCGTGACCTCGGTGCAGGAAATCGAGGGCTACTCAAAGGAGATGGGCGGCGTCGTGACCCGCCAGTCGTTCTACTGGGACCCCGTCGAGGACGAAATCGTCTTCCAGGGGATGAACAACTCTTTCGTCCTCGAAGAGCAGATTGCGACTCTGCTCGGGTACGAGAACACCCGCGACATCTACAAGGAACTGGACTTCCGGGCCGAACTCATGGAGCGAATGATAGAGGAGAACATTCTGGGCTACCACGAGGTCAACGAGACCATCGAGGCCTTCCAGCGCGGCGGGGTGGACGAACTGCCCTTCGACATCCACCGCTCCATCGACTGATTGGGCAGGAATTTTCGCGTCGAGCCTTTTACTCCGTCAACAGCAGTACCGACTCGCCGAGGAGGTACAGCGGCACGGCGTAACTGAGGAGGGTGGCGACGATGGCCATGACCGCGATTGCTGGATTCGAACTTCCGGACCCGGTCCGGAGGAAGATGGCCGCGACGAACCACAGCGTCAGGGCGTCGAAGAACTCGGATTTCTGCATGGGGCGTCCAGTCGGTCGGAGGGACCGGTGAAGTCGTTTTCGCCTCCTAGTTCGTCGGTCCGATTCCCCACTGCGGCGTTCGATTCGACTGCCTTCGAAGAGACCCCCGAGTATCAGCAGGAAGATTTCGAGGGAAAGAGAATTGAAGGTGGAACGTAAACCCCGCGAACACCGACGGCTTCCACTATGGCGACGAACGAAGAATCCGGGGACGCCCCCAAGGACGTGAAAGACCTCATCTCGGGCTTCATGTCCTCGACTATCGAGTCCTACCAGCACATGGAGACGCCAGTCTCCCGGTATCTCACGCTGGTCGTGGCTCCCTCGGTCGTGTTCTTCCTGCTGACCCTGGTGGTCTACGTCGTCACCGACTTTCCGCTCCTCATCTCCGCGCCGATTCCGCTGTTGGGCCTGCTGTCGCTCGTCGTCGCGGTCATCTACCCGAAGATTCTGCGCGACCAGAAGCGCAAGGAGATAGAGGACCGCCTCCACCTGTTCATCACTCACATGACCATCCTCTCGACCGCGAACATCGACCGCGTGGAGGTGTTCCGGACGCTCGGCGAGGAGGAGGAGTACGGCGCGCTCTCCGAGGAGATGCGCCGCATCACGCAACTCGTGGACACGTGGAACCAGAGTCTGGACGACGCCCTGCGCATCCGAGCGAACAAGTCCCCGAGTAAGCCGTTCGCCGACTTCCTCGACCGCCTCGCCTACACAATCAACGCCGGACAGGAGATTCAGGACTTCCTCCTCTCGGAGCAGGACGTGGTGATTCAGAACTACGTCACCATCTACGAGGGGTCCTTGCAGAACCTCGAAGTGATGAAGGACCTCTACCTCTCGATGGTCCTGTCCGTGACGTTCGC
The DNA here is from genome assembly GCF_023238445.1 of Halorussus gelatinilyticus. Classification (GTDB taxonomy): domain Archaea; phylum Halobacteriota; class Halobacteria; order Halobacteriales; family Haladaptataceae; genus Halorussus; species Halorussus gelatinilyticus. Next base: position 3,589,967 of record NZ_CP096658.1, on the reverse strand, counting down.
GCTGGTGTTCGCCACGGTCCTGCCGATTCTGACCGGCACGAACCCCACGATGACGGTCAGCGCGGTCGTCGTCATGTTCGCGTTCGTCCAGACCGGGTTCCTCATCATGATTCGCAACACCGCGCCCTACGACCCGGTGTGGTACCACCCCACCCACCAGACCACCGACGCGGAGTGGCGCATCCGCATCTCGGTCGCGGTCGGATTCCTGCTCACGCTCGCACTCATCGTCGCGTGCCTGCTCGTGTTGATGGGGCGGACCGGCATCGACCCCGACGCGATTCCGCTCCCCATCTACGCCGCGATTCCGACCACGCCGCTGTTGCTCCCCGGCGTCGTCGCGCGCCGCGAGGAGGAGAAGATAAAGGAACGCGACGAGGAGTTCACGAGTTTCATCCGGGCGCTCGGCGCGACCGAGACCGCGAAGCAGAGTACCACTACGAAGGTCCTCGAGAGTCTCCGAGGCAAGAACTTCGGCGCGCTGAGCTCGAACGTCAGCGACCTCTACAAGCGCCTGAACATGCGCATCGAACCGGCGATGGCGTGGCGACACTTCACCGCCGACTCGCGGTCCTATCTCATCCAGAAGTTCTCGGAGATGTTCCTCATCGGGCGACAGATGGGCGGCGACCCGAAGAAACTCGGCGAACTCATCTCCGCGAACATGAACGAGGTCCTGCAACTGCGCGAGCGCCGCGCCCAATCGACCGTCACCCTCATCGGCGTCCTCTACGGTATCACCGCCGCCTCGACGTTCGCGTTCTTCATCGGTCTCGAAATCGTCGAAGTCCTCTCGCAGATGTCCATCGGCCTCAACAGCAGTCAGCTGGACATCACGACGATCATCCACACGAACGTCTACGACATCCCGACCATCGAGTACCTGCTGGTCATCATCACCCTGCTCAACGCCGTCCTCTCGTCGCTGATGATTCGCATCGCGGACGGCGGCCACAAGGTCAACTCCTACATGCACTTCGTGTTCCTGATGTGGTCGTCCAGCCTCATCGCGGTGTTCACCCGCGTCGTCGTCGGGTCGTTCCTGAACGTCTGAGGTCGAACGGTTCCGTTCGGATTTTCACCGCGAACCGCGAACCGAGACGCTACCGATAGGCGAGTGACTGCTTCGAAAGCCCCCGGTCGCTCGATGGCCCGCGACTCGCTGCGGTCCTCGATCTTCGACCTGCGGGCCGTACTTCGTCGGGGGACAGTCGAGCGACCGGCCCCTTTCAGTCCCGCCCGTGGTGATGGGCCGGTAGGTGCGTCTCTGGCGGTGGTCGGTCGAGCGTTCGCAGGCGGTTCAGCTCCGGTGGATGACGAAGAACGCCGCGATACCGCCGAGCGCGAGCGCGAACCAGTAGCTCGCCACGCGATAGACCAGCGCGGCGCTGGCGGCGACGTCGGCCTGGAGCGTCGTCAGCGCGACCATCAGGCCCACCAGCGCGAACTCGACGCCGCCGACGCCGCCCGGCGTGGGGACGACGCCCGCCAGCGAACTCGCCGGAACCACGAACAGGACCAGTATCGGAGTGAGTTGGTCGGCGATGCCGAGCGTCAGCGCCGCGAAGTAGAGCGGCGCGGCGAAAAAGAGCCACCCGGCGTAGGCGTAGACGAGCGTCTTGGCGAGTTGGCGGCGACTCGCCGCGATTCGGTCCACCAGTTCGTAGAACTCGTCGATTCGCTCGCGGGCGTTCTCGGCGTCGATGCGCTCGACGCGCGCGGCGACGGGACCGACCACCTTCATCACGAGTCGCTCCACGAAGTTCCGGTGGCGATAGGAGCCGTAGATGAGGGCGGGAAGGACGACGGCCATCCCGCCGAGTCCGGCCACGAGCAACTCGGCCTGCTTGGGCACCTCGCCCTGTATCAAGAGCGCGAGGGTGCCGAGTCCTGCGAACGTGAAGAACGGAAGCAGGTTGATCAGGTCGGCGGTCACGACGCTGGCGAGGCTGTCCTGATAGTTGGCCTCGGTGTCGGCCGCCAGCACGTAGGCGATGAACGGGCCGCCGCCCGCCTTGCCGAACGGCGTCGCGTAGTCGGCGAACGTGGCCGCGAAGTAGGTCGTGATTATCTTCCGAAAGGGAACCTCGATGCCGACCGTACTGAGGATCACGTCCCACGACTTCGCCCAGATGACCAGCGAGACCACCGTCGAGAGGCAGGCCACGCCGAGCCATATCAGGTTCGCCCCTCTGAACGTCCGTGCTATCTCGTTCCATCCGATGACCCGGCCGAAGAAGTACAGCAGGAGTCCGGCGACGACGAACCCGGCGATGACCTTGATAGTCGTTCGACGGTCGAAGACCTCGCCGGACGTTTCGGTGGACATCCACGTCACGAAACGAGGGAGAGACAGTTAGGTTTCGTGGCTTGGGCGGTAGGGAGGGCGTTCGGCGGGGGTCACGCGGGACCGAAAAAATATTTACCCCTACTGAGAATTACGTTGCAAAGAGGCGCGCGGACAGCGGGCGTCCTCGGTCCTGTCTACCATGTCCGAAAAGGTCATCGCCGACTTCGTCGCACGGTTCAGCCTCGACACCTTCGATTCGCCGGAACCGGTCAAGGGTCGAATCGTCCTCAGTCAGAAGCGACTGGTGCTGGCCTCCGGCGACGGGTCGAAGACGACGATTCCGCTCTCGGCCATCTTCGACATCAACGTCGGGCAGGTCCCCGCCGAACTCGAATCGTTCTTTCAGGACACCATCACCATCGCCTACCGGGAGGACGACCGGCGTCGGTCGGTGGTCATCGAGGCCGGAACCGAGGAGGTCTCGCGGTTCAAGACCGTGCTGTTCAAAGCCGAACTCAGCGGCGCGAAGGCGAGAGTCAAGCATCCCGCGCGGGTCGGTGGCCGCGTGACCGACGCGTCGTTCCAACCGTCGAAACTCAAGATTCGACCGGGCGTAGTGGAGTTCGTCGGCGACGAGTCGGTGACGGTGAACCTCGCCAACGTCACCCACTTCCAGAGGGACACCCGCGACCGCGGGTCGGTCCTCGTCGTCCGCCACGCCGACGAGGGCCAGTCGGTCACCTCCGAGTTCGCCATCGAGAGCGACCGGAAACTCAATCTGCTCGGCCGCTACCTCCGACTCGAATACTCGGAACTCGCCCAACAGGCCGAGGAGGTCACGACCTCCGAAGACGAGATGGAGGCGCTGGTCGCCATCTACTCGGGCGCGCGGAGCGGCGACCTCGCCGGAACCCTCGGCGTCGATTCGAGTCGGGTCACGATGCTGCTGAACGACCTCCGGGAGAAGGAACTCATCGACGAGGGCCAGAAGGGGCTGTCGCTGACCGCGCAGGGTCAACTTCTGGTCAGCGACCGCATCGAGTCGGTGAACACTTAGAACGTCTTATCATCTTTCCTGTTAGATAATTTTTTCCACACTATAGGGGTACGTAATACTCCTGTGGATTTTTATACAGCGGTTTGGTAGAAGTCAACATACTATGGGCCACGCCATCCGCGTCCTGTTGGTGGACGACGACCCGGCCATCGCGGACTTGACCGCTACCCATCTGGAGCGGGCGAGCGACCGCATCGAGACGGCCGTCGAAACCTCTCCGGCCACCGCACTCGACCGCGTAACCGACGACGCGGTGGACTGCGTGGTCAGCGACTACGAGATGCCCGAGATGGACGGCCTGGAATTTCTGGACGCGGTCCGCGAGACCGCCCCGTCGCTCCCGTTCATCCTGTTCACCGGGCGCGGCAGCGAGGAGATAGCCTCCGAGGCGATTTCGGCCGGCGTCACCGACTACCTCCAGAAGGAGACCGGTTCCGACCAGTACGCCGTGCTGGCCAACCGAGTCGAGAATGCGGTCGCGCAGTACCGCGCCGAGCGCGAGGCCGAGGAAGCCGACGAGCAGATTCGGCGCATCTTCGAGCGCATCACGGACGCCTTCTTCGCGCTGGACGACCAGTGGCGGTTCACCCACGTCAACGAGCGCGCGGCCGACTTCTTCGGTCGGGACGCCGACGACCTGCTGGGCGAGAACATCCGCGAGGCGTTCTCGGACGACATGGGCGAGGAGTTTCGAGCCGCCTACGAGAAGGCCTTCGAGGTGCAGGAACCCGTCACGCTCGAAACCGAATCCACGTTCCAACCGGGTGACTGGCTGGAAATCCGGGTCTACCCCGCCGAGGACGGCCTGTCGGTGTACTTCCGGAACGTCACCGAGCGCCGACGCGCCCAGATGGAACTGCGCGAGACCAACCAGAAGATAGAGGCGCTCCACGACGTGGCCGCCCGCGCGGTCGGTTGCACCTCCGAACAGGACATCTACGACCTCGCCATCGAGGCGGCCGAGGAGATTCTCGCATTCGACCTGTGTACGGTGGACGCGGTGGAGGGCGACCATCTCGTCACCAGAGCCGTCTCGAAGGTCGTCTCGACCGACGGCTACTACGAGCGGACGCCGCTGGACAGGGAGGACAACCTCGCGGCCCGCGTCTACCGCGAGGGCGAGACCTCGTTAGTCCGGGACCTCCACGAGGCCGACGTGGTGCCCGCAGAGAGCGAGTATCGGTCGGCGCTGACGATTCCGTTCGACGAGTTCGCGGTGTTTCAGGCGGTCTCGAAGGACGCCGACGGTTTCGACCGCGGCGACCGGGAACTCGCCGAACTGCTGGCGGCCCACATCTCCGAGGCGCTGGCCCGCGTCCGGACCGAGACCGAACTCCGGGCCGAGCGCGACCGGTTCGCCGCGCTGTTCGAGAACGTTCCCAACGCCGTCGTACGCTACGGAATCGACGGGACCGACGCGGTGTGCAAGTCGGTGAACCCGGCGTTCGAGGACGTCTTCGGCTGGCGCGAGGACGAAATCGTCGGCGACTCCGTGGACGACTACATCCTGCGGGACGACCAGCAGGACGAGGGCGAGGCGCTCAACGCGCGCGTGAGCCACGGCCGGCGCATCGAGGGCGCGGAGGTCCACCGAACGACCCGCGACGGCGGCCGTGACTTCCTGCTTCACACCGCGCCCGCCGGCGACGACGGCGAGAGCGAGGCGTTCGCCATCTACGTGGACATCAGCGAGCAGAAGGAGCGCGAACGCCAGTTGGCCCGCCAGAACGAGCGGCTGGAGGAGTTCGCCAGCGTGGTCAGCCACGACCTGCGCAACCCGCTGAACGTCGCCTTGGGGCGGTTCGACCTGCTCGAAGACGAGTGCGACAGCGACCACCTCGCGCCCATCGGCCGGTCGCTGGACCGGATGGACGGTCTGGTCGAGGACCTGCTCAAACTCGCTCGGCAGGGACTGGTCGTGGACGACCCCGAACCGGTCTCGCTCTCGGACGCGGTCGAAGAGGCGTGGGAGACCGCCGATACCGCCGAGGCGTCGCTCCGCCTCGCCGACGACGCGGTGGTCGAGGCCGACGACGCCCGCTTCCGGGAACTGCTGGAGAACCTGTTTCGGAACGCGGTCGAGCACGGCGACGTGGGAACCGCCGTGGAGGTCGGCCTGCTGGACGACGGCCAAGGGTTCTACGTCGCCGACGACGGGCCGGGCATCCCCGAAGCGGAGCGCGAGCAGGTGTTCGACCACGGCTTCACGACCGACGAGGACGGCACCGGCTTCGGTCTCGCCATCGTCTCGTCCATCGCCAACGCCCACGGCTGGAACGTCGAAGCCGTGGACTGCGACGACGAGACCGGCGACGATTGCGAAGGCGCGCGCTTCGAGTTCTCTCGGGTGACGCTCCGTGACGAACTGTCGTCGGAACGTTGATTTAGGTCTGGGACTGACACTCCCAGTGGACGCGTTCGGGCGGTTCGTAACGAAGCCGGCCGTCGTCCGCATCGCCGGACGTGGAAGGGTAGCTCAGTGGTAGAGTGCCACCGGACTTCCCGGTGGCAGCCTTACAGGCTTCGCGTGGTTCGACTCCCGCCCCTTCCGTTCTGTGGCGAGCAATCGGCGAGCACCGCGTAGCGTGTGCTCGCTACTCTGCGAGCCACGAGCTGATTCAGAAGGGAGTCGAGCAAGTCAGTCGCAAGTCCGGAAGTACAGCGACCGGCGGGAGCGAGCGGAAACGCCTCGGCGAGTTCGAGCGAACGCGAACGGAGTTTCCGTCGAGCAAACTCACGTCGAAAATCAGCCAGTAACGTCCCCGAGAAGCGTGGGAAACGTCGATTAGCGCGGACCGATAGGCTCGCGCGGGAGCGGTTCGTCGTCCTTGATGTCCGCCGCGATAGACCCCATCGTCTCGACGCGGAGCGGCGTCGTGTCCCTGACCTGCGCGAGGTACGAGAGGATGGACTCCATGCGCTCGAAGTCCCGCTCCTCGGTCAGGTTGTTCGGATGGAGCCACATGTGGAACACGCCGTTCTCGGCGCTCGCGCGGTCGATGCCGCGCTTGGCCATGCTGACGATCGGGTCGTCGGTCACGCGCTCGACGGCGCTTCGGCCTCGGCCCTCGAAGCAGAAGAGGTAGAGCGAGGCCGGCACGTTGACCAGTCCGTACTCGTCTTCCTCGGGCGTGACGAGCGTGGACGAGACCGTTCCGGTGGGCCACCCGAAGAGTTTCGCCATCGACCCGAGCGGGCCGCGGTCGTACCAGCGCCGGGGCTGGGTCCCCCGGTAGCACTTGACGCCGTAGGCCGCCAGCACGTCGCGGTGGCCGACGTAGTTTCGCGGGAAGACGACCGAATCGACCGAGAGACCGCGCTCCTCGGCGACTTCGACGCACTCGCGCATCTCGGCCGACGCGATTTCGCGGGAGGTGTGGCCCATCTCGACGTGGGAGTAGGTGTGGCTCCCTACCTCGTGGTCGGCGTCGGCGTCCTCGATGGCGTCCACGAGCTTCTGGCCGTACCACTGTTCGTCCCGGCCCTCCCACGTGCCGGGGTCGCGGTCGAACCACCCGTCGGGCGTCGGGTGGGAGTCGTGGTCGCCGTCGCAGGAGTCTAACATGAGGTGGCCGACGACCGCCCAGGTCGCCGGAACGTCGTGGTCGTCGAACATGTCGAGGAGTCGGAGCCACGACTCGCGGGCCGCGCCGACCCGGTCTTCTGGCATCGTCTCGTGGTCGTGGAACCCCCACGCGAGCTCGGCGTCGAGGGAGAGTACGACAGAACCCATCGTGTCGCTTCTATCGGGCGGTCGGCGAGTAAATCGGTCCGACCGTTCAGGAGCGTTCTGCACGGTAATCGTCGGTTTCTACTCGACGGTCACGCTCTTGGCGAGGTTTCTGGGCTTGTCGATGGAGCGGTCGAGCAGGTCGGCCGCGTGGTACGAGAGCAGTTGGAGCTGGACGTTGGCCAGCACGCCCGCCACGTCAGGATGCGTGTCGGGAATCGTCAACACCTCGTCGGCGTACTGGTGGACCGACTCCTGTCCGTCGCTGGCGACCGCGACCACGGGCGCGCCGCGGGCCTCGGCCTCCTTGACGTTGCCGAGGGTCTTCTCGTCGTTGCGCCCGGTGAACACCGCGAAGATCGGCGTCTCGGGCGTGACGAGCGCGAGCGGACCGTGTTTCAACTCGCCCGCCGCGAACCCCTCGGCGTGTTCGTAGGAGATCTCCTTGAACTTGAGCGCGCCCTCCAGCGCGACCGGCCGGACCGTGCCCCGACCGATGAAGAAGTACGCCTCGCTGTCCCGGTAGTTCTCGGCCACCCTGCGGGCGCTCGTGTAGTCCAGAATCTGCTGGACGTGGCCCGGCAGGTCCGAGAGGGCTTCGAGGCGGGCGCGGGCGTCGTCGGTCCGCGAACCGGTCACGTCCCGGACCATCCGTTCGGCCAGCAGGCCGAGCGAGACGACCTGCGAGGAGAACGTCTTGGTCGCCGCCACCCCTATCTCCGGTCCGGCCCGGATGAACAGCGCGTCGTCGCACTCGCGGGCCGCGGTCGAACCGACGACGTTCGTCACCGCGAGCGTCCGCGCGCCCGAGGCGTTCGCCCGCCGGAGCGCCGACAGGGTGTCGGCCGTCTCACCGCTCTGGGTCACGCCGACGACGAGGGTCCCCTCGTCTACCGGCGGTTGGGACGTCGCGTACTCGCTGGCGAGGAACGCCTGCGCGGGTACGCCGCCCGAAGAGAGGAACTGCGCGCCCACCAGTCCGGCGTGGTAGGAGGTCCCGCAGGCGACGAACTGGACGCGCTCGACGTCCTCGAAGGTCCCGGCCGGGAAGTCTTCGAGGTCGATGTCGCCGGTGGTGGGGTCGGCCCGGCCTCGGAGCGTCTGGCGGAGCGCGGCGGGTTGCTCGTGAATCTCCTTGAGCATGTAGTGGTCGTAGCCGCCCTTCCCGGCGTCTTCGGGGTCCCACTCGACCGTCTGGACCGACCGTTCGACCGTCTCGCCCTCGGTGGTCGAGATGCGGTGGCCGTCGGGTTTCACGATTACCACGTCGCCGTCGTCCAGATAGACCACATCGTCGGTGAAGTCGAGGAACGCGGGCACGTCGCTGGCGAGGAAGTACTCGCCGTCGTCCACGCCCAGCACGAGCGGCGACCCGCGTCGGGTCGCGTAGACGGCGTGGTCGTGCTTCGTTATCATCGCCACCGCGTAGCTGCCCGAGAGCTTCTCGATGGTCTCGCGGAACGCGGTTTCGGGGTCCGCGCCCGCCGCCAGTCGTTCCTCGACGAGGTGCGGGATGACCTCGGTGTCGGTGTCGCTCTCGAAGGCGTGGCCGCGGGCCCGTAGCCCGGCTTTGAGTTCGTCGTAGTTCTCGATGATGCCGTTGTGGACGACCGCGACCTCGCCGGTGCAGTCGGTGTGGGGGTGGGCGTTCGCGTCGCTCGGCGGACCGTGAGTGCTCCAGCGCGTGTGCCCGATGCCGAGACCGCCGTCGGGCACCTCGTCGGCGAGGGCGTCTTTCAGGTGGGAGATCTCGCCCTGCCGCTTGAACACTTCCGGACCGCCGCCGTTCTTGATGGCGAGTCCGGCCGAGTCGTACCCGCGGTACTCCAGATTCTCGAGTCCCGTGAGGAGTTCGTCCACCGCGCTGTCGTCGTCACCGCCGATTCGGGCGATGATTCCACACATCAGCAGTACACCCCCGGCGTCTCGGTCGTGGGCGTCGTATTGGTAGCTATCATGGTTAGAGGGTCGTAGTTCGAAAGTCGTTCGGGACGGCGCACTGACCGTCACATAATCTGCGCCTATCGTTCGTCCGGGCTACTCCATCGAGCATTGTACCGTCCTGACCGCCCCGAGCTACGGGAAGCGGGTGCTGTTCGACAGATGGCGTCGGGTGCCCTTTGTTATACGCTCGCTGACTTCCCGGTAGGAGGAAATACGCCGGCCGTAGGCCGAACTTATCTTGAAACGGGTGAAACGGTTTTCGGGGCGTACCGCCGTTCGCCCGACGCTCTGGCGGCGCGTGAAACGACGGCAGGCCGCGAAATCGGTCCGGTAGCTCACACTTACGTCGCCGCAAGCAGGTGGTAACAAAGGCTCCGCCCCGAGTTGTACTGCCAATGACAGCCGAGAGGATTCAGGCAGTCGTCCTCGCCGCCGGCGAAGGCACTCGAATTCGGCCGCTGTCGGCGTCGCTCCCCAAGCCGATGCTTCCGGCCGCCGACCGACCGCTGGCCGCCCACGCCGCGGACGCCGCGGTACGCGCGGGCGCGGACGAACTCGTCTTCGTCGTCGGCTACGAGGCCGACGCGGTGCGCGAGTACTTCGGCGAGGAGTACGCGGGCATCCCCGTGGAGTACGCGGTCCAGCACGAACAGGCCGGGACCGCCGACGCGGTGCGTGCGGCCCGCGAACACCTCGACGGCGCGTTCGCGGTGCTGAACGGCGACAACCTCTACGACCCTGCGGGCGTCGAGCGGTTGTTCGCGGCCGGGCCGAGCGTCGGCGCGCACCGCGTCGCCGACCCGACGAGCTACGGCGTCCTCTCGACGGACGGCGAGACCGTCACCGACATCGTGGAGAAGCCCGCCGACCCGCCGACCGACCTCGCCAACACCGGCGCGTACGTGTTTCCCGCCGAGGCCCGCGAGTGGCTGGACGTGCCCGCGAGCGAGCGCGGCGAGCACGAGATCACCGACGTGTTGGCCCGGACCATCGCGGAACACGAGGTCACGGCGGTCGAAATCGACCGCTGGCTCGACGTGGGCCGGCCGTGGGAACTGCTGGCGGCCAACGAGTGGAAACTCGGCGAACTGGAGCGAGACGTCCGGGGGTCGGTCCACGAGAACGCCGACCTCCGGGGCGACGTCGTGGTCGAGGAGGGCGCGAGCATCGACGCCGGCGTGGTCATCGAGGGTCCCGCGCTCGTGCGCTCGGGCGCGAGCGTCGGCCCGAACGCCTACGTCCGCGGCGCGACGCTCGTCGGCGAGGACGCCCACGTCGGCCACGGCGTCGAAGTCAAAAACAGCGTCCTGATGGCAGGAGCCACCGTCGGTCACCTGAGCTACGTCGGCGACAGCGTACTGGGCCGGAACGTCAATTTCGGCGCGGGGACGACGGTGGCGAACCTCCGCCACGACGACCAACCGGTGAAACTCACGGTGAAGGGTGAGCGCGTCTCGACCGACCGTCGGAAGTTCGGCGTCGTCGTCGGCGACGAGGCGAAAACTGGTATCAACGTCGCGCTGAACGCGGGCACGAAGCTCTCGCCGGGCGTCGGAATCGCACCGGGCGAGACCGTCACGCGCGACCGATAGGAAAACCCGCAGAACGGCAGCCCGTCTCTCAGTTGTTGATTTCCTCGGGTTTGACCCAGACCACGAAGTCGTCGTCCTGCCGGACGATGCCTCGGACCGACCCGCTCTCGACGCTCTCGTCCACCTCGTCGGTGTCGATGCTGACGACTTGGTTCACGGCGTCGATGAGCCACCCGACGTTCCCCTTCTCGTCGTCGTCGGACTCGAGGACGACCACGCGCTCGCCCGTCTCGGTCTCTTCGAGGTCCAGCACCTTCTTGGGGTTGATGATGGTCGTCGTGATGCCCCGCAGGTCCATCACGCCCTCGACACGTGGCTCGGAGTTCGGGAGCGGTGTCAGTTCGTCCTTGTCCACGATTTCGTCCACGTGAGCGATGTCGATGCAGTACTTCCGGTCCTCGAGCCGGAATTCGAGAACCTGAACGCCGCCGACTGTCTCTGGCATGTTCGGAGCGTCCCGCGGCGACCACTTTACTGTTCCGACGCCGACCACTTCGAGTCCGTTGACGGGTCGCCTACGGTACCTTTTTAACCCACGTTTTCAAACGCGGTAACTGATGGAGGCCGTGGAACTGCTCCGGGTGCTCGGCAACAAGTACAACGCCGAGATACTCCGCGCCACGAACGAGCCGATGTCGGCCCAGGAACTGAGTGACGAACTCGAAATTCCGATAGCGACCAGCTATCGTCGCATCGAGGAACTCACCGAGGCCGACCTGCTCGAACTGTCGGGCAGAGAGTTCTCCGACGAAGGGCGGCGCACGAAGGTCTATCGACGTAACGTGGACGCGCTCGAATTCGCCTTCGAGGAGGAACACATCGACGTGTCCGTGGACGACCGCCCGGAAGTGGACAACTCGCTGGCGGACGTCTGGCGCGACCTGAAAGCGGAATGAGCCGACGCTCCCCCGGAGACCGCCGACCGACTTCCCGTCGATTCGGACGCCGCTCGTCGGCGGGCGGCCTCTCAGCAGAGGAAAACCATGCAAACAATTGAACTGCTGTACGTCGTGTTTAGCGTCACTTTAGCAACTGCCGGTCTCTCGATGGTCGGACTCGCGGTCCGAGCGTACAACCGAACGTCCCGACAGGCGATGTTCCACCTCTCCATCGGGTTCACGCTCATCGTCGCGGCCGCGATAGCGACGACCGTGAGCGCCTTCGTGACCCGATTCGAACAGACTCGGATACTGCTGTCGGTCAACTATCTCATCACGACCGTCGGGTACCTGTTCGTCATCTACAGCATCACCGCGACCGAATGACTCTCCCTGATCGACGTTCTCTCGTTCCGACCGTTCGACCGCTACTGACGTTACGTATCCGATTTCAGTACTTTCAATATACCCAATATCAGGTCTGATAATCTCGGCCGTAGTTTTATTACGGAGCTTCGTTTCGTTCCGCATAGAGTCCGTAGTCAATGTCACATTGACGTTCGGACAGGACGTGAGAAAATGAAAGAAAAAATCAAAGAACGGCTAACTGACAGAGGTCAAGTCGGTATCGGTACACTCATCGTGTTCATCGCGATGGTGCTCGTCGCGGCAATCGCAGCGGGCGTGCTCATCAACACGGCTGGATTCCTCCAGACCAAGTCCGAACAGACTGGTCAGGAGTCCAGCGCGCAGGTCTCGAACCGTGTGCAGGTCGTCAGCGCGTTCGGTGACGTGGCCAACGAGAAAGTCGAACAGATCAACCTGACGGTCATGCGTGGCTCCGGGTCCGCAGACATCAACCTCTCTGCGGCCACCATTGAGTGGATCGGTCCGAACGAAGCGAGGACGCTGGTCCACAACACCGCCAAGCCCGACACGCTGAACGGCACCGAGTTCGGCGTCAGCGCCATCAAGGACCCCGACGGCTCCGAGCCCGTCCTCAACACACAGGACGACCGCTTCAAGATTACGATGGATGCCACTGCCATCCGCGAAAGTGGGACCGGCCTCGGCGAGGGCGAGGAAGTCAAGCTGAAGCTCACTACCCAGTACGGCGCAGTGACGCTCTACCGCGCGAACGTGCCCCAGTCGCTCTCCCAAGAGAGCGCGGTCACGGTCTAACTCGCATCGCTTCCAACTGACCTTCCTCTCCGTTTCGACCGCGTAACACAACGTTTTTTCTCGGCTCAATTCCATCGGTCAGTCGTGACTTCGCTGTTCGAACTGGAAAAGACGGGCGACGTGGACCAACTCACCTCGCTGTTGGCGAAGAGCAACAGCGAGCCAGTCCGTCGGCGCGCGGCCGACATCCTAGGAGAAGTAGACGCTCCCGACGAGAAGGTGTTGGACCCGCTCGTGACGGCCGTCCAGGACGACGACAGCGAGGAGGTGCGCGCGGCGGCGATCGACGCGCTCGACCAGCGCCACGCCGTCGAACGACTCGTCGCCGCGCTGACCGGCGAGGAGGTGCCGACAGAGGGGGCAGAGTGGGCGCGGGCCGAGGCGCTGGTCGAGACGCTCTCGGCCGACCAACCCGAACTTCGGATGGCGTCGGCCAACGCGCTGGGGCGCATCGGGAACAAGGCCGGGACGAAGGCGCTGGTCCGGCGACTCGGCGACCCCGACCCGCGGGTTCGAGCGCGCGTCGCTCGCGCTCTCGGCCGCGTCGAAGACCCCCGAGCGGTGTCGGCGCTCAGGAAACGATTGGGCGACGACAGCGTCGAGGTCCGTCGGGAGGCCGCCGACTCACTCGGTCGCATCGGCGGCGACGAGGCGCTGTCGGCGTTGCTCGACCTACTGAACGACGACAGCGAGACGGTTCGGCGCATCGCGGCCAACTCGCTGGGCAACTTCGGGAGCGCGAAACCGCTGGACGCGTTGGTGTCGCTGCTCTCCGACGAGAACGAGGCGGTCCGGCGGGCCGCGGTGTTCTCGCTCATCGAACTCCTCTCGAACGCACCGGGCCAGCAGAGCCACGAACTCCGCGAGCGGATGGTCGAGAAGTTGAGCGCGACCGACCACCGGAGCGTCGTGGACTCGCTGGTCGATATCCTGGACCAAGGCACACAGGCCCACCAGCGCCGGAACGCGGCGTGGTTGCTCGGCCGCGTCGCGGGCGACGACAACCGCGAGTCCGCGATTCGGGCGCTGGCGTCCGTGCTGGACGACAAGGACGGGATGACCGCGCAGTTCGCCGCGACGAGTATCGCCGAAGTCGGCGGCGAAGTCGCGGAGGACGCGCTGCTCGAAGTGCTGGACGACCCGGAAGCGAGCGGCGACGCGCGGGCCAAAGCCGCGTTCACGCTCGGCAAGGTCGGGGGCGAGCGCGCGCGCAGACGCCTCAACGAGATTATCGACGACACCGACGACGAGGACGTCCGGAAACGCGCGTTCTCCGCGCTGTCGAAACTGGGCGGTCGTGGGTAGTCGCGTCGAGGTGTCGGTGGAGTCGTCGCGGAGGAAGTCGTCGCGGAGGAAGTCGTCGCGGAGGAAGTCGTCGCGGAGGAAGTCGCCGCGGGGCGGGGTCGTCGAAGATTCGCTGGCCGCCCGTCGCCGGTCACCCGTCACCGGTCGCCGAACGCCCGAGGCGGCGGACAATCGGCGCGAGCGGACGAGGTTATCGCGCGTGAAATTTGAGTAAAGCTTTATATCCGGTTGGTGTCTCTTTCCGGAATAAGATGGTCCGGGACAGGCTGCTGAAAATTTTAACGAGTTTACGTAATGCGGAACGACACGACGAACACCAACGAAACGTGACGTTCGACGGAGGCACGCAGACCGGAGACGTGTCCGTCTCGTCGGGAGGAACGGTCACGCGATCAGAGCTCTCCGACACGTATCGGGACGCCGACGTGAGCGACGACCTCCAACAGGCCCAAGCAGTCCACCTCGGACAGGTACTCGACGACCCGAAGGCGGCGGCGGGCGACGCCACCGACCTCGGGCGACGCCACGCTGCCGCTTCGGTCCCCGCAGAGACGTTCGCCGGCACCTACGGCGTCGGCGTCGAACGACTCGTCAGCGAGACGTTCGAGCGACTCGAACACCGACTCGGCGCGGGCAACGAGGCGGTCGCCGAGGAACTCGCTCGGGCCGAAGACGAACTCCAGTCGGCGCTCTCGGCGACGATGGCCGACATGCAGGCCGGACTCGGTGCCTACGGGGCGGCCGGGGCGAGCGATGACGAGGCCGAGGAAGAACTCAACGTGGACGACGACGACCTGCTCGACGGCATCGGCGTCCCGGTGTTCATGCTCGACACGGAGCGGAGCAAGGTCGCGGCGTGGAACTCCGCGCTCGCGGAGCTCACCGGCGTCGAATCCGAGGAGGCGCTCGGACTCGAAAACGCCAGCGAGGCGTTCTACCCGGACGGTCGCCGCGTGAAGACGCTGGCCGACAAGGTGGCCGAGGCCCCCGAGTCGGCCCACACCGAGTTCGACGTCGAGAAGGCAGACACCACGCGAACGCTCTACACCGACGAGGGCGAGATGGTGACCCGCGACGGCGAGGAGCGCAAGATAGAGTTTTCGGCGATGCCGCTGTACGACGACGGCGACCTCATCGCGGTGGTCGAGACGGTCCGCGACCGCACCGAGGACATCCACCGACGGGAGGGCATCACCTCGCTGGTCGAGGAACTCATCGGCACGCTGACCGCGATGGAGATGGGCGACCTCTCGGCCCGTGCCTCCTTCGAGGACGAGTACGACGTGGTGGACGAATCGCTGATAGAAGTCGTCGATCAGGTCAACGCGATGGCCGAGCGCTTCGAGGCGCTGACCGAGCGCGTCGGCGAGAAGGCCGACGAACTCGAAAGCTCGGTCGAACAGGCCGCGGAGTCGGCGGAGACGATAGACGAGCGCGTCGATTCCCAGACCGAACAGCTCTCGGAGGTCGCCACCCAGATGGAGAACTTCTCGGCTAGCATGGAGGAGGTCGCGGCCAGTTCCGACGAGGTCGCCTCCGCCGCCGAGCAGGCGAAGGCGTCGGCCGACAGCGGTCTCGAATCCAGTCAGGGCGCGCGCGAGGCCACCGACGAGGTCATCGAGATGAGCGACGACCTCGTGGACACCGTGACCGAACTCGAATCCCAGATGGACGAGATAGAGGACGTGGTCGAGGTCATCGCCGAGGTGGCCGACCAGACCAACCTGCTCGCACTCAACGCCAACATCGAGGCGGCGCGCGCGGGCGAGGCCGGAAGCGGGTTCGAGGTCGTCGCCGACGAGGTGAAGGAACTGGCCAACGAGACGCGCGAACACACCGAGGAGATAGCCGAGCGCATCGAGGAGATACAGTCCCAGGCCAACGAGACCGTCGTCGCCGTCGAGGAGTCCAACGAACAGGTCAAGTTCGCCGGCGACGAGATAGAGGACGCGCTGGTCGCGCTCGAAGAGATCGCCGACGCGGTCGAGGAGGCCGCGACCGGCGTGACCGAGGTCGCGCAGGCCAACGACGAACAGGCCGCAAACGTCGAGCAGGTGATGGCGACCGTCGAGGACGTGCGCGACCAGACCCAGCAGGTCGAGAACGCGACCGACGACATCGTGGACGCGACCCGCGAGCAGACTCGGGCCATCGAGGAACTCTCGTCGCGGGTCGACGACATGCGAAGCGAATGACTGCCGCGCGCTGCCATGACCCCACTCAACCGCCCTACCGCGACCGCGCTCGACCGCCGCCGACGCGAACCACTGTGCCGAGACCGTAGACACGACTCATGAGCAACGAAGGCGAGCACAAGATAACCGACACGAAGGGGAAGTTCCTGCAGGTGGTCAAGAACGGCCGCAAACTCAACGACCCCGACTGGACCAGCGGCCGCATCCTGCTGTCGAACAAGCGCATCGTGTTGGCGGGCAACCAGGGCAAGCGGTCGATTCCGCTCTCGAAGGTGGACGGATTGAAGGGGCGCTACGACGTGAATCAGGCCGTCGCGTCGGTCTCGGACTACCTCAGCATCGAGTTCGAGAACAACGTCCTCCTGATTGGCACGAGCATCGACATCGACGAGTTCGAGACCGACGTGTACGGCGCGTTGCTCAACCAGAAGATGATCCTGACCAAGCACCCCGCGGTCGAAGGGGGCGTGATCCAGGACACCGACTGGGAGAAGGCCCGCATCAAGATCACCGAGGAGATGGTCAACGTCGCCATCGCCTCGGGCACGTTCGTCGGCATCGAACTCGACGATATCGGCGGGGTCGATAGGGCGACCCGGACCGTCAAGGGCGAGCAGCGGACCGTCCTCGAAGTCGAGCACACGCAGGGCGACACCAGCGTCCAGACCTACATCTCGGGCCAGACTCGACGGTGTAGCCTGCTGGAGTCGCTGTTGAAGAAGGGCGAGCGCAAGAACGAGGGCGGCGTCGAACTGGACGAGACCGAGAAGGAGGTCCTGATGGCGCTCTATTCGGGCGTCTCGTCGTTCGAGATTCCCGACTTCCTCGGGATGGACGTCGACGAAGTCGAACGCATCTTCGAGCGACTCATCGAAGTGGACGTACTGGAGGAAGTGCGCAAACGGCGCGAAGTGAGCTTGAAGACTCGCGGGCGCAACATCGCCAGCGAGTCTATCAACGAGAAGTGACGCTTTCGGAACAGGGAAAGGGCAGACGTTCCTCAGGGAAAGGGAACTCGTTTTCTACCGACTTCGAGAGGTGTAGTTTTCGGTGACGAGGTGAGCGTTCGGTGACGGAGTGAACGTTCGGTGAGAGTCTCGGGTCGCGCGCGAGCATGCGCGGGCGAGACACTATGATACTGGGCGTGTCCACCGACCACGTAAATTGGCCGAACGCACTCGTTCTCAGTCGCTCAGCCCCTTCGCCTCGGCCAACGCTCGAAGCCCGTCCTCCAACGACACCGTCGGTTCGTAGCCCAACTCCTCGCGTATCTTCGAGACGTCGGCCTCGCTGTGGCGGATGTCGCCCGGTCGCGGCTCGACGTGGGTTATCTCGGCGTCCGAGTCCGTCACCTCGACCACCGTCTCGGCGAGTTCGTTGACCGTGACGCTGCTGCCCGTGCCGACGTTGAACGGTTCGCCCACGCGGTCGGTAGTCGCCGCCAGCATGTTCGCCCGAACCACGTCGCGAACGTGGACGAAGTCGCGGGTCTGTTCGCCGTCGCCCTCGACGGTGAGGGGACCGTCGTCGTCGGCCTGCTGGAAGAAGACGTTGACGACCGCGCTGTACTCGGGGTTCTGTCGCGGGCCGTAGACGTTGAAGTACCGCAGGGGGACCGTCTCCAGTCCGTAGAGGTCGTGATACCGGCGGGCGTAGTGGTCGAGCGCGAGTTTGTCGATGCCGTAGGGCGAGGTGGGTTCCTTCGCGTCGGCCTCCGCGACCGGCACCGAGTCGGGGTGGCCGTAGACGGCGGCCGACGACGCGAGGACGACCCGAGCGTCCTCGTCACGGGCCGCTTCGAGCAGGTCAACGGTCGCGGCGGCGTTGACGCGGTTACTCTTCGAGGGGTCCTCGACGGACTCCTCGACCGAGACCAGCGCGGCCTCGTGGAACACGAGGTCCGCGCCGTCCATCGCGTCGGCGAGGGTCTCCGAATCACAGATGTCGCCCTCCACCAACTCTGCGCCGGCGGGGACGTGTTCGCGCGAGCCACCGGAGAGGTCGTCGAGGATTCGCACGTCGTTGTCCGCGACGAGCGCCTCGGCGAGGTGGCTTCCGACGAAACCGGCACCGCCGGTTATCAGCACCGTCTGGTCCGATACACCGATGTCGTCGTTCGCGGGCGACTCGAAGGTCGAACCGTCGTTCATGGTCGAACCCTCGACGCGGGCGGGGAAATATCCGGGGTTTCGGTCGCTTTCGTGCTCGGAGTCACGTTTCGGACACCCTAATCCATGTAGCCCAGTCCCTTGAGTCGGGACTCGACTTCGTCGTAGTCGGCGTCGTGGGCCGCCGTGGCGTCTTGCTCGTCGAGCGTTCGCTCGACCACGTCGCGGCGCGCGGCGTCGGCGTCAGGGTCGAACACCTCCGAGAGGACCCGGCCGTCGGCCGCGGCGGGGACGGCTTCGCCGACGCTGTGAAGGACCGTCGGAGCGACGTCGGCGACGGTTGCCGCCTCGGGCGCGCTTCCGGCCTCGACCGAGGGACCCCACGCGAGGAAGACGCCCTCCGAGCGGTGGGTCGCGTTCATGTCGCTGTCGGTGAACACCGACTCCGACAGGGAGTTGCCGTTCAGATACCCCTCTTTCACCCGGCCGCGGACCACGAGGTCGGGCGAGTCGTCGTCGGTCTCGAACACCTCGTCGCCGTCGTAGACGTTCATGACGCGCTGGCCGGTCTCGGGGTCTTCGAGTCCTTCGAGCGCGTCCCGAATCTCGGCTTTGACTGCAGGGACCTCGTCGGGAGCGACGATGCCCTGCTCGAATCGCTCGGTGTCGTTGACGTAGAGGTTCCCCTCGCCGTGGGTGAACGCGACCGTCTCGGTGAAGTCCACGTCGTAGAGCGCGTGACTGCCGGGGACTTGGGACGCCACCGACTCGATGACCGACTCGGGCAGGCGATGGTAGAGGTCTTCGATGGTGACCCCCGCCGTCCCGAGGAGGCTCTCGACGCGGTCTTTCGTCAGACCGAGGCGTTCGAGCGCGCCGCGGCCCGACCCGGACTTCCGGGTGAGATACCCCTCGCGTTCGAGGAACGTGTTCGTGTGGACGTAGGTGTCGATGGGACCGAATCCGTGGTCCGAGACGACGAAGAGGTTCGCGCCGTGGCACTCGACGTAGTCGAGAACGTCGCCCAGTGCGTCGTCTAACTCCTGATAGTGGTCGAGGAGTACCTCCTCGTCCCAGACGAGGTGCTGGATGCGGTCGGGCGCAGTGAAGACGAAGAAGAAGAGCCGCCAGTCCTCGACCGTCATCTGTTTCTCCAGCAGTGCCCGCTGGCTGGCGACCAGCGTCTCGAAGTCTTCGAGGAACGTCTCACGGTCGTCGTGGTACTCCTCCCACGGGAGCCCGATTCGGTAGTCCGGAATCTCGTCCAAAATCTCGTCGGCTAGCTCCGGCGGATGGGTGAACCCCTCGTCGAACTCCGGCGTCATCATCCCCGTGACCATCTGGCCGTCCACGTCGTCGGCGGGGTACGTCATCGGGACGTTGCCGACGACCGCGGGCGAGAGAACGTCCCACAGCTCCGGCCGGGCGAGGTCGTTGCTGGTGTTCATCTCGTTCGTGTAGTCGGACTGCACCTCTTGGAAGGCGTAGACCCCGTGCTTGTCGGGCCACGTTCCCGTGGCGATGGTCGGCCACGCCAGCGCCGTGGTCGGGGGCTTCGTGCTCTCGAGCGGTCCGGCCGACCCCTCCTCGACGAGGCGAGCGAAGTTCGGGAGCTCGCCCTCGTCTATCCAGTCTTCGAGGAGATACCACGGTACGCCGTCGAGCCCGAGAACGAACGCCTTGTTCGGGTCTGTTGATTTCGCCGACATAATTTGTAGGTGCGGGACTCGCCCGCTTCGTGGTGGTTCGCAGGCCCGGAACGGCCTTTGTTATACCCCGTCTGCCGGCGATTACGAGGCGTCTGTTCCGGCGTAGGCGGCGCGTTCGACGGCTGTTCCAGTCGGGCGCGTGGTGGTTGTACCAGTCGGGTGCGTTCGATGGCTGTACCAGTCGGGCGCGTCGGCAGTCGCCGACGCGCCCGACCGCACTCCCGACGCTCGTCGGCTACGAGAGCACCGAGGCGACTCGCTTCGGGTCGAGGAGACCGCCCGCGACCGAGAGCGCGCCCCAGACTGCAATCCCGACGAGGACCGACCCGGCGACCGCGACGACGCCGGAGGTCGCGTTCAGCGCGGCGTAGACCGCGACCGACATGGCTCCCGCGACCGCGCCGACCGCCGCGAGGTGGCGGGCGAGTCGGCGGACCGACAGCGAGAGTTCCGAGTGGATGATGGCGACGTTGACCGCGGTGTAGCCGCCGAAGGTGACGACCGTCGCGGCCGCGGCACCGACGACTCCGAACCGGGGAATCATGACGAGGTTGAGCAGGAAGTTCCCGATGGAGGTCGCGCCCTTGGCGTAGGCCCGCGAGCGCGCCCGGCCGAGGTAGTCGAGCGCGTCGCTGGTGACGAACGCGATGGCTTGCAGGACGACGTACCCCGAGAACACCTGCAAGACCTGCGCGGCGGGCCCCATGTCGGAGCCGAAGATGAGCGTGATGGTCGGCTCGGCCACGAGGACGATTCCCGCCGCGGCGGGCACGTAGAGAAGCAAGGTGTACTTCAGCGTCGTCTCGTATATTTTGGCCGCGCTGTCGGTGTCGCCGCCGGCCTTGTGTTCGCCGTAGGTCGGCGAGAGGGTGAAGCCCAGCGACGCCGCGGGCGTCTGGACGAACCCGACGATCTGTTTGGCGAGGTAGTAGTAGCCGACCGCGACCGGCCCGATGAAGTAGCCCACGAGGATGGTGTCCACGCGCTTGTCGATGACGTTCGCGCCGCGGGTGACGGTCAGCGGGACGCTGTATCGCAGGACTTTCCGAGCCAGCCCGTCTTCCGGAGCCTCGGCGCGCTCTGCGTCGCGGAACGCTACGACGTATAGGAGGCCGAGACCGAGCGCGGCACCGATGCCGTAGCCGACGATGTAGCCAGTCAGCGCCCCCATCGCGCCGCCGAAGACGACGACGAACAGGACCGCCAGCCCGAGCCGCGAGACGGTGCCGACGGTTCGGATGACGCTGCTGTACGTCACCAGGTTGAACCCTTGGAAGAGTATCTGGGTGAACGTGAACAGCGAGTGGACCACGACGTAGCCCGCGCCGGCCACGAGGAGCGGCGCGATGTCCGGTTGGCCGATGAGTTCGGCGACCTGACTGCCGAACAGGACGAACCCGCCGGCGACCAGCGCGACGGCGATGATTCGGTAGACGAGCGCGGCACGGACGACGTAGGGAACCTGTCCGGGGTCGTTCTCGCGATACTCCGTGACGTAGCGCGCGGCCGCCTTCCCGATGCCGAGGTCGCCCAGTAGCTGCGCGACGCCGAGGACCGCCACCGCCGACCCGAGCATGCCGTACTGCCGACTCGACAGCAGGTAGCGCACGAGGACGACCATCAGCAGGCCGCTGGCGACCATGTGGAGCAGTCGCGCGCCGAACGTCGCCTTCAGTCCGCGGGAGATGCGTTTCAGGTCCATATCAGCTCGTCTCGTTTATCTGGTACATCTGGAAGCCCCCGTTCGCCTGTACGCGGTTCAGTCCGGGCGCGCCGTCGAGCGACCGGAACCCGGACCGGTCGAAGCGCAACTCGTTGAACACCCGAACTTCCTGTTGGCGCTCGCGGTCGGTGAACGCCAGATACCGGTCGTCGTAGTGGCGCGCGACGTATCTCCCGGTGAAGTTCTCGCCGGTCGCAGGGTGGGTCTCCGACGCGTAGAGGCTCCCCGCGCCCAGCGTACGACTCCGACTCTCCTCGTAGCCGAGTATCGCGTCGGTCCAGCGCTCGCCGGTGCCCCGGACGCCGAGGAACGGCGACGACCCGCGGTACTCGATGGCGTTCTCGTAGCCGGTCATCTGGGCCTCGCTGACGTGGCTCGAACTCTGGTACATGTACGGCGACTGGTACAGCGTCGGCACCGACGCCGCGAGCATGACGACGAAGGCGACCCCGACCAATGTCCGTGCGCTCCCCGACGACAGCGACGTTCGCGTCGAGAGCAGGTCGAGTCCGCGGGCGAGCGCGACCGCCCCGAGAATCGTCACCAGCACCATGATGAAGCCCAACTGCCGGAAGTGGAGTTTCTCGTAGCTGACGATGAAGTACGCCGTGAACAGCCCGAACAGCGGAATCAGCGCCAGCCCGAAGTACCGCGAGAACGCGGTCAGGTTCGACTCCTCGACGCGCCCGAGGAACCCGCCGAGGACCAGCAAACCCGCGAGCGCACAGAACACCACGCTGACCGAGAACAGTTTCAGGAAGAGTATCTGGATGGAGCCGCCGACCGAGGCGACCGACCCGGCTGCCTGAGTGGTGTCGGTCCCCAACTGGAGGCCGCTGGACAGCATGCTCAACAGCGCGGAACTGGCCCCCGACGCGCGCTCGTGGCGGGGCGTCCACACCGCGAACACGCCCGCGAGGAAGACCGCTTGGAGCGCGAACGTCCGGTGGTTCGTCGCCTCGCCCCCAACGAATCGGGCGACCAGTTGGAGTCCGACGATGGCCGCGAAGACCACGAGGACGTTCGCGGCCTGCTGGGGGTGGACCAGCACGACCGCCGTCGAGGCCACCGCCAGCACCGCGCCGGTCGGCGTCCCGACCGGTTGCTCGTCGCGGTCGGCCCGCGTCAGGTAGCGCGCCGCCAGATACAGCACCAGCGGGAGGAACATGATGGCCTGCGTGGTCGGGTGGGGCATGTCGAAGACGCTGATGTTGTTCACTGGCATGAACAGCAGTCCCGACAGCGCCGCCAGCGCGGTCGCGCGCCGGTCGCGGGTGATCGCCCACGTCGTCAGCGGGAGGAACAGGAGGAACGTCGCGGTGAACGCCATCACCATGACGAGCATCGCGCGGGGGAGTTTCATCCCCGTCGCGTCGGCGAGCATGATCGCGATTGAGTGCGTGCCGGGGTACAGCAACTGGACGACCGGCAACTCGCCGGACGCGATGTCCTTCGCCCACCCGAGGTGGGTCAGCGAGTCGCCCGCGCCGAAGAAGTAGTACGACCGCAGCACGGGCAGCGAGGCGACTGCGAGCATCCCGACGCCCCCGAGGACGAGCGCCAGTCGCCGGGGCGTGCCCGTCGCCCGCAGTCCGACGAACACCGCGACCAACAGCGCCGCGGCGGTTCCGAGCCAGAACGCCGGCGGCGTGCCGGCGTATATCGAGAGTTCGTACGCCTCCGGGGGCGAACCGTGCGCGACGAGTATCGCCGCCGCGAGCGAGACGAACCCGACCAAAAGTGCGCCTTTCTCCCATCGCTGAGACGAGTGCGTGTCCGAAGCCATGTGTAATCAGACCGCGCCCAGACGAGCGCGTCGTTACCTCCACACGTCCCCGCGTTCGGGCTTTGTTATGGGCCGCCTGAGGCGACGTAGGGGGTGAGAACAGCCGGAAGGCCTGTCGTTGCCACGAGTCCGTCCCGGCGATCGGTCGGCGGGTTCCTTTCGACCTCCCCGGCCGCTGGAAAGTTTGGTAATCCTTATCACCGTACGGCACCGAGTAACTGGTAGAAACCCACTAACGAAACGGAAGTGGGCGACCACA
This sequence comes from Halorussus gelatinilyticus, assembly GCF_023238445.1. GTDB lineage: Archaea > Halobacteriota > Halobacteria > Halobacteriales > Haladaptataceae > Halorussus > Halorussus gelatinilyticus. The sequence goes on along the minus strand of NZ_CP096658.1, from coordinate 3,566,209 downwards.
CCAATGACCGAGAAATACGACAGCGCGAACGGCCGCGACGACGACCGGGGGACCGACCGCTACGCCGCCTTCAAAGACGGTGGTGGCGAAGTCGTCGTCTACGACACGAAGAACAACGCCGCGTGGGTGAAGTCCGACGCGGCGGTCGTCGTCGAAGAGATGGTCTGACTCTTCTTCGCGGGGCGACCCCTGCTGTCCATTTCGAGGAACGACCCCGCTGTCCATTCTGCGACGAATCGACGGCTCGCGGAAAAATAGTGACGCTATTTACTGCACTAGTTTGTACGCTCGCTTGGCGACGTTCATCGCCGCGCCGGACGACTCCACGACGTAGTACGGCTGGAGGTCCGCGCCGAACTTCGCCTTGTAGCGACAGAGCCGCTCGGTGTTCGCGCCCATCAGGTCGTACTGCGTGACCGACTCGACCGGCGGCTCCTCGACGATGTCCTCGATGAGCCGCCAGTGGATGAGGCTGTTGACCGCCGTTCCCTCGTAGATGGCCTTCGCGCCGCCCTGCCAGAAGTAGGCGTGGTCGTTCGAGTACAGCGCGGTGATTCCCGAGAGGTACTCGCCGTCGTCGTCGCGAGCGACGTAGGCCCGCGCGCGGTCCTCCTCGGCCAGCGCCTCGAAGAGATCCCGGACGTAGGCCCACGTCAGCCCGAAGGGTTCGTCCTGCTCGGCGAACCGCTCCTTCGTCGCGCGATAGACGTCGCGGGCACCCGAGACGCCCTCGCACTCGACGGTCACGTCCAACTCCTCGGCGTCACCGATTTCTCGGCGGAGGCTCTTCGAGAAGGACTTGCGGACCTCCTCTGTCCCACGGTCTTCGAGGTCGAGGAAGTACGTGAAGTTGGGTTCGACCTGTAGATTCCCCCACGCGTACGGTCGGGGGTCGCCGTAGGCGGCGTTGCACTCCATCCGGAAGAGAGTCAGTCGCGAGTCCACGTCGAGGGTGTCCAGCACGCGCTCGGCCGTCGGCGACTCGACGCCCGCGTCGGCGAGCCGTCGGTCCAAGTCGAGGTCGGTGCCGACCTGCTGGAGGACCTTCTCGGTGAACTCGTTGTTGACTTTCTCCTGCTTGCGTCGCTTGGGGCTGGTCGGCATCAGAATCGGTCCCAGCCGGGGGATGCCCATGCTGGGCGGCGGCGACGTGACCGCGGTGCCCACCGACTTCTGCTGGACGAAGACGGGCAGCAGCGCGATGGGCTGTTGACCCTTGAACCCGCCGAACAGCTTCATCTCGGCGTCCGCGTGTCTATCGACCACTTCCAAGGCCTCCGGGCGGTGGAACACTTCGAATCCGTCGCTCGGCAGCGCCGACTCCCACTCCGACAGTTCGAGTTGCTCGACTCTCATTCTGTTGACTCCGTGTTGGGGTGGGTTTTCACTTTGTTATCCTCCGCCTGCGGACGCCGTAGGTCGCTCCTGTGGTGGTTTTTCGCGTTCCTTTCCCTCGACTCGGCCGCCCCACCGTCGGGTTCGGGGTGCTCCATCAGCTCGTAGTAGTCCCGCGGCGGCCCGACCCACGCGCCCATCTCCAGCGCGCGCTCGACCAGTCGGCGGTAGAGTCGGCGCTGGCCGGGGAAGTCCCGCTCGGTGAACAGCCGCGGGTGCCAGAGCGCCGACATCACCGCGCCGTTCTCCGCGGCCTCCGACAGCAGGGCCTCGCACTCGGCCCACGCCGCCGCGAAGTCGTCGCCGGGGTCGGGGAGCGCGGCCTCCATCACCGTCAGCGGGAAGACGACGAACTCGTCGTCGAACGGTCGGCGCGGCAGATACCCGTGGTCGAAGCCGGTGGTCTCGCTCGACCCCGGACTGGCGTCGTAGCGCAGTCCGATATCGCGGTGGTGGTCCCACGTCTCGGCTCCGCGGTTCAGGTGGTGCTGGCGGCCGCCGACCACCGGCTCGCCGAGGGCTTCCTCCAGCGTCGCTTTCTCCATCCGGAGGCGGTCGCGGTCGTCGTAGGAGTCGTACGAGCCGTGGAGTCCGACCTCCCAGCCGCTCGCGTGGAGGCGGTCCAGCAGGTCGAGCATCTCGGGAGTCTCTATCTCGTAGCGCCCGAACTGCTCTATCCAGTAGAAGGGGTCGAGCCAGTCGCTCGGCGAGCGCTGCAAGAGGTGCTTCTCGCGCAGGAAGTAGAACGCCGACCTGACGCCCAGCGAGTCCTCCAACTCCATCACCTCCTCGAACTGCCACCACGGGTTCCGACCGGGCAGGAGGTCCAGCAACTGCCGGGGGTCGCGATGCTCCACGGCGTGGTACGCCGACTGGATCGTCTTGTACGGCCGGTCCACGTCGTGAGTCAGCAGGAGCGCGAACTCGTGGTCCGCGACCGCCTTGGGGTCGCCCGCGACGCGGGGGTCCGCCGACGTCCCGGCGTCTCGGTCGTCGCGTTGGGTCGCCGAATCGCCGTCGTCAGGCATCGTCCAACAGGTCGGTGATTCTGGCAGCGGCGTCGCCGTCGCCGTACGGTCGGGGCTTGTCGCCCGGCGGGTCGGCGTCGTCCAGCGCCCGGCGGATGGCCGTCTCGTTCGCGCCGACCAACTCGTTCCAGCCGGCTTCGACCGTCTCGCGCCACTCGGTCTCCTCGCGCATCGTCACGCAGGGCGTGTCGAGGAAGAACGCTTCCTTCTGGACGCCGCCCGAGTCGGTCGCCACCACGTCGGCGCAGTCCTGCAACCGCACGAAGTCGAGGTAGCCCACCGGCTCGACGAGCGTCAGCCGCTCGCGGGCCTCGTCGTACATTTCGTATCGCTCCATCCGGTTTATCGTCCGCGGGTGGGCGGGCAGGACGACCTCTCGGGGATCGCCCGCGAGCGCGTCGAGAATCGCCGCGAGGCGGTCGGGGTCGTCGGTGTTCGCGGCGCGGTGAACCGTCGCTAGTACGTACTCGTCCGGCTCGACGCCGAACTCCGACAGAACCTCGGAGTTCGCTTCCGCTCGCTCGCGCGCCCAGAGGACCGCGTCGTACATCACGTCGCCCGTGTCGTGGACCGCGCCCGGCACGGACTCCTCGCGGAGGTTCGCCACCGCGCGCTGGGAGGGCGCGAACAGCAGGTCGGCGGCGTGGTCGGTCAGCACGCGGTTTATCTCCTCGGGCATCTCGCGGTTGTAGCTCCGGAGTCCGGCCTCGACGTGCGCGAGTCGGGTGTCGGCCTTCGAGGCGGCGATGGCGGCCGCGAGCGTCGAGTTGGTGTCGCCGTAGACCAGCACCGCGTCGGGTTCGACGGTCTCTATCTTCTCGCCCAACCCGGCCAGCATCTCGGCGGTCTGGTCGCTGTGGTTCGACGAACCGACGCCCAAGTTGTCGTCCGGCTCGGGGATGCCCAACTCCTCGAAGAACACGTCGGACATCTCCTCGTCGTAGTGCTGGCCGGTGTGAATCAACACCTCGTCGTGGCGACGCCGGAGTTCGCGCGAGACCGCGGCGGCCTTGATGAACTGCGGTCGCGCGCCGACGACGGTGAGGACCTTCATCGCTCGTCCTCCTCGTCGCGGTCCGGGACGCGGAGCGGTTCGCTCTCGGCGGCGTCGAGGGTGGCGGTCAGCGTTCGGAAGAGTCGTTCGACCGGCGTCGCCGCGCGGGGGTGGCCGGTCGCTCGGTCGCTTCTGAACAGGTGTATATTTCTTTTAGCGGTATCCATATTGTTTTGAAATAGCTCGATGTTTCTTCGTGGTCGAGGGTCGTTGCGTCGTTTTGCGGGAAGCGCGACCGTCGGGTCGGGGAGTCGGCGGCCGCCCGACGACACGCCCGTCGCCCGGTCCGGCAGTGAACCGCCGGACCGGGCGACTCGCTTCGAGTCGCGGACCGACGCGCGGCGTCGGTCCGCGACGGGTGGTGGTCCGGAGTCCGGTCGTTCGGAGCGCGGTCCGCTCGGCGGCGGGGGTCAGCGAGAACCCGTCGCGACCCGCTCGGCGAGCGGACCGCCGCGTCGGACCGGACCTCCCGCATCGCTACCCGCTCCCGACGGTGTAGACGCGGTGGTCTGTCGCCGCGAGGTCGAGGCTCTGGCGGCCGTCCACGACCACCAGCGGGTCGAAGCGCTCCCACTCGATGGCGTCGAACTCGCTGTGGGGCGTCACCAGCACCACCGCGTCGGGTTCGCGGTCGTAAAGCGCATCTTGCGATATCTTTTCGAGGTCGAAGGACTCGGCGTCGTCCAGCATCGGGTCCACGCCGAGGACCGTCGCGCCGAGCGCCGAGAGGCGTTCTGCGATGGGTTCGGCGGGCGTCGCGCGGGTCTCCTCGACGCCCGGCCGGTAGGTCAGGCCGAGGACCGCGACGGTGGCCTCCTCGGGCGATTTGCCTTCGGCGTCGAGTTCGCGGGCCAGCGTCTCGACGGTGAACTCGGGCATCGAGTCGTTGACCTCGCGGGCGGTTTCGAGCAGCGGCGAGTCAGTCTCGAAGCCGTTGATGACGAAGTAGGGGTAGTAGGGGATGCAGTGGCCGCCGACGCCGGGACCGGGCGTGTGAATCTCGCAGAACGGCTGAGTGTTGGCGGTCGCGATTGCCTCGTTCACGTCGATGCCCAACTCGTCGGTCAGGGTGGCGAGTTCGTTCGCCAGCGCGATGTTCACGTCCCGGTAGAGTCCCTCGAAGACCTTGACGGCCTCCGCGGTCGTCGCGTCCGAGACCGCCAGCACGTCGTTGTCGGTGATTTCGCCGTAGACGAGTTCCGCGACGCGCGTCGCCTCGTCGTCCGCGCCGCCGACGACCTTCGGGTACGCCCCCCGGATGTCTTCGAGCGCCCGCCCGCTGGAGGTCCGTTCGGGGCAGAACGCCAGTCCGAACTCGTCGTGGCCCGCCGCCTCTGCGAGGAGGGGTTCGAGCAGGTCCTCGCAGGTCCGGGGCGGGACCGTACACTCCACGACCACGAGGTCGCCGGGGTCCAACCCCGACCCGACGTCCTCGGCGACCGACTTCAGGATGGAGAGGTCGGCCTCGTGGTCCTCCGTGATCGGCGTCGGGACGATGACGACGTGGACCGCGGCGTCGGCGGCGGCCGCCGCCGGGTCGTCGGTGGCTTCGAGCGCACCGCGCTCGACCGTCTCGCCGACCAGTTCCGGCAGGCCGGGTTCGCGCTTGACGTGGCACTCGCCGGCGTTGACGGTCTCGACGACCTCGGGGTCCACGTCCGCGCCGACGACGTTGCCGCAGGTGTCGGCGTACACCGCGGCGAGCGGCAGGCCCATCTTGCCGAGTCCGTACACCGCGACGGGGACTCGCCCGGTAAGGAACGCCTCGCGCTGGTCCGCGGTCGGAGCGTCGTTGCCGTAGAGGTGCGTGAGTTCGTGCAGGCTCACCGGGCGCTCACCTCCGGTTCGGGCCGCTCGTCGGCGGTGTCCCCGGCCGCCTCGTGAATCTCGCGCGCGACTTCGAGGACCCGCAGGCCGTCCTCGCCCGAGACCACCGGGTCGCCGTCGCCGGTCGCGGCCGCGACGAACGCCTCTAACTCGTTCTTGAGCGGTTCGCCGGTCTGGACGGTCGGCCGTTCCACGATGCTCTCGTGGCGGTAGCGCACGTCGCCGTTGTCCTCGATGTACTCCGGGAGCGAGTGGCGGTGAATCTCGACCGACCGGTCGATGTAATCGACGTTGACCCGACAGCTCTCGGCCGTGATGGCCAGTTTCCTGACGCGCTGTTGGGTCACTCTGCTCGCCGTGAGGGAGGTGACGGTCCCGTCGGCGAAGGTGAGGTCCGCGGTCGCGTACTGGTTGTTCTTCGCGCCGTGGGCGGTGACGGTCTCGGGCGACTCGCCGAGCATCGCCAGCACCACGTCGATGTCGTGAATCATCAGGTCCAGCACCGCGCTCTCGTCCACCTGCCGGCCTTCCGGCGGCGGCCCGAGTCGCTGGGCGTCCACGGCGATGACGTCCAAGTCGGCCACGATGTCGGCCAGCGCCCGAATCGCGGGGTTGAACCGCTCGACGTGGCCGACCTGAATCGTCACGCCCGCGTCTGCCGCGCGGTCGATGAGTTCCCGGCCGACCTCGGGGTCGTCCACGAATGGCTTCTCGACCAGCACGTCCACCCCGCGGTCGATGCAGTCGCGGGCCATCTCGGCGTGGAACTGGGTCGGTACCGCGATGGAGGCGACGTCGGCCGCCTCGAGGAGCGCGTCCATCTCTAACGCCGTCGTCCCGTGGTCGGCGGCGACCTCGCGGGCCTGTTCGTCGTCCACGTCGAAGACGCCGACGAGATTCGCGGTCGGCAGTTCGCTGTACACCCGCGCGTGGTGGCGGCCCATGCTCCCGACGCCGATGACCGCGGCGTTCGTCACGTCGGTCGCGTCGTTCGCTTCGTCGGTCGCGTCGCTGGTAGTGTTGGTCGCGTCACTCGGGTTGTCGGTCGCATCATTCCGGTCGTCGCTCTCGTCCGGGGGTTCAGCGTTCATACTCTTGGATTGCGGAGACGATGGTTCGGAGGTCCTGTTCGGAGACGTTCGGATGCACCGGGAGCGACAGCGCCTCGTCGGCGGCGCGCTCGGCGACCGGCGCGTCGTGGCTCACGCCCTCGTAGGCCGGCTGTTCGTGGATAGGCGTCGGGTAGTAGACGCCGGTGCCGACGCCCACCTCGTCCAAGTAGTCGGCCAGTCCGTCGCGCTCACTGGTCCGAATCGTGTACTGGTGGTAGACGTGCGTCCGGTCGTCGGGTTCGGCCGGCGTCTCGACTGCGGCGTCGGCCAGCGAGTCGGTGAGGTACGCCGCGTTCGACCGCCGGGCCGCGTTGTAGTCGGGCAGACGGTCCAACTGGACTCGGCCGATGGCGGCCGCGATGGAGGTCATCCGGAAGTTGTGGCCGACCCGGACGTGTTCGTAGCCGCCTTCGGGCGGTCGGCCGTGGTTCACGAAACTGCTGGCTCGCTCGGCCACGTCGTCGCGGTCGGTCGTCACGACGCCGCCCTCGCCCGTGGTCATGTTCTTCGTCGGATACAGCGAGAAGCAGGCCGCGTCGCCGAGCGACCCGACCGGTCGGCCCCGGAACTCCGCGCCGTGGGCCTGCGCGGCGTCCTCGACGACAGCGAGGTCGTAGTCGTCCGCCACGTCGAGCAGGTGGTCCATCTCGGCCGGGAGACCGTAGAGGTGGACCGGCAGGAGTGCGGCCACGTCGTCGCGCTCGCGGACGACCTCCTCGACCGCGACCGGGTCGAGGTTGTACGTCTCGGGGTCGATGTCGGCGAAGACCGGTTCGGCCCCGGCGAGGCGAATCGCGTTCGCGCTGGCGACGAACGAGAACGGCGTCGTCACCACCGCGTCGCCCGGCCCGATGCCGAGCGCCTCGAAGGCGGTGTGGAGCGCGGTCGTCCCGTTGCTCGTGGCGACGGCGTGGTCGGTCTCGCAGAGCGCCGCGAACTCGTCTTCGAAGGCTCGGACCTCCGGCCCGTCGGCGATGCGGCCCGACTCCATGACCTCGCGGACGCGCTCGATTTCGCGCTCGCCCATCTCGGGGTCGGCGATGGGGACGCTCATGCTATCTCGTTCCCCCCTCGCAGCTCCTCGGGCAGTTCCCGGAATGCGGCGGGCGCGCCCACCGCCAGCGTCTCGGGCGGCACGTCCTCGGTCACGACCGCTCCGGCCGCGACGAACGACCCCTCGCCGACGGTCACGCCGGGCAGCAGGGTCGCGTTCGCGCCGACCGAGACGTGGTCTTCGAGCGTCGGCCCCTCCAACTCGTACTCCTTCCGAATCGGGTAGGCGTCGTTGGTCAGCACCGCGTTCGGCCCGACGAACACCTCGCTGCCGATGGCCGTGTTCGTCGGCACGTAGACGCCCGTCTGGAGGCTGACGTGCGACCCGATAGCGGTCGTCCCGTCGATGACGGTGTTCGTGCCGACCACCACGTCGTCGCCGACGGCGGTGTCCTCGCGGACCAGCACGCCGTGGCCCGTGGTGAAGTCGTCGCCGATCTCCACGTCGGCGTAGACGATGCTGCCCGAGCGAATCGTCGCTCGGTCGCCGATGCGCGGCGGTCGGGCGTCCTCGCGGTGGCGGTGGCCGACCGTGGCGTTCGGCGAGACCGTACAGTCCTCGCCCAACTCGGGGGCGAGTCGGTCGTCGCGCTCGGACCGCGCGTCGGCCTTAGCCACGCTGGCTCACCTCCTCGCGGGAGCGGGAACCCAACGTAACGTTCGCAGTCGGTAGCGGAATCATAGTCGGTCGATTGCCCGGTCGTATCGCCGGACGGCGCGCCGGGCGTTATCGAGTCAATGACCTGTATTCCTCTTTGTTATACGGCGCCTTGAAGACGAGTAGACCGCTCTTATCGGGACTCTCGACCGGTTCTTCCGGAGATAGCGCCCTCGAAGTGACTTCCCGGTCGCCAGACCGGTCGGGGCGCGTTATCGTGACCGTATCGGTGCTTCCCCCCGACGTATCGTCGGACTACCTCGCGACAGTACGTGGGTAACAAAGTGCCAACGCGGTAATATCGAGGGTATGCGGCGGTCTCACCTGCGGACATCCTCCCGACCCGGTGGCTCCGAGCGCGTATCGCCTCCGACGACCTGCCGACCTCCGGGGGAGTATGTCTCGCGCTGACGAGCTCTCCCAGGACGAGGTCTTCGAGGTTCTGAAGAGTCCCCGACGTCGGTACGCGCTGTACTACCTCCGACAGGAGGGCGGCGAGACCGAACTGTCGGATCTGACCGAACAGGTCGCGGCGTGGGAGAACGAGACGACTCCCGCGGCGCTCTCGACCGAACAGCGCAAGCGCGTGTACATCTCCCTCTACCAGACTCACCTGCCGAAACTCGACGAGGCGGACATCGTGGAGTACGACCGCGACGAGGGAGTCGTCCGACTCGGCGACCGGGCTTCGGACCTCGACATCTATCTGGGCGACGTGTCCCGCGAGGAGTTCCCGTGGGACCGGTACTACCTCGGACTCGTCGGTGCGAGTTCCCTGATGGTCGCGGCGGTCTGGCTCGACGTGCCGCCGTTCGGCATGATTCCCGGACTCGTGTTGGCGACGCTCATTCTCGTGGTGTTCGGCGTCTCGGCTATCGTCCACTACTTCAGGTACAGGCGCGGCGGCAACGTCGGCACCCCGCCCGAGATACATCGCGTCAACGGACAGGAGAACTAGATGTTCGGAACGAGCGGCGTACGCGGACGAATCGGCGACGAAGTGACCTGCGACCTCGCGCTGGCGGTCGGGCGAGCGCTCGCCAGCGAGGGGTACCGAGACGTCGTGGTCGGCAGAGACGCCCGCGAGAGCGGCCGGATGCTGGCCGACGCCGCGGTCTCGGGCCTCCGGGAGTGCGGCGCGGACGTGATTCGCCTCGGCGAGGCGGCCACGCCCACCGTCGCCCGGAGCGTCGGCTGGCGGGACGCCGACGCCGGCCTGATGGTGACCGCCAGCCACAACCCGGCCCCGGACAACGGACTGAAGCTCTGGAACCCGTCGGGACAGGCCTTCGACGAGCGCCAGCGCGAGGCCATCGCGGCCCGCGTGCGCGAAGAAAAATACGACCTCCGCGCGTGGGACGGTCTCGGCGAGGCGACGACGTGGGACGACGCCGACGAGCGCCACGCCCGAGCGGTGACGAGCGCGGCCGCACCCGGCAACTGCTCGATAGTCGTGGACGTCGGTAACGGCGTCGGGCAGGTCACGGCAGAGGCGCTCCGGCGACTCGGCCACGACGTGCGGACGCTCAACGACCGGCCGGACGGATCGTTCCCCGCGCGCCCGAGCGAACCGACTGCCGAGAACTGCCGGGGTCTCTCCCGGTTCGTCGCGGCGACCGATGCCGACCTCGGTATCGCGCACGACGGCGACGCCGACCGGATGCGCGCGGCCACCGAATCGGGCGAGTTCGTCGCGGGCGACCTCCTGCTCGCGCTGTTCGCCCGCGAGGCCGCGAACCCCGGCGACGAGGTGGCGGTCCCCGTGGACACGAGCCTTACGGTCGCGGACTGCCTCGAAGCGCAGGGCGCGTCCGTCTCGCGCACGCGCGTCGGCGACGTGTACGTGGCCGAGCGCGCGACCGGCGGGGGCGTCGCCTTCGGCGGGGAACCCAGCGGCGCGTGGATTTGGCCCGGCGAGACGCTGTGTCCCGACGGTCCGCTGGCGGCGTGTCGGCTCGCGGGACTGGTCGCCCGCCGCGGGTCGCTCGACCGACTCGTCGGCGAGATAGAGACCTACCCGCTCGAACGCGGCAACGTCGAGACCGACCGGAAGGCGGCCGCGATGGAGCGCGTCCGCGAGCGACTGCTCGGGACGTACGACGACGTGAACACCTTGGACGGCGTGCGCGTCGGGACCGAGGACGGCTGGTTCCTCGTGCGCGCGAGCGGGACCCAACCCCTGATTCGGGTGACTGCCGAGGCCAGAAACGAGGAGCGCACCGAGAAGTTGTTCGCAGAAGCCGAAACCACCGTCGAGGAGGCGATTCGCGCGGTCGAGCGTGCCAGCGCCGAGGGGGAATCCGAGCGCGCGAGTCGGCGGAGCTAAATCCGGTCCACGACGTCGCAGACCGACTGAGCGTCCGCGACGATGAAGGCTTCGTCGCGGAGCATCTCTTCTTCTTCGGGGAGGAACATCAGGTGACCCCGGTCGTTCTTCTTCGCGCGGATGACTTCCCAGTCGTCCAGTTCGTAGCCGAGGTCGTCGGGTTCGGGGTCGCGGGGGACTTCCTGCCACCCGTCCGTCTCGGAGTGGGCGTTCTCAGGAGCCATTCTGCACCTCCGCGCCGGACGCGGCGCGAGTGGAGGGGGTCGATTCGCCCGTGAAGAGGGTCGCACCGGAGGGTATCGCGCCAGCGGAGGGCATCGTGCCGGTGGAGGGCGTGCCAGCGGAGTTCGGTTCGGACGAGGCCGCAGTCCCGCGCCCGGCGGCCGTCGCGGCCGGCCCCGCGTGCCAGCGGGCCGAACGACGGTCGAGGAGGGCCGTTTCGGATTTCGAGTCGCGTGCCGTAACGTCGCGTGCCATGCACTCTTCAATGCATCATTACCACTTGAAAAAGGTACCGACTTAGGTTCAATGCTAGCTTGCCGATTTAAGTATAATGGCCGAACGGTCGGGCCCGCCCTCTCCCGCCGACACGCCGCCGTTCGGACCGACGCGCGCACCTACTATAAGTCGTTCCTCGCCGAAACCGGTCCGTAACTGGGCGTTTCCGGCCCGTCGGTTTGCGGAACGGAACGAAACGGTCGCTCCGGCGATAGTCGAGACCGGCAGATAGTCGGAGCTGGCCGATAGTCGAAACTGGTCGGTAGCCGAGGTCGGCCATCGGTCCGCCGGTCGGTCGCTCTCGATAACTGGGAAAAGCTGAACGTCGAACCGAGCGAGAGCGGACGAGAGGAGTTCGGAAGTCGGACTGGAAACCCCGGACTCACCGAGAGAAGATGCGGTCCGCGACGAGCGAGAAGGGGAGCCGCGGAGGGGAACTGCGGAGATGAACTGGGGAGGTGAACCGCGGAGAGTCGTGGGGACCGCGGGAGTCGCGGAGGGGAGTCGTGGCGAGGACCTACGGAGGAGCTATCGGGGGAGTCGTCGAGGGAGTCGTAGCGGGGACCGCGGGAGGGCTACCGGAGACCGGCGGGGACCGTACGATGGGACCACGGAAGTCCCGAGTCGGAAACCGAGGGACCGCATTCGAGGGCTACCGAGGGGGAATCAGCCGCGGAGGACTCCGAGAGACCGAGAGAGCGACCCCGAGCGAGCGTCGGCGCTCGGCTCAGGACCCGTCTTCGACCTGCACGCTGGCGGGACCGTCGAGGCTGAAGCCGGTGATCTCGCCCGAGAAGCGGTAGCCGTCCTTACCGCCGAACACCGACCCGGTTATCTCGCCGCTCGAAACGCTGTCGTTCTTCTGAATCGAGCCGAGTTCGGTACTCTTGCGGGCCGCGCCGCTGACCTCGAAGGTGTAGTCGGCCGCCTGCCGCGGGCGGTTGCCGCCGTCGATGATCAGCTTGTTCGGGAGGACGAGGTCGTCCACGGCGACTTCGTTTCCGCCGAGGTGGAGCGTCCAGACGCTCTCGTCCAGATTCACCGCGGTAATCGCGCCGTCCACGTAGAAGGCGTCGCCGTAGCCGTTGCCCGCGACGCCGGAGACCGTCACCGTGCCGTCGCCGTTGTCGGTCACGCTGTCGGCCGCTTCCGCTGTGTGTCCGCCGTCGGCCGCCGTCGTGCGGCCGCGGACGCTCCCCTCGACGGTGAACTCGTACTTGACGCTGGAGGCGTTCTCGTCGGGGACCAGCTCGAAGAGGGTGCCCGCGGGTTGGGCGGCGGACCCGTCGTCGGTGGTCGTCTCGTCGCCGGTCGTCGTCTCGTTCGCGGGCGAAGAGGTGTTCTCCGACGAGTCGATCTCGCCCGAGGCGGCCTCCTCGGCCGACATCGGAACGCTCGCGGGCGGCGTGACGTCGGGGTTGCCCGAGACGTTGACCTGTTCGACCGGTCCCGTGACGGGACCTTCGACTCGGCAGTTCTCCAGCGTACCCGACCCGCCGTCGCTGGCGAGCACGGCGTGGGAGCCTTGGACCGAGATGTCGCAGTTGATGGCCTTGATTCCGGACTGCTCCTTGAACCAGAGGCCGCGAGCGTTGACCTGTCCCGACTCGTTGGTCGAGACGACGTCCTGATTCTCGACGTGGATGACGCTGTCCTTGATGTAACAACCGGGCGCACCGAGCCGACAGTTCTCGATGTTGTTGTTCTTCAGGTAGGCGTTCTCGACCTGTGTCGCGCCCATGCCGTGACTCTGGGAGACGCCCGAGTGGGACATGTACATGCCGTCGGCCGACCAGCCGGTGACGTTGATGTTCCGAATCGTGACCGTCCCGTGATTGTCCCAGTCGGAGACCGCGGCGTGACCACAGCGGTCGGCCGCGCCGTCGCCCAGGTAGATGTTCTCGGCCAGCGCCTCGCCCTCCTCGGTACAGCGGAGGTAGAACGTGCCGTAGGTTCCGTCCCGGTCGTTGTTCTCACCCTTGACGCCGACGTTCCGGACCGTCCAACCGCTACCGTAGGTCAGGAGCTTCACGTGCGCGCCGTCGGCCGTGATGTCGATAAGCTTGTTCTCGAACGTCTCGCCCGCCCGCACCTTGATGACCTTCCGGGTGTTCGCGGGGACCTTGATGGTGTCGTACTCCGCGCCCTGGGCGGCGTTCGCCGAGACGCCTGCCGCCCCGACCGTCGCCGCTGCAGCACCCGCCATCTTCAGGTACGAGCGGCGGTCGAGTAGTGATTCGTCCGAACTGCGGTCGCGTGCCGTATCGTCGCGTGCCATGTATTTCTCAATGCGAAACCAGTCATTCATAAAGCTATCGACTTAGGTTCAATGCTACATTACTGTTTTAAGTGTTATGGCTGGGTGTGAAACGGTCGGGACGGAACGGTCCGAAATTCCGGAAACACCCGATTTCCCCAGAGTAATGGCGCGTTAACCGGGCAATCGCGGCGTAGGACGTATCTTCGCGGTGACAGACGGCGCATAACAAAGGCCGAACGGGCGCTGGATTTCGGTACATGGCTGACCGCCCGCAGACGAACATGGAGACTCTCCTCGTCGGATTGGACGCGGGGTGTCGGCCGGTCCTCGACCCGCTGTTCGAGTCCGGCGCGCTCCCCAATCTGGCGTCGGTCTTCGACTCGGGGGCGGCCGGGCCGCTGGAGTCCCAGATTCCGCCGTGGACTCCGAGCGCGTGGCCCTCGCTGTACACCGGCGTCAATCCCGGCAAGCACGGCGTGTTCGGGTTTCTGACCTTCGACGGCTACGACTGGGACGTGGTGAACGCGACCCACGTCCGAGAGCGGACCCTCTGGGACCTGCTGGACTACCACGGCAAGTCGAGCGTCGTGGTGAACGCTCCGGTCACGCACCCGCCCGGCGAAATCGACGGCGCGATAGTGCCCGGTTACACCGCCCCGGAGGACCCCGACTGTCACCCCGACGGACTGCTAGACGAGATTCGAGACGAAATCGGCGACTACCGCGTGTACGCCCCCCGAGACGCCGAGGGAAGCGAGAAAGTCGCGTGGTACGAGCAACTGATCGAGATGCGCGGCGAGGCGTTTCGCTACCTCGCCTCGCGGTTCGACCCCGAGTTCGGCTTCGTGCAGTTCCAGCAGACCGACACCGTGTTCCACGAGTTCCCCGGCGACGACGAGACGGTCCGGACCGTCTACGAGGCGGTGGACGAACAGGTCGGCGAGATTCTGGACGCCTGCGACCCCGACACCGTAATCGTCGCCAGCGACCACGGGATGGGCGAGTACACCGGCCACGAGTTCCGGCCGAACGAGTACCTCCGCGAGCGGGGACTGGTCGAGACGACCACCGAGGGCCAGGGGATGCCCACGTGGTCCACCATCGCGGACAACCAACTTCAGGACGGCAAAGAGGGGAGGAAAGCCGCCGACGGGAGCGACCGGCCGAGCCTCGCCGAGCGCGCGGTGACAGGTCTCGCCAGCGCGGGCGTCACAAGCCAGCGCGTCTACAACGCGCTCGACGCGGTGGGTCTCGCGGAGTTCGCGGCCCGTCACGTCCCGACCGACGTGGCCCGCGCCGGCTCCGAGCAGGTCGATTTCCCCGACTCGAAGGCGTACGTGCGCGACCGCATCGAACTCGGGGTCCGGATAAATTTGGCGGGTCGCGAACCCGAGGGCGTCGTTCCGGAACGCGAGTACGACCGGCTCTGCGACGACCTCGTGGATGCGCTGTCGGCCGTCGAGACCCCCGACGGGAAACCCGTCTTCGAGCGGGTCGCTCGGCGCGACGAGGTCTTCTCCGGCCCGTACGTCGAGGAAGCGCCCGACGTAATCACGGTCCCGCGTGAGTTCGACGAGTTCCTCTCGACGCGGGTCGGCGACGGACAGTTCGGCCCGCCGAGCGAACCGTACAACCACAAGCGCGACGGTATCGTGGCGATTTCGGGCGAGGGCGCGACGCCGAGCGCCGACCTCTCGGACGCCCACCTCTTCGACGTGGCACCGACGATTCTGGCGACGATGGGGGTTCCCGCGGCCGACCGGATGGACGGGTCGGTCCTCCCGGCGGTGCGGTCGGCGGGAACCGAATCGTACCCCGCGCTCGACGCGGGCGAACAGGAAGCGACCGACGACGGAGACGTCGAAGCGCGACTCGCGGATCTCGGCTATCTCGAATAACATGAGCGTGACAATCGAGCAGGAAGGTATCAGTATCGGAACCGTAGCGGACTTCGACCATCACGATTGGGACGACCTCGTGGCCCGGTCGCCCCAGACCACGCCGTTCCACTATCGGGAATCGCTCGCGGTGCAGGCGGCCCACGCGGACGCGGACCTCCACCTCCTCGTGGGCTACAAGGGCCACGAGGCGGTCGGTCTCTTCCCCGTCTTCGAGAAGCGCAAGGGCGGGATGGCGATGGCGTTCTCGCCCGCGCCCGGTCTCTGGGTCACGTATCTCGGTCCCGCGCTCCTGAACCACTGGAAGCTCAAGCGCCGCAAGCGCGAGCGCCGGAACAAGCGGTTCGTTCGGGGCTGTCTCGACTGGATAGAGAGCGAACTGAAGCCGAAACACACCCAAATTCGGCCGGGTCCCGAGTATCGGGACGTGCGGCCCTTCGAGTGGAGCGAGTTCGACATCGACGTGCGCCACACCTACTCGGTGGACCTGACGCGGGGCGAGGAGGACGTGCTGATGTCGTTCTCCAGCGACGCCCGGAACAACGTCCGGACCGACGGCGACTATCGCGTCTACGAGGGCGGCATCGACGAGATTCGGGCGGTCATCTCGCAGGTCCGGGCGCGCCACGACGAACAGGACGAGAACTACGGCGTGACGCCGCGGTTCGTCGCCGACCTCTACGAGCGACTGCCCGAGGGGACGGTCCGGCCCTACGCCTGCGAAATCGACGGCGAAATCGCGGGCGGGATGGTCGCGCTGGAGGCCGGCGACACCGTCTACCGGTGGCAGGGCGGCGCGAAACACGACCACGACCTGCCGGTCAACGACCTCGTGGACTGGGCCATCATGACCGACGCGATGGACCGCGGCGTCGAGAACTACGACCTCGTGGGTGCCAACGAGGAACGGCTCTGTGGCTACAAGGCCAAGTTCGCGCCCGAACTCCGGTCGTACTACACGATGGAGACCGGCACGGCCGTCACCAACGCGCTGTCGAGCGTCTACAAGAAGTTCCGGTAGGGCGGCCGCCTCGTTTCGAGTCGGAGACGCCGGACGATAACCTCGCCCTGCGGATTCGCTCAGGCTCGGCGTAAATTTTCTCGTCGCACGTCAGTCGGCACGTTCGCCGGATTTTCGCTGGATTATCGACCGCACAGGGAGCGCGTTCGCCGGCCGGGTCGGTTCCGGAACGTCCCACAGGCACGGCGTTCGCTCGGCCGGGTTAGCCGCAGGCACCGCCTGTCGCCACCGATTTTAACGAGTCGTCAGAGCCGTTAGCGGCTCTGTGGCCCCCGGCTAAGCGGCCGGGAACAATACCGGGCGAGGACGTAGCGAGTGGCGAGTCGGTCGCGAGAGGCGACCGTGAGACACGATGTCGAGCAAACACAACACCGTCGTCGTCGGCTTCGACGCGCTGGACTTCAGATACCTCGACGAGTTCGAGTCGTCGCTCCCCGAGTTCGAGCGACTCCGGAACGAGGGCGTCGAGGCACCCCTCGAATCGACCTTTCCGCCGTGGACCGGGAGCGCGTGGCCCTCGATGTACACCGGGACCGACCCGAGCCACCACGGCACCTACGGCTTCTTCCACTCCACCGCGGGCTACCCCGACGAGGACGAACTCGTCACGAGAAACCGGGTCCGCCAGCCCGCGCTGTGGAACTACCTGACCGCGTTGGACGAACCCGCGGTGGTGTTGAACGTGCCCGTGACCCACCCCGCGGAACCGGTCGCGGGCGTCCTCGTGCCGGGATATCTCGCCCACGAGGAGGACGCGGGCTACCCGGAGGGCATCCGGAGCGAGCTGTCGGAGGCCATCGACGGCGAGTACCGCATCTACGCCGACGCCGAGACGAGCGACGACCACGACCGCAAGCGCGAGAGCTACCTCGACCTGATTCGGATGCGCGGCGAGGCCGCCGAGTACGTCCTCGCGGAGTACGACTGGCGGGTCGCGGTCGTACAGGTCCAGAAGACCGACACGGTGTTTCACAACTTCGACGACCGCGAGACCTTCCGGCGGGCCTACGAGCGCGCCGACGAAGTGTTGGGTCGGGTCCGCGAGGCCGCGGGCGACGCCAACGTCGTCGTCTGCTCGGACCACGGAATGGGCGAGGTGGACGGCTACACGGTCTACCTCAACGAAATCCTCCGCGACGCGGGGTTCGTCGAGGCGACCGCCGACTCGTCCGGCCCGAGTCTGATGACCGAGAAGGCGACGCTGACCGGCGCGGCCGACGGCGCGAGCGGCGGGGACGGTGCCGCGGGAGCGAGCGCGGACGGCGGCCCGTCGGTCACGGGACAGGTCGTCTCCGCCGCGACGACGGCGCTCGGCACGGTCGGGGTGACGCCGGGCGACGCCTACTCGCTGGCGACCAGACTCGGGGTCGGCGACCTCCTGACCGACGTCCTGCCCTACGAGGCGGTGTCGGCCGCCAGCGAGGGCGTCGATTGGGCGAACTCGAAGGCCTACACCCGGAGCGTCGAACTCGGCGTCCGGGTGAATCTGGCTGGCCGGGAACCGTCCGGCGTGGTCACGCCCGAGGAGTACGAGGGCGTCCGTGACGACCTCATCGACCTGCTCTCGACCCTGCGGACGCCCGACGGCGACCCGGTGTTCGAGTGGGTCCGGCGGCGCGAGGAGGTCTACGACGGGCCGTACACCGAGCAGGCCTGCGACGTCCTCTTCATGCCCGCCGACATGAACCACACGCTCAGTACGAACCTCATCGGCCAGCGGTTCGTCCCGACCGAGACCCACGACCACCAGCGCGACGGCGTGTTTCTCGCCGACGGCCCGGCGTTCGCCGACGACGCGGGCTTCGAGGCTCCCGACGCCGACCCCGCGCTCGACGCCGACGGTGCGCGGCCCGGCGCGCTCTCGCTGACCGACGTGGCCCCCATCGCGATGGCCGCCGCGGGACTCGACGTGCCCGCGCGGATGACCGGCGAGGTCCCCGAGGACCTGCTCGCCGACTCCGTTTCGCGCAGGGACTACGGCGACGTTCCGTTCGGGACCGACCGCGCTGCGGGCGACGACGGCTCGGTCGAACGGCGACTCGAAGACCTCGGCTACCTCTGACGCGCCGGTTGCGGTCGGGAACGTCGATTGCTCGCGTGATTCGTTCAGGGGCCTTCTCGGACTCGTTCAGCGGTCTGGTCGGACTCCACGGAACCCTCGACCCGGCGCGTGCTGGCGCGACCCCTCGCGGGTCGCGTCCACACGCGCGAGGTCTGCGCGAACCGACGTGAGCGTAGGCTCGGAAGACGCGGTTCGTCTTCCGGTGGCTGAGTAGCGCAACGTAGTGGGGAACGCAATCGGGTGGGGAGGACGAAGCGCGGTGCCGTGCGGTCGCAGTGCTGCGCGGTCAACTCCTCGGCGTCGGCTTCAGTTAGCGGTGCAGTTGCGTTCGTAGAGCAGTGCGTTCGCAGAGCGGTCCGGACTCGCGGTACAGTTGCTGTCGCGGTCCGAGAGCCTCCGCTCACGATTTCAGCAACTCTCGCCGGACCGACCGCGAAAAATCGGAACGCGACTCGGACCGCTCCGCTCAGACCGTCTCTTCCAGTTCGGCCGCGAGGCCGTCGAGCAGGTACTCCGCCGAGGTCCGCGTCGTCGCCATCGGCACGTCGTGAACGTCGCAGATTCGTAGGAGCGCGGTGATGTCCGGTTCGTGAGGTTGGGCGGTCAGCGGGTCCCGGAGGAAGACGATGCCGTCGAGTCGGTCCTCGACGACCTCCGCGCCAATTTGGGTGTCACCGCCGACCGGTCCCGACTTTTTGCGCTCGATTTCGAGACCCGTCTCCTCGGCGATGCGCTGGCCGGTCGTGCCGGTCGCCACGAGGTCGAACGACGCGAGCAGCGACTCGTGGTCGGTGACGAGGTCGATGATTTCGGGCTTCTCGTCGTCGTGGGCGATGAGCGCGACGCGGGGCATACCGACGACTCGGCGCGCAGGCGCAAAAGACTACCCGACGAGCAATAGCGACCAGTGGTTGCGAACTATCGAGGCGGGGAAAAGACTGGTGGAGTTAGTTCATCGTCGTCTCGATTCGACACGACCCGCTGGTCCGGAGTCCGCGCGTGGTCACGTTCGCGTCCTCGGTCCGGATGGCCTCGCCGCCCACGTCGATGGTCGAGTTCCGGACCGCACACCCCGAGGCGTCCTCGACCGCGATGCCGTCGCGCGACCCGCCGTGCTGGATGCAGACGCGCTCGAACCGGCAGTCGTCGCGCCGGGCCGTCCGGACCGCGGTGCCGGTCGTCGCGTCGCCGGAGATGCGGACGTTCCGGGCCGTGACGCGCGTGCGCTTCGGGAGACGGTCCATGCTCGGGATGGTCTGGCCGTCCATGCTCTCGATTGGGTCCCGGAGGCTGACGGCGTAGGTGTCGGCGTCGATTCGGATGTCCGTGTTCGCTATCGTCACCTCGCCGAACTGCGTGCCGACGACGATGCCGCCCGAACTGTAGGTCCCGGTCAGGTCGGTGATGGCGATGTCGCAGTTCTCGATGCGGGCGCTCGCGCCTTCTTCGGCCCAGATGCCCCGCATGTTCGGCTTGTGGTTCGGCCGCCTCGGGTCGTCTACGCGCACGGTCGCGCCGCGCACGAGCGCGCCCGCGGTCCCGCCGCCGACCCGGACCTGCTCGATGCCGTTGTTGGCGTAGTAGCCGCCCAGAATCCGGAGCGGGCCGGAGTGGTACGCGCTGTAGAGACCCTCGTGCCAGTCCTCGATGCGGCAGTTCCGGAAGGTCAGCGTCCCGGTGCTCGCGGGGAAGACGAACATCGCGTCGCCGGTGGTCGAGCCGTCGGGGAGCGCGACGTTCTCGAAGGTCAACTCGCCGTCCGGGTCGGTCACTTCTATCTCGAACCCGTTTCGGGGCACGTGGCGGTGCCCGCGGACGACGACGTTCCGGACCACGCTCGTCCCGCCCCCGACTCCGACACGGGCGATCGGCGCGACGCCCTTGCCACGGCAGTCGATGGTGAACCCCTCGAAGAGCAGGTCGTCCAGCCTGGCCCACTTCAGCCAGTAGGTCGCGTCGCTGGGCGCGGCGAGCACCGCGTCGTCGCCGACGATGCCGAGGTTCCGGTAGTCCGTCGCGCGCCACTCCGCGAGGCGGTAGCGCCCCGACGGGAAGTAGAACAGCGTGTCGTCACCGGACTTCTCCTCGAGGAACGCCTCCATCGCCTCGCCGTCCTGGGTATCGACGCTCGCAGTCGCGACGTTCACGACGGTCTCGTAGCCGCGCCGGTCGGCCAGTTCGCTCGGCGTGGCCGTCTCGGTCGGTTCGCCGGTCGCGGTCGGTTCGTCGGTCGTAGTCCGCTCGCCCGGCGTCGTTTCGGTCGTTTCGGTCGGTGCGCTCGTCGTCGGCCCGCGGTCGGTCCGACCACACCCCGCGAGCGATCCGACCGCCGCGACGGTCCCGGCGGTTCGGAGATACGCGCGCCTCGTCGCCGAACGCTCCTCGTCGGTCACGTTACCCACTCGGTCGTTTCGGGATATTGTTATGTCCGTCCTGCGCGGCGTTCAGGCGTCGCTTTCCGGGCGAGAACCGGGGCGACTCCGGCCGAGCAGGGCGAGACGCTTCGCGGCAGGCCGCGAAGCGTCTCGCCGACTACCCCGACTCCTTGCCGACTCCCCAATTCCTCGCCGACTACCCCGACTCCTCGACGGGTCGCCCGAGGACGACCCGCGACCAGAGCCACCGGAGCGGCGGCAGGCCGTCGGCGACCCACAGCGCGACCACGGCCGAGAGCAGGCCGAGTTCGACCGCGAGGTAGGGCGACACCTCGCCGCGGGCCAGTCGCTCGACGTAGCGCGAGAACAGCGTCCGGAGCATCTCGGCGAACCCGACGCCGGTCTCGGGCGAAGAGACCGGGACGACCGGCCAGAGTAGGAAGTCGTAGTTCGCCTCCCCGCCGACCAGCAGGGGGTAGAACGCGTCGCTCGGCAGGTGGCTGAGATAGCCGAACGCGAACGCCGCGCCGACTCGACTCGCGCCGGGCGCGTCGCCGTCCCGCCGGCGGTCGAGCGCGACCCCGACCGTCGCGGCGAGCGCCGCCAGCGGGAGCGCCGCGAACAGCGAGTGCGCCAGCGAGTGGCCCGACGGCAGGACGCCGAAGGTCCACGCGAGCGGTTTGTCCACCAGGTCGGGGAACTGCGTGCCGACCGCGAGCGCGACGACCGGCCACGGTCGCGGCGCTCCCCGGCCCGCGAGTCGAACCGCGAGCGAGTAGCCCAGATAGCCGACGGCGAGGTGTTCCCACGGCCACATCGTCGCTTACCCCCGGCTTCCCCCCGTCGCGCGGTGACGCTCGAACGCCCTCGTCGCGCGGTGACGCCCGAATGCCCCCGTCACGCGGTGACGTTCACCCAGACGTGGACGTGGCGGTAGGCGTTCTCCGTCGTCGGGTTCTGAGGCGGGTCGCCCTCGTAGACGAGGTAGGTCAGCCGCAGGTTCTCGCCGGTCATCGTCGGCGTGACCTCGTGGGTGGTCTGCCACGTCCGGCCCGCGCCCACGGTCGGCGTGAACGTCGCCAGTTTCCGGTCTTGGACCACCTTCGGCGCGCCGCCGTCGGCGTTCCGGACGCGCTGGAGTTCGACCACCACCGAGTAGTCGGTCCGCTCGCCCTCGTGGTTGGTCAACTCCACGACCAGCGGCTTGCTCTCGCCGCGCGTGAAGTTGCTCGGGTAGTCGTCCGCGACGAGTTGGCCCGTCTCGTTCTGCGAGAGGAGCGCGACGCCGGTGTACTGCTGGCCCGGTCCGGGCGCGGCGACGGCGTAGCCCATCGCGCCGACCGCCAGCAGGACCCCGAGCGCGAGACCGACGTTCAGCGCGCGCTCCGAGGCCGGCCCGGTCAAGACCGACCGCTTGGCGTCGCCGAGCCACGCCCGCACCGGGAGCGAGAACCGGCGGTCGGCCGGCCGGCGGAGTCGCCGCGCCGCGCCGACGACCGCGAACAGCGCCGTCACGACCGCGACCGAGAGCAGGACGGTCGCGGGCACGATGGACCACGGCGAGAGCGAGAGCGCGACGGCCAACAGCGGGAGCAGCGCGAGGCTGACGCCGAAGCCGAGCGCGAGACGTTCGGCTCCGGAGAGTCCGTGCTGGCGGACCTCGGCGAAGGTCACGTCCGTCCGCGCGTCGTCGGGCGTCGCACCGGGGAACAGCGCCGAGACGAGGGCGTAGCCCGGCGCGAAAAAGAGGAGCGGTAGCCCGAGCGCAGCCGCCAGCGGCGTCCCGTAGACGCCGGGTTGCGAGAGGACGACGACCGCGAGCGCGACGTAGCCGACGACCGCGAGGAGGTCCGCCGCGAGTTGGGGACGCGCGAGGCGGTCGATCCACGCGTCGGCGGGCGTTTCGTGACTCATCGTTCGACCGACGTGACCTCCTCGTCGGGTCGGGGACACTCGAAGCTGATTCGACGGCTCATTACTCCATTCCAAGGCCGGATTGCCACTTTGTTATCGCCCGAGTGTCCGGTGGTAAGCCGCGATTACCTCGGTTCCCGACTGGCGACTGACCGTTTCACGGTCTCGCTGGCCGGCTCGTGCGACCCGCCGAGCGCGACGCAGGTCGCCCCTGCCAACGCCTCAGTCCGTATATAACAAAGACCCGAACGCGGACATATGTAGAGTAACGTTCGCCCCGGCGCTCTCCGTCCGGGGAGAACAACGACAATCCCGGAATAACCGGGACGACGGTTCGATACTATGCTTCCGAAACGCCAAATAGCGGTTCTCGACGGGAGGAACGAGTCGTGAGACGAACAGTGTTGGCCGCGGCGTTCGCCGCGTTGCTCGTGGCGGCCCCGATGGTCGGGTCGGTTGGCGCGAGCGCGGCGTCGCCCGAGGCCGCGAACGCGCCCGGCCCGTCCGAGCGATGGTCTCAGACGGTCGGCGGCGGCGACGACGACAAACTGGCGACGGGCCTGCGGGTAGACGGCGGCTATCTCGCCGTCGGTTGGTCGAACAGTTCGACCGACGGTGCCCACGACGGCTACGTGGCGATGCTCGACCGCGCGGGCGAGACGAAGTGGGAGCGAAGCTACGGCGGGTCCGGCGTCGACCGCATCTTCGACGTCGAACGGGTCGAAGACGGCTACCTGCTGGCCGGGATGTCCGCCGAGGAGTCCGGAGGCGCGTGGGACGGGTGGCTGCTGAAAATCGGCCCCGACGGCGAGAAGCGCTGGTCGAAGACCTACGGCGAGGCCGGTCCCGACGAGTTCTGGTCGCTGGCGAAGTCCGGCGACCGAATCTACGTCTCGGGCTTCAGCGACGAGCGCGGGAACGCCGAGGCGTGGGCGATGGAACTGACCGAGGGCGGCGACACGGTCTGGAGCGAGACCTACGACACGCAGCGCGCGAACACCGACGAGTACGTCAACTCCATCTTCGTGACCGACGGCGGCGACCTCCTGATGACCGGCACCACGACGAGCGACCGAGTTGACCCGGCCGACGCGTGGGTACTGAAGGTGAACGGCGACGGCGACCGCGAGTGGAGCAAGACGTACGGCGGCGAGGAGTACGACCGGATTCACGACGCGACGGTCGCCTCCGACGGCGGGTTCGTCCTCGCGGGGCGGACCGCGAGTAAGGGCGCGGGCCAGCAGGATGGTTGGATGCTGAAGATAACCGGCGACGGCGAGACCGCGTGGGACCGAACCTTCGGCACCGAGCGCGGCGACGCTTTCTACGGCATCCACAACGACCCCGACGGCGGCTACGTCCTCTCGGGGACCGAACACGTCCTCGGCGACGAGGGCGCGGACGGCTGGATCGTCAAGACCGACGCCGCGGGCAAGCGCGACTGGTCGCGGACCTACGGCGACAGCTACTGGGACAAGTTCTGGCCGGTCGTCGAGGGCCACGACGGCGGCTACCTCGCGGTCGGCGAATCGACCAGTTACGGCGAGAGCCGCGACGGGTGGGTCGTCCGGATCGGCGGTCCCGCGGTGGCCGCCATCGAGGACGCCGCCGCGAACCAGACCGGGACGACCGTGACCTTCGAGGAGTCACCCGTGCAGGCGGTCACGCTCGCCGACTCGAACGTCTCGGGTGTCCTCGCGGTCGCGGAGCGGACCGACGCGACCGACCTCTCGCCGCCGGGCGACGCGCTCTACGCGGTCGAGATGGACGGTCCCGCGACGCTGGCCAACGGCTCTGCGACGGTCGAGTTCGCGGTCCGGAAGAGCGCGGTCGAGGCGGAACTCTCGGACGTGCGCGTCGCCGAGCGGACCGACGAGGGATGGTCGCTGCTGGCGACGAGCGTCGTCTCCGAGGCGAACGGCACGGCGACTCTCTCGGCTGACGTGACGGGCACCGGCACGCTGGCGGTGACGAGCGTGCCCGCGCCCTCGGCGACCATCGACGCGAAGACGGCGGTGCCGGTCGGCGAGTCGGTCGAACTCTCCGCGAGCGGCTCGACCGCCGAGAACGGGAGCGTGGCGGCCTACGAGTGGTCGGTCGGCGACCGGTCGGCGACCGGCGAGACCGCGACGCTCAGCTTCGACTCGCCGGGCGAGCGCACGGTGAATCTGACGGTCACGGACGAGCACGGACTCCGCGACACCGCGACGAAGATGCTCGTGGTCAACGACCGGCCCGAGGTCGCGGTTCGGACGCCCGACTCCGTGACGGTCGGCAAGGCCGGGAGTTTCTCGGCGAACGTCTCCGACGACGTCGGCGACGTGACGGTGACGTGGAAGTTCGGCGACGGCGAAGTGACCGGGAAGTCCGTCGAACACAGCTTCGGGTCGCCCGGCACTCGGACCGTCACCGTCGTCGTCGAAGACGAGTACGGCGCGACCGTGACGAAGGAGGTGCAGGTCGAGGTGGCCGCGCAGGACGAACCGGCGACGACCGAGGCGACCGAGACGGCAGATGCCGACGGCGGCGTGCCCGGATTCGGCGCGGGCGTGACGTTGGTCGCGCTACTGGCCGCCGCGCTGGTCGCGGTCCGACTCCGCGACTGACGGTCGGTCACTTCGTGACCACCGGCGGCGAAATTAGCAGTCCGGAAATATGGCCGACGACGGCTCGCACACCTATCAGTAATTTTCTGTTTCGATCCGTTTTACGGCGGTACGGTGCGCGTAACGTTCCGTTACGGGCGGGAGGGTAGTGTATACTAAAGTCCCTCTCGCCTCTAAAACTGAAGTACGAAGACCGAACCTCGGTGATTAACCCTGAGTTGGACACTCCCCACCGCAGAACTGGACGAATCGTTCGAAGACGGCGAAGTCATGTTCGCCGTGGACGACACGGACGACGAACGCACGACGGTCATCGCCGACGTGTCGAACGACGAAGCGTATCTGGCGATGCCGTTCGAAGAGTCCCGGACGCTCTCGCAGTGGCGATAGCGCGATAGCCGCCCTACTTCTCCCTCGACGCCGACGCCAGTCGCGTCACGCGTTGAGCGACTCTCCCGACGTTCGACCCGAATCAGAACTCCCTTCTCGCTCCTCCGCGAACGACGTTACCGATGAACGTGATACTCACGCTCCTCGCGCTGCTGACGGGGTTTTTGACGGGCGCGCTGTTCACTTTCCTCGGCATCCCGCTGCCCGCGCCGCCCGAACTCCCCGGTTTGGTCGGCATCGTCGGCGTCTATCTCGGATACAGGGCGGTCGAGTACTTCGACGCGGGTATCGACCTGCTCGCGGCGCTCGGACTGGCGGGATGAGCGAAACGAACGATTTGTACGCGTGAGTCGCTGTCCTTCGTCTCTAAAAACGAATCCTCTTCCTCGGCGTTCGGTACGTCGTCGGAGAGTCGAAGTGCGATGCCGGGACGAACAAACACAGCGCCGCGACTCTGCGGTCTCGGTCGATAGCCGTCCCGTCGGTCGAGTCTGCTGAAGTCGGGCGGCCGCGCAGCGTCGCTACTCCGAGTTACCGGAGACCGAACGTCGAGAGAAACGAAGAGTCGGTCAGTACGAGCGTTCCTTCGGCTCGTAGGTCTTGTCCTCGCCTTCGAGGATGACCGGCTTGTACCACAGTTCCGGCGTGCCGTCGTTCCACGACAGCATCGTGTGCTTGAGCCACTCGTCGTCCTTGCGCTCCTGGTGCTCCTGTCGCCAGTGGGCACCGCGGAACTCGTCGCGGGCCAGCGCGCCGAGCGTGATGGCCTCCGCGAGGTCGATGAGGTTGCGCGTCTCGATGGTGTGGATGAGGTCCGTGTTGAACGTCCGCGACGGGTCGTTGACGTACACGTCCTGATACGCCTCCCGGACTTCGCGGATGTCCTCGAGCGCCTGCTTCAGACCGTCCTCGTTCCGGAAGACGTTGACGTTCTCGGTCATCGACTGCTGGAGGTCCGCCCGGAGGTCCGAGTGCTTGATGCCCTCGTCTTTTTGCATCAGTTCCTCGATGCGAGTGCGTTCGCGCTCGACCGCCCGGCGGACCGTCTCGTCGGGGTCCACGACCGCCGCGCCGCCGTCCGCGGCCACGTCGTCGCTACCGTCGGCCACTGCTTCGTCGTCGCCCGAGGGGACCGCGCCGGGTTCGACCGGCGTGTCGAGACCGTCTTCCTCCTCGATTTCGGCGGTCTTGCCCTTCGTAATCTCGGCCTCGCCGAGGTCGGCGCCCGCGGCGTGACGACCGGCGCGCGCGCCGAAGACGATGAGTTCCGGCAGTGCGTTGCCGCCCAAGCGATTCGACCCGTGGACCGACACGCAGGCGCACTCCCCGGCGGCGTAGAGACCGTCGATGAGCGTCTCGCCGTTCTCGTCGGTCTCGATGCCGCCCATCTCGTAGTGCTGGCCGGGCTTGACCGGCATCGGCTCTTCGAGCGCGTCCACGCCCTCGAAGTCCCGCGCGAGGTGGAGGATGTTCTCCAGTCGGTCGGTGATACGCTCCTCGCCGAGGTGGCGCATGTCCAGATAGACGTACTCGTCTTCGACGCCGCGGCCGGCGTTGACCTCGGTGAGTTCCGCCCGCGACACCACGTCGCGGGAGGCCAGTTCCCCGGCGTTGTTGGCGTAACCGTACTCGAACATGAACCGCTCGCCCTCGCTGTTGTAGAGGATGCCGCCCTCCCCGCGGACGCCCTCGGAGATGAGGACGCCCGTCGAGGGGAGCGTCGTCGGGTGGAACTGGACGAACTCCATGTCCTCGAGCGGGACGCCCGCTCGGTAGGCCATCGCCGCGCCGTCGCCGGTGTTGGCGACCGCGTTGGTCGTGTGGTCGTACACCTGTCCGGTGCCGCCGGTGGCGAGGATGACCCCGTTGCGGGCCTTGAAGCCCTCGACCGCGCCGGTCTTGATGTCGTAGGCGACGACGCCGTGACACTCCCGGTCCTCGGCGTCGTCGTGGTCCGTGACCGCGAGGTTCGAGACGTACCACTCGTCGTACACCTGAATCCCGCGCTTGACGACCTGCTCGTACATCACGTGGAGCAGGTGGTGGCCGGTCTCGGCCCCGGCGTAGGTCGTCCGCGGGAACGAGAGACCGCCGAACGGGCGCTGGGAGACCCGGCCGTCGTCCTCTCGGGAGAACGGCATCCCCCAGTGTTCGAGTTGGACCGTCTCCTCGGGGCTGTCCTGCGCGAGGGTCTCGATTGCCGGGGCGTCGCCGAGGTAGTCCGACCCCTTCATCGTGTCGTAGGCGTGGAGTTCCCAGTCGTCGCCCTCTCGAATCGCCGCGTTGATACCGCCCTCGGCCGCGCCGGTGTGCGAACGGACCGGGTGGAGCTTCGTGACGATAGCCACGTCCGCGCCCTCCTCGTGGGCCGCGATGGCCGCTCGGAGTCCGGCACCGCCGCCGCCGATTACCAGAACGTCGTGTTCGTGCATAGTTGTAATCTTGTAGTGTTCGAGCTACCAGAACTTGAGGTTCTGCTTGACCGCCTCTCGCTTGAGTTCTTGGATGTGCTCGGTCAGCGGGATGTCCTTCGGACAGACGTTGGTACAGGAGAACTGCGTCTGGCACCGCCAGACGCCGTGTTCCTGGTCCATCACGTTCAGCCGGTGTTCCTTCATGTTCTCGCCCTCCCGCTCGTCCATGGCGAACCGGTAGGCCTTGTTGATGGCCGCCGGACCGAGATACTGGTTGTCACCGGCCGCGATGTTACACGAGGACATACAGGCACCGCACCAGATGCACCGCGTGGACATCTTGATCTTCTCGCGGTTCTCGCGGGTCTGTCGGTACTCTTCGAGGTCGCCGTCGGGGTCCTCCTCGGGCTGGAAGAACGGTTCGACCGCGTGCATCTGGTCGTAGAAGTGTTCCATGTCCACGACGAGGTCCTTCACCACGTCCTGGTGGGGGAGCGGCTCGACCCGGACCGGCTCTTCGAGGTCCGAAATCTGGGTCTGACAGCCGAGTCGCTGGCGACCGTTGATGAACAGCGCGTCCGACCCGCAGACCGCCTGTCGGCACGAGTGGCGGAAGGTCAGCGTGGTGTCGTAACGGTCGCGGGCGTAGATGAGCGCGTCGAGGACCGTCATCCCCTTCTGCTTCGGGACGGCGAAGTCGTCGAAGCGCGGTTCCATCTTCCCCTCGACCTCGGGGTCGTAGCGGAACACCTTCAGTCGGAACGACTCGCCCTCGATATCGGCGGGCGCGCCCGACACCGACTGCCGGCGCTGGGCGTCCCGCTGGTCGCGGCGCTGGTCGCCGTACGACGCGCCCTCGGAAATCTCGGCCTCGGTCTCGGCGTTGACCTCCTGTTCGGTCTCGCTCTGCTCTTTCTCTTCTGGTACTTGCGTGCTCATGTTTACACCATTCCGTTCATGACGAGCGCGAGGTAGGTGCCCTGCGCCGCCAGCGCGAGACCGGCGACGACGAGGATGCCCTTGACCGCGGTCTTCTTCGTACCCGTCAGTCCTTGATTCAGCAGTGCGGCGTAGACGCCGTTGACGCCGTGGAACGTCCCGGTCCACAGGAACAGCACCATCGTGACGAGATAGCCCCACTCGCTCATGCGAGCGCTCGTCCCGGCGAACGTCACCTCCGAGGCGTGGTTCATGAAGTGCAGGAGGAAGAAGTGGAACGCCAGCACCACGACGAGGAACGCGGCCGTGACCCGCTGGAAGAGCCACGACGCGCTTCCGCTCTGGAACGAGGAGTAACGCTCGGCCATCTCAGAACGCCCCCTCCAAGAACGTCGGGATGCTCGCCAGTACGATGACGCCCGTGACGACGAGTGATGCGTAGAAGCTCTTGTCTTGCGACTCGAGTCCGAGTCCGAGGTCCACGAACAGCAGGCGAACCCCGTTCAGGATGTGGAAGACGGCGACCGCCAGCAGGCCGACCTCCATGATCCGGACCACGAGCAGGCTTTCGAGCCCCTGAATCGTATCCGTGTACGCGTTCGCACCGGTGGTTGCGGTACTCAGCACGGCGATGTGAGTGAACAGGTAGCCGACGAGTACCCACCCGGTGAACTTGTGGAATATCCAGGCCCACATCCCGGCCGTGAACTCCCGCCACCGGCCGAAGTCTTCGACGAGGCCTCGATTGTACGATTGACTCATACTTGTCCGTTCGGGAGGTTGGACTGTGGGCAAATAGAAGTTTCTACCTGCCGCCGGCCTCGCGGCCTCCGCACTCGGTTTTCCCGGCGAACATGTCCGGAACTCAGGCCGACCGCACGGGTTCGAACTCGCGGGCCGCCGCCCGGTAGTCGGCGTAAGTCGATTCGGCCCACTCGTGCAACTCCGGGGCGTCTGACTCGACCAGCGCGCCGGCGTGGTGGATGGCGGGCACGTAGGGGTCTTCTGGCGTCGAGACCACCACCTCCGCGTCGGCTCATCGTGACGAGTCGCTGCTCGAACTGCCGGTACTCCCCGGCAGCGAGTCGGCCGAACGTCGTCGGGCGGTACGCGCCGTCCTCGTACTCCACGAGGTCGTACGATTGGAGTTCGCGGACGCTCCTATCGACCGTCGAGCGCGAGCAGTCGAGGCGCTCCACCAGTTCTCGCTTGTCCGTGACCTCTTCGGACAGGTGATTCAACACGTTTCCACGCCGGTCGAGTACGTCCACCCGTGGCTTTTGTTTGTGACTCGAATACACGGTTCCCACCAGAGCGATACGTCTATTCGGTCGGAAATAGACGTTCTGGAAGGCATCGGGCCGTTTCCGTACGAAACTGATCAGCTCGGTCCGTTCTGTCTTTTTCCAGTGTGGAGTTTATCCTAACTCGGCGACGACGCCACGAAATCCGAGGTTCACCGCCGGCTCGGACTCGCGGGCGTCGGCGTGTTCTCGACCGATTCGCTCCGGGCGCGCTCGCGTTTGAGGGCTTTACGGGTCTTCGCCGAGAGTTCGACCATGTGACACAGCGGGTTCCCCGGATAGACCACCGGATTTTCGAGGACGCCTACCAACAGCCCCGTAAACGGCGCTTCGACGGGTTCCCGGTCGGTTTTGAACGGGTTGGTGATGGTGCAGATGGTGTCGCCCTCGTAGACCAGCGACCCGCGGTCGTGGTGCATGTCCACCAGTCCGCCCGCGTCGGCGCGAATCCACGTCTTCTCTTTGGCGTCGTCGATGACGGTCCGCCAGCCCGGCCACTTCACCGACGGGGTGCGGTGGGCGCCGTACTCCGAGAGGACGCTCCCGACGCCCTCCAGTCCGCGGTCGATGAACTCGCGCTGGAACCGGTGGGCCTCGCCCATCTCGATGGTGATGGTCGGGATGCCGTAGTCGGTCGCCTCCCGGCGGAGCGTGCCGGTCGGCCCCTCCGAGGAGATGATGACGTTCGAACCGAACGACTTGGCCAGCCTCGAAACCTCGGGGTCGGCCATGTCCGCCCGCACATGCAACATGTTCGTGCGCCCGCGCGTGGACGTGTGGAAGTCGAGTCCGATGTCGCAGGGCGCGATGAAGTTCCGGAATATCTGGAAGGCCATGCGCTTGGCACTGGTCGAACCCTGCCGACCGGGGAACGAGCGGTTCAGGTCCCGGTCGTAAATCGGGAGGTAGCGCTCCTGTGAGAGGAATCCGGGGACGTTCAGGACGGGCATACAGACCAGCGTGCCACAGAGGTCGTCGTGGTTCCAGCCGTGGGCGACCTCCCGCACGACCTCGATGCCGTTGAGTTCGTCGCCGTGCGCCGCGGCCGTGAGGAACACCGTCGGCCCCGGTTCGGCTCCGTTAACGATGGTGACGGGGATGCGAACCGGGTCGCCCAGATACGTCTCGCTGATGCCGTACCGAACGTTCTGGGTCTCACCCGGCTCGACGATTCCGCCGTTGTACGTAAACGCGTCCGGGTCAGCCTCCGAACCGGTCATGTCCCCCACTGAGGCCCCGGCATATATAAAGGCGCGGCAGTCGCTCCGCCGAAACCGATGTTCGGCTTTTTAAGCCGCGGCGTCCAATACGTAACTACCAATGACTGCTGACGGTTCAGGTGTGCGGGTCGGTGTGCTCAGTCTTCACAACAGTAAGGAAACGAAGGCGATTCTGAACGCTATCGAAGATCTCGGTCACGAACCGTCCTGGCTTCGGGAAGAGAACACCGCGATTCAGCTCGAAGACGGGTCCGTCGAACTCGAACCCGACGTGGACGCGGTGGCGAATCGACTTCTACTCTCGAACACCGAACAGCCTTCCGAGGCGCTCGGTCTCGCCAAAATCTACGACGCGGTGTTGCCGGTTCTGAACGACCCCAGTTCGGTCATGACCGCCATCCACAAGTTCTCGACGGCGACGGCGCTGGCCGACGCGGGGATTCCGGTCCCGGACGCGCTGCTGGCGCTGTCGAACGACCGGCTCAACGACGGTCGGGACGCGTTCGGCGAGGAGGCCGTCTACAAGACCGCTATCGGGACCCACGGCGGCGGGACGTGGAAGGTCGGCCCGGACGAACTCGTCAACCCGCGGGTCGGCGACCGCCAAGCGTTCCTCCAGGAACTCATCGAGCGCGACGACACCCGCCACCGCGACCTCCGGGTGTACGTTGTCGGCGACCGCATCGTCGGCGCGATGAACCGCTACGCGCCCGAGAACGACTGGCGGACGAACGTGGCGCTGGGCGGCGACGTGGAGGACGCGTCCGACGACCTCCCGCGAGAGGTGGCTTCCATCGCCCGCGAGGCTTCGGAAGTCGTCGGACTCGACTACGCCGGCGTGGACCTCATCGAGGGCCACGACGGCTGGTACGTCCTCGAAGTCAACCCGACCGCGGGCTTCAAGGGCCTGTACAAGGCCACCGGCAAGAGCGCCGCGCCGTACATCGCGCAACTGGCTATCGAACGCGCGGGCGGCACGGTGGACGAGGGCAAGGTGCGGGACCTGTCGGCCACGCTGGACGACTCGGTGCCCGCGTGCAAGCCGATGCCCAAGGAGACGAAATCGAGCGAACCCATCGTCATCGGCTACACCGAAGAGGTCATCCTCAGCGGGACCAGCGGCTCGGAGACGGTCGTCGCCAAATCCGACACGGGCGCGACCCGGACGAGCATCGACACCAAACTCGCAGCCGAAATCGGTGCGGGACCCATCAAGTCCATCGCCAAGGTCAAGTCGGGGTCCAGCAAGTCGAGTCGCTCGCGGCCGGTCGTGGACGTGGTGGTCGGCGTCGGCGGAAACCGCCACACCGTGACCGCGAGCATCGAGGACCGCGGGCACATGGACTACCCGGTCCTGCTCGGCCGCGACATCCTGAAGCACTATCAGGTCAACGTCCAGAAGCGCGTGGACGCCGAAGAGGAGACCGAGGAAGAGGAAGAAGAGACCGACGTCGAGGAGTAACCCGTTGGCGCGGGACTTGTCCGGCGGTCTTTCTCTAAGTCCCGACGGGCTTCGTTTTCTACTGTTCTTCTCTCGAACACGACTTCGCTCGACCCCAGATTTTTGCCGGTAGCCGTCGTCACTCCACGAGTATGTCTGACCGTCCCGCCAGACAGATTCGCGCCGCGACGAGTCGCCGCCGCCAGTCGTGGTCCGGGTGGGCCGAGGGGAGCGTAGACGAGAAGGACGGCGTCGGGGTGTTCTTGGACGACGTGACGTACGTCTTCGCAGACGTGTCGGTGTTCGGTCTCCCCGTCCTCTGGCTCGTCCTCGTCACCGGAACGAACGAGTGGGCCGGTCTCAAGACCGGTGCGCTGGTCGCGTGGCTGACGACGGTCGCGGCCGGCGCGCTGATTCGCGGCGGGTGGGTCACGCCGCTCGCCACGGACGCGCCGGGATGGGTGGCGGTGACGCCGTGGCTGGTCGCCCTACGAGTGGCCTACTACAACGCGGCGCTCGCGCTGGCGGCCTACGGCGGCCGGGCACTCGGCGAGGCGTCGTCGGTGGTGGGACCGCAGTGGCCCTCGCTGGCGACCGTCGGGGCCGCGTTCGTCGTCGGCGCGCTCGCGGCCGCGCTGTTCCCTCGCGTCGCCGAGTCGTTCTACGGTATCGTGGCGGAGTGACCGCTACCGACTCCGAACTCGACGCGACCGGAAGGCCACACGCTCATCTACCTCCGGCACCTACGAGTCGCCGAATGACCGACGAAGCTATCGCCGCGCTCCGGGGCGACGACTACCTCGGACCGCTGGTCGCCGAGTACGGACCGATGACCATCGAACCCGCCGAGAACTTCTACGAGCGGTTCGTCGTCTCCATCCTCCGCCAGCAGGTGTCGATGGCCTCGGCCGCGGCGACGCGCGAGCGACTGTTCGACCGTGTCGAACCGACCCCCGAGGCGATGCTCGCGGCCGACCCCGAGGTCCTGCGGGACGCCGGACTCTCTCGCCAGAAGACCGAGTACGTCCGGAACGTCGCCGAGGCGTTCCTCGAAGAGGGGTACTCGCAGGCGTACTTCGCCGGCGTCCCCGACGAGGAGGTGCTGGCGGAACTCACGTCAATCAAGGGCGTCGGGGCGTGGACCGCGAACATGCAACTCATGTTCTCGCTCGGGCGACCAGACGTGTTCCCGGTCGGCGACCTCGGCATCCGGAAGGGGATGGAGCGCCTGTTCGACGCCGAGATGACTCGCGCGGAGATGGTCGAGACTGCCGAGCGGTGGGCACCGTATCGGAGTTACGCCAGCCTCTACCTCTGGCGGGCCGACGAGGACATCACCGAGAGCGTCGGCGAAGTGTCCCAGCGCTGAGTCGGCGCGCGGTCGAGGGAGCAAAAACGGAGTACGGCAGGCGTCGATTCGGAGGGCCGAGTACGTCTTCGGGGACCGACTCGGGCGGTCGGTCGGCGGGGCGGTCGGCGGGACGGGCAGTCGGCAACGAGGCCAGTCGGCAGGGCGGCAATCCCCGGAGTAGGGCGGCCGACGGAGAGAGCGGTCGGCGAGGCGCGTGGTCGGTGGGCGGTGGTAGTCGGCGGGATGCGACTCCTCGGCTGGGTGGTCGCGCGGAATTCGGACGGCTTTCGGCTGTCAGACCACGTTCTCTTCCGCGGCGGCGAGATCGAGATACGCCGCGAGCGGCATCTCGTCCGTCTCCGTGAGCGCCACGTAGTCCTCGTCTGTGTCGAAGGCGACCGCGCCCGCTTCGTCCAAGCGCGGGAGTTGGCTGTGGTAGAGGTCGGCGAGAACGCGCTGGGCGTCCACGTCGTCGTTCTCCCACGACGCGATCTGTTCGGCCAGTTCCTCGACCGACATCGCGCCGCCCTGTTCTCGAAGGGAGTAGAGGACGTACCGACGACGCTTGTCCGAGAGGAGGTCGAGCGTGGCGTCGAGTGCGGGAGAGATGCCACGACTCCCCCCGGCGTGACCGTCGGACACGTCCGG
This sequence comes from Halorussus gelatinilyticus, assembly GCF_023238445.1. Taxonomy (GTDB): domain Archaea; phylum Halobacteriota; class Halobacteria; order Halobacteriales; family Haladaptataceae; genus Halorussus; species Halorussus gelatinilyticus. Next base: position 3,531,415 of record NZ_CP096658.1, on the reverse strand, counting down.
AGCATCCGTATCCATCATGCAATTGCTACTGCAAACTCCGGGGCAAAAAGCAGGGTACCTAAAGGATTAGGTGGTGGCTGCTGGCGGACCGACTTGGCACCGGCCGTCGGAACCCCTTAATCCCCCGAGCGTCTACGGCGAGTGCGTACGTCAAGTCCCCGCCCGAGCGTTCCCACTCGGGAGCGATGACAGCGCGGAGAACCCACGTACGCGACAGAAACCTCGTCACGGTTCAGTGACCGCCCGGCACGAGGGTTTGCCAGCGGACTCGGCACGCCGCCACGGGATGACGCTGGAGGTTAGTGTTCCGGGCGACACGCTGGTAGCGGCCGTTTCCGGCCGTTACTTCTTCCGAACGGTTCGCCCCGTCGAGCTACGCGTCGGATAGCTTCTGTTCTCTCCCGACGGACACTGCGCCATACCGGTCGATTTCCTACCTCCGCTCCGTCGAGGACGTGCATCGGCTCGGCATCGAGAATTCACTTATAAGCTGTCGTTCGGAAGGAGAAGAAATAGCCGTAGAGAATTTTGGTCGCCGGACCGTATCGGTGAACGACATGTCGTCACAGACCGTGTTGATTCCAGTCGAGTTCCCGGACCCGGACCCGCTCCCCTCGACGTTCGTCGAGGGATTGACCGGTTGTAAGGTCGTCCTCCTCGGCGTCTACGAAACGCAGGACGAGTTGACGCCGGACGAGAGGCAGCGGCGCGAAATCGAGGCGAATCAGGTCCTCTACACGCTCGCGGCCGACTTCGTTCGCAAGGGTGAGACCGCCGAGGTTGAACTGGTCATGGGGGAGAACGTCGAAGGCGCACCGACGACCGTCGCCGAGGAGCGCGACGTGGACGCCCTCCTCGTCCCGAATCCGATGACGACCTTCGGTCACGTTCTCGTCGCGATCCGCGACGAGAAGTTCACGGAACCGATTACTGATTTCCTGTGCGCGTTGAATCAGGAAGTCCTTCTGCACACGAACCTCCTCCACGTCGCCGAGTCGGAAGACGACGTCGAAGCCGGAGAACGACTGCTCTCGGACGTCAAACAGCGACTCGTGGCGGAAGGCTACTCACAGCGGGGAATCGACAAAGAGGTGGTCGTCGATAGCGACCCGTCGTTTGCGATAAGCCAAGCGGCGGGGGACAACGACCTGATCGTCATGGGCGAAACGCAGGAACCGGGAGTGGAACGGGTCTTCGGACCGACGTACGAGTCGATCGCCGACCGGACGGAGCTACCCATCATCGTCGTCCGAGACACCTAGAAGCGAACGCCAGCGACTGCATCGGTGGGTATCTAGTGGCGCTGACACGAACGGCGGAGAAGAGTGCTGTCGTGCGTCTGGGTAGTTTTCGGTCCCCGTTCGGTGGACTTCTCCATGTCGGGCAGGTTCTCCGCGTCGTCGCACCCCGTCCGTCGAAAAGAGCTAGAGCGGCGGTTTCAACCGCTCAGGCGGTCTATGATTCCCTGACGGACGCTCCGCGCCGTCTCCTTCTGACCGCGAACCATCACGACGGTAGCGTCCACCTCTTCGCCGATTTTCTCGGGAATCGACCCGAACAGCGCTTGCGAGACCGACCCGGATCGAGTCGCACCGACGCAGACCGTATCGTACGCGGCGACGGCGTCGAGGAGTACCTCCTCTATGTCTTCGCCGACGACGACCCTGCTCTCGTAGTCCACGTACTCGATACCGGCCCGTCGGGCGACGTCTTCGATTACCGCCTCTCCCAGTTCCTGCGGGTCCGCGTCGTCGTCCGGTCGCTGCGCGTTGAGTAGCGTCAGCGAACCGGCTCCCTGAGCCGTATCGACCAGTTCTGCCCCGTGACTCGCCGCCACGGGAGCGTGGGGGCCCTCTCCGGCAAGTGCGACGACGTCCTCGACGGTATCGACGCGCTCCGTCGTCGCAAGCTTCGCCAGTGTCACTTTACAGGGCGCGTACTTGACGATCTGGTCGATATTCGAGCCGAGGATGTGTTCGCGGGCACTCCGCGTCCCCTTCCAGCCCATCAACACGTGGTCCGCACGCTCGTCCTCGACCACGTCGAGGACGACGTCGCCGACGTCGCGGCCGACGATTGCTCGCGTCCGGATACCGATGTCGAGGTCCGCCGCGATGTCCTGTGCCGCGTCGAGGAGTTCCTGTTGGCGCTGGACGCGCTCTTCCTCGAACTCGACGTCTTGGGAGAGCGACGTCTGTTGGGGCACTTGGATGACGTTGACGGCGATAATTTCGGCCTGTTCGTCCTCGTGAGCGTGAGCGTTCGCGGCGGCCAACCGGAGCAGGTCGCGCTCGGTATCGGGGTTGGCGACGGGGACGACCACCCGGTAGTTCCCCTTCCCGTCCGCTGCGGCCGTCGGTTCCGCCGCGATGGCTTCTCCGACCAGTCCATCGGTGATGGCTCGGTGGCGGGCGTACGCGAAGTACCAGACGACGCCGACCAACACGATTGCGACACCGACGGCCTGCACGATCCAACTCATCTGAAGGAGAATCGCGATACAAGCGAGGAATCCAACGATAGGGACGATCGGATAGAGGATGCTCGGAATCTCGAACGCGGGGTCGTAGTCGTCCGGGTCGGCTCGTCGCATCACGACGACGGCGACGTGGACCAACGAGTAGGTGATGAGATACGAGAACGACGCGACCTCGGCTAGCGTTCCGATGGGGACGCCACTTGCGATGAGCACGAGAATGACCGCACCGGTGGCGACGATGGCGCGGTAGGGCGTGCGGAACCGGTCGTGAACTTGGTTGAGCCAGTTAGTCAGAATCTTGTCCCGGCCCATGGCGAAGTTGACGCGGGCCGCAGAGAGGATGGACGCGTTGGCGCTCGACACCGTCGCCAGCATCGCGCCGACGACCATCGTGAACGCACCCGCTTCGGCCATCGAAAACGAAATCGGTCCGATTTCGATACGTCCGAACGGGCGCATTACGGTCTCCGCCACGACGGCGACTGGAATGTTCAAGTCGGCGAGCGTGTCGATGGGGAGAGTGCCGGTGCTGACGAACATCACGAGCACGTACATCAGCGTCGGCGTGACGACCGCCGCGATCATCGACAGCGGCAGATTCCGGCTCGGGTTCTTGATCTCCTCGGCGCTGGTGGCGATGACCTCGAATCCGATGAACGAGACGTAAATCGTCCCCGCGGTGGCCGCGACCGCGGGCCAGCCTTCGGGCGGCAAGAACGGGGTGAGCATCTCGGTGTCCACGCTCAAAACGCCGAACACGATGAAGACGATGATGAGTCCGACGAGCGCGAGGACGATGACGTTCTGGAGCGTACCGGTCTCCTTGACGCCGTAGTAGTTCACACCGGTCAGGACGGCGGCCATGACGAGTGCCGCGATAGCGACACCGGTCGCCCCCATCGGGACGAAGTACGTCAGATACTGGCCGAACCCGAGCATGTAGAACGCGGACGCGAACATCAGCCCGGCCCACATGCCCCATCCGACGATACTCCCGAAGAAGCTTCCGAGCGACCGATTTACGTAGTAGTAGCTTCCGCCGGCCTTGGGCATCCCCGTGGCGAGTTCCGAAAGAGAGAGCGCCGCGAGCAGTGAAACGAGTCCGCCGATGGCGAACGAAATCATGCTCGCCGGACCCGCCGCCCTCGCGGCGATGCTCGGTAAGACGAAGATGCCCGCGCCGATCATCGTTCCGAGACCGATGGTGTACGCTTCGAGGAACCCGAGGTCGCGGGCGAGTTCTTGGTCGGTCATCCGCCACCTCCCTCGCCGTCGGGGAGAACCTGCTCGCACGTTGCCTCCGCGTCCTCCTCGGAAGCTACCGGGACGACGATTCGTTTGAGTAGATCCTCTGTCATACGTATAGCTGTAGTGAGTCACGGTTCACACCAGCTATACATAAAGGTGGTTTAGTAGCCGTGTTAGAGCGGGAGAGAGATTATTCGCTCCGAAGATATAATTGTAGGATATATAAATTATAACCGTTGGCGACGTGTCGGAGCCATCGGAGGGAAAGACCCGGTTCGGGTCTCATTCCGGAATTCTATCCAATCATATCTCGGTTCGAGTATCATGCTTATAAAAGAAATTCGGCAATCAGAAGTTTTAAACTACTCCCAACAGGTTTCTCAGACTGACGCGTACAGAATGCGGTACGAAAGCCTCTGCAGAACAATGAACTCAGCGTAAACGATGAACGGTCATCTCGGGACTATCGGTCGTGACCTCGGACGGATGCTGGAAGCGCTAGCGGGGCTGATGTTCGTCTCGCTCGTCGTTCCGGTGGTTTGGAGCGAGTACTACGTGATACCGCCGATGGTCGTTTCGGGTCTGATTCCGCTGACCCTCGGCTGGTGGCTCTCGACTCGGTACGCCGACGCCGCCGACCCCGGAAAACTCCACGGGATGACGATCGCCGCGTCGGGGTGGTTCCTCGTCGCGCTGTTCGGTGCGCTCCCGTTCGTCCTCGTCGCGTGGACGGTCCACCTCGACCCTGGACTCCTGAACGCGCCGGACCTCACCGGGCGCGCGGCATCGACGCTCGCGGCGTTCCGCAACCCGCTGAACGCGTTCTTCGAGTCGATGTCGGGGTTCACGGGGACGGGACTCACGATGACCGACGACGAGAGTTCGCTCCCTCACGTTCTCCAGTGGTGGCGGTCGTTCATCGAGTGGGTCGGCGGCGTGGGCGTCATCGTGCTCACGACCGCGATTCTGGCCCGGCCCGGTAGCGGGTCGCTCACCCTCTACGAGAGCGAGGCGCGCTCCGAGAAGATTCATCCGGGTATCGTTTCGACGGTTCGGACTATCTGGTGGATTTTCCTCCTGTTCACCTTCGTCTCGATTCTGTTGCTCTGGCTGGCGGGGATGCCGATGTGGGACGCCATCAACCACGCGATGACCGGTCTCGCCACCGGCGGGTTCTCCATCACGGACAACAGCATCGCGACCTACGACAGCGTCGCCATCGACTTCGCGCTGCTTCCGGTCATGGTCCTCGGAAGCATCGCCTTTCCCATCCACTACCTCATCTTGCAGGGCGACCTCCGGAACTTCTACGAGGACCTCCAGACGCGGTGGGTGTTCATCTACTTCACCGCCGGTGCGCTCGGTCTCACCGCGATACTCTACTCGAACCAGGTGTACACGCCCGCCTCGATGACCGTCGCGGGCATCACGCTGACCGGGAACAGCGCCGCACTCCTCCAAGCGTTCCGATACGGTGCGTTCCAGTTCGTCTCGGCGGCGTCGTGTACCGGCTTCCAGACGGCCGGTTCGCTCGGAACGGCGTGGTCGGCGCAGGCGCAGCTCGTCGTCGCGTTCGGGATGGTCGTCGGTGCGGCGGCCGGCTCGACCGTCGGCGGAATCAAGCTGATACGAGCGCTAACGTTGACGAAGGGAACGATGTTCCGGATACGGGACGTGTTCTATCCGCCGTCCGCGATTCGGACGTTCAGTCTCAACGGTCGAAACCTGTCCGAAACCGAGCGGTCGAAGGAGTTCGAGGAGGCGGCGATCATTACGTTCCTCTGGTTCGCGTTCCTCGCGCTGGGCGCGTTCGTTTTACTCCTCGTCCTTCCGATGGGCGGGCCGGACGGGTTCACGCTCGAAAACGTCCTGTTCGAGGTCGCGAGCGCACAGGGGAACGTGGGCCTGTCGTCGGGCATTACCGGGCCGAGTATGCCGACGCCCGCGAAAGTGATGTTCCTGTTCAACATGTGGATCGGACGACTCGAAATCATCCCGGTGCTGGTTCTACTCCGGGGAGTCTTCACCCGATTCGGAGGATACCAATGAACGTCGATACCGTTCCCATCGTCGGAGAGATTCTCGCCGCGGGACCGAACGACCGAGTGTTCGACTCGCTGCTACTCGCGGGGCCGCTCCTCGTCGTCGCTATCGCGCTCCTCGGTCGGTCGATGTTCACGTCCCTCTCGGTAGTCGGGTACCTAGTCGCGTTCGTGGGCTACACGCTCACGAAAAGCCTCTCGTCGTGACGTCGCTCCCCTACTCGTGCACGGGGCCGATGAACTTCCAATGTAACGACGGCCTTTCCCCCTGCTCGGGGTGCTTCTCGACCCTGACGTGATACAGGTACGGTCCGTGAGGACAGTCGTCACATCCCGTCGCGCACGGTTGCTCTTTGACGACCGCCGTGTAGCCTTCCTTCGCTTCCACGTCGAGGAGTTCTTCCCCGCATTCTTCGAGCAAGTCCTCCACCGTCGGCGGTTCCGGTAACAGCGACCGACCGTACGATAGGACAGCACGGAGTTCGGACTCGTCCAGTTCCGCGAGTCGGTCCACGAGGTCCGCCGGTAGATCGCCGGACGACGACGGCGGGGCGTTCGAGCGACCGTTCGGGTCCTGTGCCATGGCCGGTACTTCGGATTTCACCCACTTAGAATTGTGGAATCGGAATACCTCACCTTTAAACGATTGTGTATCCGTAAAACCAGATATGTACATTATCATTGTCGGTGCGGGAGACATCGGGTCTCAACTCCTCGAAATCGCCACCCGCGAGAACAACAACGTCGTCGTAATCGAGCAAGACGAGACCGTAGCGACGCGCGTTGCCCAGGACTACGACTGCCTCGTCCTGAACCGAGACGCGACGGTCATGGACGCGCTCGAAGAGGCGGGTGCCGACCAAGCGGACGCCATCATCAGTACGACCGAGTCGGACGCCACGAACATCATGGTGATGCTGCTCGCTCAGGAACTCGAAATCCCGTCGCAGGTCTCCGTCGTCCACAACCCGGAACACATGAGTCTGTTTCGACAGTTGGGCGTCAACGTCCTCGAAAATCCCGAACACCTCATCGCGGAGTATCTCTATCGCGCGGTCCAACGCCCCTCCATCAAGGACTTCATGCACCTGTCCGGCGACGCGGAGATATTCGAAATCACGGTCGGTGAGAGCAGTCCGCTCGCCGGTCGGACGCTCGCCGCGGCCGACAAAGATGGTCTCATCCCGGACGACGTCCGGGTCGTCGCCATCGAGCGGGACCACTCCGTCATCCTCCCCCAAGGCGAGACGGAAATCCAACTCGGCGACTTGGTAACCGTGTTCTCGACGCGAGGGTTCGAGCCGAAGATCATCGAGGTGTTCGTCGGAGAGGAGGACGTGAGTTCGCAAGCCGCCCGATGACGGTCTCGACCGCCTCCTCCCCGGACACGTCTCCCCTCGAAGCTCGGACTTTACACGCGACGGGAGTTCCGACGACGGACGATCCGATGGCGGACGATTCGACGACGGACGAATTCCTGCTTCTACGACCGACTTCCCGAAAGCGAGTCCGTGCTGACCGCGGTCGTTTCTCGAAACCGAGCGTCGCCGAGCGGTGACTGCGCTTTTACTCGTCAGACTCCTACGGTCGGTAATGACGATTCAGGAGAATCGGGAGCGTCCCGAGAGATCGGGGGGAGAGCAGTCCGCGGCGGAACCGTCTCCGCCCGACGCCGGAGGGTCGCCCGCCATCGCCGTCGAGGGGCTTCGCAAGCAGTTCGGGAGCGGTCCGGAGGCGGTCACCGCGGTCGAGGACGTGTCGTTCTCGGTCGAACGGGGGTCGGTCGTAGGCCTGCTCGGTCCCAACGGCGCGGGGAAGACGACGACCATCAAGTCGATTCTCGGAATGGTCCTGTCCGACGAGGGGTCGGTCCGGATTCACGGCATCGACGTGTACGACGAGCCTCGGCGGGCCTACGCCCACGTCGATGCGATGTTGGAGGGGGCGCGCAACGACTACTGGCGGTTGACCGTCCGCGAGAACCTGCGGTACTTCTCGACCATCGGCGGAGTAGACCCCGACTCGATAGCCGACCGCCACGAGCGACTGCTCGACAAGTTGGACCTCGCGGACGCGGCCGACCAACCGGTCCGGAGCCTCTCGCGCGGGATGAAACAGAAGGTGTCGCTGGCCAGCGTCCTCGCAAGCGAGGCGGACGTGGTGTTCCTGGACGAGCCGACGCTCGGACTCGACGTGGAGAGTTCGCTGACGCTCCGGCGGGAACTCCGACGCATCGTCGCCGAGCGCAACCTGACCGTCGTCGTGAGCAGTCACGACATGGACGTCATCGAGGACATCTGCGACCGCGTGGTCATCATGAACGAGGGCCGGGTCATCGCCGACGACAGCGTGGAGAACCTACTCCACGGCTTCGACGCGCGGGGCTACCGCGTCACGAGCGCCGACCTCGACGAGACGGTGGTGGCCGACCTGCGTGACCGGTTCGAGGTGACCGAAATCGAGCGGTCGGGCGACCGGACCCGCGTCGAAGTGGCGACCGACAGCGACGGCTTCTACGCGCTGACGGCGTTCCTCCGGAGCCGCGACGTGACCCTCGACGCGGTCGAGACGGTCGATTGGGACCTCGAAGACGTGTTCGTGGAGCTGACCAGACGGGAGGAACGATGACGGACTCGCACCTCGACGCGTCCGGGTCTCGTCCCGAACAGGACGCACCGGGGATGGACGGAGCGACACGGGATGCACCGCGACCCGCGGGCTACCTGCAACTCGCGAAGGCGGTCCTCTACCGGGAGTACCTCCTCTTCGTTCGCTACCCGGCCAACGCCGTCGGTGGCATCGTAGTCTCGCTGTTCTTCTTCGGCCTGCTGTTCTACGGCGGCCGGATGCTCGCGGGGCGGGCGATAACCGACTCCATCGAGGGCATCGTCGTCGGCTACTTCCTCTGGACGCTCTCGGTCGGGGCCTACTCGTCCATCTCGAACGACATCGGGAGCGAAGTCCAGTGGGGAACGCTCGAGCGCCACGTCATGACGCCGTTCGGGTTCGCGCCCGTCGCCTTCCTCAAGGGCGTCGCCAAGCTCGTCCGGACGTTCGTCACCTCGACGGTCATCCTCGCCGCGATGCTGCTCGTGACCGGCACGACGCTCACCCTCGACGTGGTGACCGTCGTCCCGGTCGCGGTCCTGAGCGTCGCCTCGGTGCTGGGACTGGGCTTCGCGGCCGGCGGCGTCACCGTCCTCTACAAGCGAATCGGGAGTTGGCTCAATCTACTGCAGTTCGGATTCATCGTCCTCATCTCGGCCCCGGCGTTCGAGTTGGGGTGGACGAAGTTCCTCCCGCTCGCGCTCGGGAGTTCGATGCTCCAGCGCGCGATGGTCGATGGCGTTCGCCTCTGGGAGTTCCCCCTCGCCGACCTCGTGATTCTGCTCGGCACGGCGGTCGGCTACGTGGCGCTGGGGTACGCCGTCTTCGAGTACGCGACCCGGCGCGCGCGACGACTCGGCGTCCTCGGCGACTACTGAGTCGGCGTCTCTCGGTTGCGCTCTTCTCCCTCCACCCGTAACCCTGATGTGACGTGCCGAGGTGCTGTCAAACGTGCAAATCAACATCATCGGTAGCGGCTACGTCGGGACGACGGTGGGGGCCTGTCTCGCCGACCTCGGCCACGAGGTGACGACCATCGACATCGACGAGGAGGTCGTCGCCGCCATCAACGCGGGCGAGTCGCCGATTCACGAACCCGGACTGGACGACCTGCTCGCGGAACACGTCGGGGAATCGCTCTCCGCGACGACTTCTTACGAGAACCTCGCGGACGCCGACGTGACGTTTCTCGCGGTCCAGACGCCCTCCCGGTCGGACGGGAGCATCGACACGGGGCCGCTCCTGAGCGCGGCCGAGATGACCGGTGAGGCGCTTCGGGACGCCACGGAGCGCCACCTCGTCGTCGTCAAGAGTACGGTCACGCCGCCGAACGTCGAGGAGTTACGGGCGGCGGTCCTCGACGGTGCCGGCAGCGCGCGCGACTACGTCGAGGTGGCCGCGAATCCGGAGTTCCAGCGCGAGGGGTCGGCGGTCGAGGACTTCCTCGACCCGCAGAAGATCGTCTTCGGCACCGACTCCGACTGGGCGACCGAACGGCTCCGGGCGGTGTACGCGCCGCTCGTGGCCGACACCGGTGCCAACGTGGTCGAGACCGACCCCGAAACCGCGATGATGGTGAAGTACGCGAACAACGTCTTCCTCGCGTCGAAGATCAGCCTGATAAACGAACTCGGGAACGTCTGCAAGGAGTTCGGCATCGACGCCTACGAGGTCGCGGACGCCATCGGAATGGACGACCGCATCGGCGAACGCTTCCTCCGGTCGGGCGTCGGCTGGGGCGGGTCGTGCTTCCCGAAGGACACCGCGGCGCTCATCGACACTGCACGCGAGTCGGGGTACGACCCGGAACTGTTGGAGGCGGTCGTCTCGGTCAACGACGGACAACCCGACCGGATGGTGGAGTTGCTGACCGACCACGTGAACGTCGAGGGGCGACCGATTGCCGTTCTCGGGCTGTCGTTCAAACCCGGTACCGGCGATATTCGGAACTCGCGCGCCATCCCGGTCATCGAGCGGCTCGACGCGCTCGGGGCCGAAGTGGTGGCGTACGATCCGGTCGCAATCGACAACATGCGCGAGCGGTTCCCCGAAGTGACGTACGCGGAGGACGCCGCGGACGCGCTCCGAGACGCGCACGGTGCGCTCGTCGTCACCGACTGGGACGAGTTCGAAGCGCTCGACTCGGAGTTCGACGCGATGGCCCGTCCGGTCGTCGTGGACGGCCGCCACGTCGTGGAGCGACGTGACGGCCTGACCTACGAGGGCCTGACGTGGTAAGACGGCGATAACTCCTTCTCCCCTTTTCTCGACGCCTCAAGCTACTCGACAGAGTCTCGGTTCTTCAGTCACTCGCACGTGAGCGCGAATCAAAATAATAGAGTTCGCTCGTCGAACGCCGTTCGGCGCGTCCTCGCCGTTCCTCCGTAAGCCACGATTACCCCGTCGAGGTGGGACGTTCCCTGTTCCCGTGGAAACGCTACGCAATGAGGCTTCGATTCGACGGCCTTAAATTTATCCGGGTGTTTCGTAGTGATGTACGCGGCGTCCCGCGGTTCGGGACGTTCGCCACGCACCCAATCCGACGCCCTTAAGTGTAACAGGGTACTCGGATTGGATGTGACGAGCCTTCGGGGGTCTTCCCACCGAAGGACGCACGCGCGGTTCGATGCCCTTATCCGATACGGGCACCTCAAACCCAACGCGACGAAAGATTCGATGCGATTTGCGAAGCGTTCAACTCGTTTCGCAGTCTCGGACCCGACGAGCTTCGATGGGTTTAAGACCAATCGAAACCAACGTTCGGGTCCGAAGGAAATGAGGATTCCACCCCTGCGGTCCGCCGTACACGATGGAATCTGATGTTAGCCCTGGTAGTTCGGTGACACTCGGTCGGTTACGACCGGCGTCGTCGAACTAACGGACCATAGAAGATAGACACGATACTTGTGTCTCCGCCAGAAACCCACCGAGCCATTGTGCGCTCGGCAACCATTCCGGTTGATCCTGCCGGAGGCCATTGCTATCGGAGTCCGATTTAGCCATGCTAGTCGCACGGGTTTAGACCCGTGGCAGATAGCTCAGTAACACGTGGCCAAACTACCCTGTAGACCAGTATAACCTCGGGAAACTGAGGCTAATGTTGGATACGACTCTCAGACTGGAGTGTCGAGAGTCAGAAACGCGCCAGCGCTACAGGATGTGGCTGCGGCCGATTAGGTAGACGGTGGGGTAACGGCCCACCGTGCCGATAATCGGTACGGGTTGTGAGAGCAAGAGCCCGGAGACGGAATCTGAGACAAGATTCCGGGCCCTACGGGGCGCAGCAGGCGCGAAAACTTTACACTGCACGACAGTGCGATAAGGGGATTCCGAGTGCGAGGGCATATAGTCCTCGCTTTTCTGAACCGTAAGGTGGTTCAGGAACAAGGACTGGGCAAGACCGGTGCCAGCCGCCGCGGTAATACCGGCAGTCCGAGTGATGGCCGCTATTATTGGGCCTAAAGCGTCCGTAGCCAGCCAGACAGGTCCGTCGGGAAATCCACTCGCTCAACGAGTGGGCGTCCGGCGGAAACCAGCTGGCTTGGGGCCGGAAGACCTGAGGGGTACGTCCGGGGTAGGAGTGAAATCCTGTAATCCTGGACGGACCACCGGTGGCGAAAGCGCCTCAGGAAGACGGACCCGACGGTGAGGGACGAAAGCTAGGGTCACGAACCGGATTAGATACCCGGGTAGTCCTAGCTGTAAACGATGCCCGCTAAGTATGGCACACACCACGAGTGTGTGCTGTGCTGTAGTGAAGACGAGAAGCGGGCCGCCTGGGAAGTACGTCCGCAAGGATGAAACTTAAAGGAATTGGCGGGGGAGCACTACAACCGGAGGAGCCTGCGGTTTAATTGGACTCAACGCCGGACATCTCACCAGCTCCGACTGCAGTAACGACGGTCAGTCTGATGGGCTTACCCGAGCTGCAGAGAGGAGGTGCATGGCCGCCGTCAGCTCGTACCGTGAGGCATCCTGTTAAGTCAGGCAACGAGCGAGACCCGCACTCTTAATTGCCAGCAATACCCTCGAGGTAGTTGGGTACATTAAGAGGACTGCCGCTGCCAAAGCGGAGGAAGGAACGGGCAACGGTAGGTCAGCATGCCCCGAATGAGCTGGGCTACACGCGGGCTACAATGGCCAGGACAACGGGTTCCCACCCCGAAAGAGGACGGCAATCTCTCAAACTCGGTCGTAGTTCGGATTGAGGGCTGAAATTCGCCCTCATGAAGCTGGATTCGGTAGTAATCGCGCTTCAGAAGAGCGCGGTGAATACGTCCCTGCTCCTTGCACACACCGCCCGTCAAAGCACCCGAGTGAGGTCCGGATGAGGCCATCCACGATGGTCGAATCTGGGCTTCGCAAGGGGGCTTAAGTCGTAACAAGGTAGCCGTAGGGGAATCTGCGGCTGGATCACCTCCTAACGCACGGGACCCACCCGCCGCGGTGGGCCCACACCCGTCTATCCACCCGGATAGACACATACGCGAGGGTTCCTCGACGACCCGTTCGTACGACCGACCGAGCACCTTTGAACTACCAGGGCTACACCGCGTCCCCGTTTCGGGGACAAACCCATAGCTCAGTGGCAGAGCGTCTCCTTTCGGAGAAAGCCTAGGTTCGATTCCTAGTGGGTTCATGTCTCGGACGTGAACGCGAACCGTGTCCCTTAAGTGGGAGACGGGGCAACGTTCAGGTCCGAAGCTAACCGATGCACTACACCGTGAAAGCGCGTGTAGGAAGGGTTCGACGCACGCTCCTATACCACCTATAGGACGTGACGATGACGACCGTATGTACGTGCAATCCAGGCGTCCACTGGATCCGATTGCGATGCAGTCAACTCCGGGTCACAGTGCGACCAACAACGATTACCAACAGCGTGGCTACTGTGCCAGCTGGTGGATGGCTCGGCTCGAGCGCCGACGACGGACGTGCCAAGCTGCGATAAGCCCGAGGAAGCCGCACGGAGGCGAAGAACTCGGGATCTCCGAATGGGAATCCCCATAGCAATTGCCTTGCGCAATAGGGAACGTCGAGAATTGAAACATCTTAGTATCGACAGGAAAAGAAATCGCAAGAGATGTCGTAAGTAACTGCGAGTGAAACCGACACAGTCCAAACCGAAGCCCTCACGGGCAATGTGGTGTCCGGACTGACACTCAGCACCCGACCACTCAAATGAAGTCTTCTGGAACGGAGCGCGATACAGGGTGAAAGCCCCGTAATTTGAGTCACTACGGTGTGCGTCAGCTCCAGAGTAACAGGGATTGGAAATTCCTTGTGAATATCGCGGGCATCGACCGCGAAGACTAAACACGACTCGAGACCGATAGCGAACAAGTAGCGTGAGCGAACACTGAAAAGCACCCCACAACGGGAGGTGCAATAGAGCCTGAAATCAGTTGGCGATCGAGCGATGAGGCTCGAAAGGCCCTGCAACAAACGACACGAGTGCAAACTCGCAGTAGGACTTGCAGGGAGCCGGTGTCTCATCGTACGTTTTGAAAAACGAACCAAGGAGTGTGTCTGATTGACGAGTCTAACCCGATCATCGGGGAAGGCACAGGGAAACCAACATGGCCGCAGCACTATGTGCGAGGGCCGCCGTCTTCAAGGGCGGGGAGTCAACCGGACACGACCCGAAACCAGATGATCTACGCGTGGGCAAGGTGAAGCGTGCCGAAAGGCACGTGGAGGCCTGTTAGGGATGGTGTCCTACAATACCCTCCCGTGACCTACGTGTAGGGGTGAAAGGCCCATCGAATCTGGCAACAGCTGGTTCCAACCGAAACATGTCGAAGCATGACCTCTGCCGAGGTAGTTCGTGAGGTAGAGCGACCGATTAGGGGAACCAACTCCGAGAGGAGTTGGTCCCCTTGTCAAACTCCAAACTTACGAACGCCGTCGACGCAGGGAATCCGGTGTGCGGGGTAAGCCTGTGCACCAGGAGGGGAACAACCCAGAGTCGGGTTAAGGTCCCAAAGTGTAGACTAAGTGCAATCTGAAGGTGGTCTCAAGCCCTAAACAGCCGGGAGGTGAGCTTAGAAGCAGCTACCCTCTAAGAAAAGCGTAACAGCTTACCGGCCGAGGTTTGAGGCGCCCAAAATGATCGGGGCTCAAGTCTACCACCGAGACCTGACCATGCGGATAACACCGCAATTGAGTAGGTTGGCATTCCGTTTGGATGGAAGCTCGGGCGAGAGCTCGCGTGGACCGAACGGGAACGAAAATCTTGGTCATAGTAGCAGCGTTAGTCGGGTTAGAACCCCGACGGCCTTACGAGTAAGGGTTCCTCGGCAATGCTGATCAGCCGAGGGTTAGCCGGTCCTAAGTCTCACCGCAACTCGAATGAGACAACAGGGAAACAGGTTAATACTCCTGTGCCATCATGCAGTGAAACCGACGCCTTGGGAACCATCGAGCCGGGCTTTCGCCCGGTCGAATCCAGGAACTTCGTGGAAGCCGTAACGGCACGAAGCGAACGAAGCTGGAGATAGCGCAAGTCGGTGTTACCTAGGGCCCGTGAAAAGGGAGCATGATGTCCGTACCGAGATCCGACACAGGTACTCTGGCGGTGAAAGCCAAGGTCTGTCGGGAGCAACCGACGTTAGGGAATTCGGCAAGTTAGTCCCGTAAGTTCGCGATAAGGGATGCCTGCTCCGGATAGGAGCAGGTCGCAGTGACTCGGACGCTCCGACTGTCTAGTAACAACATAGGTGACCGCAAATCCGCAAGGACTCGTACGGTCACTGAATCCTGCCCAGTGCAGGTATCTGAACACCCGGTACAACGGGGCGAAGGACCTGTTAACGGCGGGGGTAACTATGACCCTCTTAAGGTAGCGTAGTACCTTGCCGCTTCAGTAGCGGCTTGCATGAATGGATCAACGAGAGCGTCACTGTCCCAACGTTGGGCCCGGTGAACTGTACGTTCCAGTGCGGAGTCTGGAGACCCCCAAGGGGAAGCGAAGACCCTATAGAGCTTTACTGCAGGCTGTCGCTGGGACACGGTCGCTGATGTGCAGCATAGGTAGGAGCCATTACACAGGTACCCGCGCTAGCGGGCCACCGAGGCAGCATTGAAATACTACCCGTCAGTGACTGTGACCCTCACTCCGGGAGGAAGACACCGGTAGCCGGGCAGTTTGACTGGGGCGGTACACGCTCGAAAAGATATCGAGCGTGCCCCAAGATTTCCTCATCCGCGTCAGAAACGCGGAACAGAGCGCAAGAGCAAAAGGAAGTCTGACAGTGTCCTCCACAACGAGGGACGCTGACGCGAAAGCGTGGTCTAGCGAACCTATCAGCCTGCTTGATGCGGGCGATAGATGACAGAAAAGCTACCTTAGGGATAACAGAGTCGTCACTCGCAAGAGCACATATCGACCGAGTGGCTTGCTACCTCGATGTCGGTTCCCTCCATCCTGCCCGTGCAGAAGCGGGCAAGGGTGAGGTTGTTCGCCTATTAAAGGAGGTCGTGAGCTGGGTTTAGACCGTCGTGAGACAGGTCGGCTGCTATCTATTGGGGGTGTTACGGTATCTGACGGGAACAATCGTATAGTACGAGAGGAACTACGATTGGATGCCACTGGTGTACCGGTCGTCCGAAAGGGCGCGTGCCGGGCAGCCACGCATCACGGGGTAAGAGCTGAACGCATCTAAGCTCGAAACCCACCTGAAAAAGAGATACCACCGAGACCACTCGTAGAAGACGAGTTCAATAGGCTCGGGATGTACGCGCCGAGGCAACGAGGCGTTCAGTCCGCGAGTACTAACAGGTCGAGCCACACACTCATCACATTGCCGCACTGCACCCGAAAGTGATTGCATCACACTCGGGTCCAGGCGTAAACTGGATTGCACACACTACATACGGTCAATCGTCGAACCACCGACACTGGCGTAAGAATCGCGGTTCGATTCCGCGAGTCGGCGTTAAGGCGGCCATAGCGGCGGGGCGACACCCGTACCCATCCCGAACACGGAAGTTAAGCCCGCCTGCGTTGTGGGGAGTACTGGAGTGCGCGAGCCTCTGGGAAATCCACTTCGCCGCCTCCCACTCATACACAAACCCCCGGCTGCAGCATCATGCTGCAGCCGGGGGTTTCTCTATTTCGAACGCACACTCGACGATTCCCGACGAGCCACAGCACCCCGGCGACACACCCGGCTCCCAGCCACTATCGGTGCGGACTCGTCCGGACGGAAACGAGTCGTTACCGGAACGACTTCGAGAACTCGTCTCGATACCGCGCCGCGAGCGTCGCGGCCAGTCGCCGCTCGACCGCCGTGAATCCGAGGAGACCGAGCGCAGTGGCGTAGGCCGTCACCCCGAGCGCGGTCCCGACGACGAGCGCTCCGACGCCCGAGAGTACGGACCGGACCCCGAGTGCGACGACCGCCAACGGCACGCCCGCGACCAGCGGCTTCGCGTGGAGGCGCGTGAACGGTTGCAGTCCTTCGAGGTAGTACAGCACCACCACCTCGAGTCCGTTGTTGACCGTGAGCATCAAGAGATAACTCCCGACCAGCCCCGGCAGTCCGAACGTCGTCGTCAGCGGAATCGCCGTGACGGCCAGAAACGCGGTGATGACGACGTTGACGACCAGTAGTGCCCGCTGGTGGTCGGTCATCGTCAGCAGGATGCCGACGCTGCCCGCGGCGCACGCCGCGTACTGCGCGACGACGAACCCCGGCAACAGCGGCGCGTACTCGACGAACGTCGGGCCGAACAGCGCCATCACGGTCTCGCGGTAGACGACGACCGGAATCGCCAGCCCCGTCACGCCGATCAGTACCAACCGACTCGTGACGTGGTAGAGTCGCCGGAGCGCGTCCCGGTGGCCCTCCTCGTGGAGCGCCGCCGCGACCGGCGGGATGAACTGGTTGATGCCTATTAGCGGCAACCGGACCAGCGTGCCGACGAGGACGCCGACCGCGAACACACCGCCCGCGACGCTCGACAGGAACACCGCGATGAGCGGATAGAACCCGAGGCGTTGAGTCGTCGTTGCGATGCCGCCGACGAACAGCGGGAGGGTGAACGAGAGGTACGTCCGGCGGAGACGCTGCGCGTCTCCGCCTCGGAGCCGTGGCCGAAATCCGCGTTCGCGGACCAGCCACGCGGCCGCTCCGACGCCGGTCAGTCCCATGACGGCCAGCACGCCGGCGGCGGCGAGCGCGAGGTCGTGGAAGACGAAGGTAGCGATCGCGCCGACCCCGAGCTGGGCCGTCGGGAAGCAGACCCGGAGCGTGAGGTTGAGCGGCCCGACGGCTTCGAGACCGCGCAGAATCTCGGTGACGGTGAACAGCCAGACGCCCGCGGGTACCCCGACCGCGAAGATGCGCAGGTAGCGTTCGAACTGCGCGCCTTCGTCGGCGATCTGCGTCACCAGCGGCGCGGCCGCGAACAGTGCGGCGCCGAAGACGGTGGCCGCGCCGACGAGCAACAGTCCCGCGAATGTCGCGAGCGAGTCACGCTCGGCGTCCGACTCCGCGTTCGGCAGGAATCTGCTCAGTCCCCGCCGGAAGCCGAGCGCGACTCGTAGCAAGTACCGCTGGAGTCGCCGGGCGAGCGCGAACGCGCCGTACGCACCCGCCGAGAAGCCGTTCGTCAGGACCGCGGTGAACGCCAGCGTCAGGCCGCGCTGGACGAGGATACTTGGCACCGAGACGGTCGCGCCGTGGGCGACCCGCTCCAGCGCGTCTTCGAGACGGGCCTCCACGGGGTCGCCGACCGGTTCACCGGCCGGCGAGGAATCGCTCGCCGACGAACGCTCGCCCCCGGCGGTCGAGTCGCCCGCCTCGGTCGATTCGGAGGTCACGGTCGGACTTGCGCCAAGCGCCGAATAAGTCCGCCGGTCCTACTGCTCGGCGTCCCGAATCGCGCGCCAGACGCGCTCGTCGGTCAGCGGCATGTCCACGTGCCGGACGCCGAGCGGTTCGAGCGCGTCGGCGACCGCGTTCACGAGCGCGGGCGGTGCCCCGATGGTTCCGGCCTCGCCGACGCCCTTCACCCCGAGGTCGTTGCGCGGCGAGGGCGAGACGGTCGCGCGGGTCTCCATCTCGGGAATCTGTCCGGCCCGCGGGACGGCGTAGCTCCGCATCGAGTCGGTCAACAGCGACCCGTCCTCGTCGTAGGCGGTCTGCTCGTAGCGGGCCTGTCCGATTCCCTGCGCGACCCCGCCGTGAATCTGGCCCTCCACGATGGTCGGGTTGATCTGCTCGCCGCAGTCGTCGGCCGCGACGTAGCGCAGTATCTCGATTTCGCCGGTCTCGGGGTCCACCGCGACGACCGCGACGTGGGTCCCGTGGGGGTAGGTCGTCCCCTCGGGTTCGTAGAACGTCGTCGCCTCCAGCCCCGGGGAGAGGTGGTCGGGGAGTCCCGGCCCGTAGGCCGCCTCCGCGACCTCGGCGACCTCACACGTCCGTTCGGGCGCTCCCTCGACCCGGAAGGTCCCGTCGTCGAGCGCCAGTGCGTCCGGGTCAGCGTCGAGCAGGTGGGCCGCGACCCGCCGGGCCTTCCCGCGAACATCGCGGGCGCTCTCGGCGACGGCGTTTCCGCCCGTGATCGTACTCCTGCTGGCGAACGTACCGGTCCCCTGCGGAATCCGTTCGGTGTCGCCCTCGCCGACCGCGACGTCCTCGTAAGGGACGCCGAGTTCGTCAGCGACGATTTGGGCGTAGGTCGTCTCGTGACCCTGCCCGTGGGAGTGGGTCCCCGCGTAGACGCGGACGTTCCCGTCGGGTTCGACGCGGACGACGCCGCTCTCGAAGGAGAAGCCGCTCGACTCCACGAGACAGGCCACGCCGACGCCGACGTAGCGGCCCTCGTCGTCGCGCTCCGTGGCCGTGCGCTCAGCGTAGTCCACCGCGTCGAGCGCCTCGTCCATCGTCGCCTCGTAGTCGCCGCTGTCGTACGAAGCCCCGACCGCGGTCTCGTGGGGCAGGTCCTCGGGCGCGAGTTGATTCCGCCGCCGGAGTTCCACCGGGTCCGTGCCGAGTTCGCGCGCCGCGGCGTCCACCAGTCGCTCGGTGACGTAGATGGCTTCGGGGCGTCCGGCCCCCCGATAGGAGTGGACCGGCGCGGTGTTGGTGAACGCGACGGTGGTCTCGCAGTGAATCGCGGGTACGTCGTACTGACCCGCCAGCAGGGTGCCGTAACTCCCCGGCATCGCCGGACCGAACCCGAGTCCGTGCCCGCCCGCGTTCGCGTGGGTCTCGACGCGGAACCCGCGAATCGTCCCGTCGTCGTCTACCGCCACCTCGCCGTGCGTCCGGTGGTCCCGGCCGTGGTTGCCCGCGAGGTAGTTGCCTCGCCGGGTCGCGGTCCACTTGACCGGGCGACCGAGTTCCATCGCGGCCCACCCCGCCAGCGAGTCGCCGGGGTAGGGCGTGTTCTTGTGGCCGAACCCGCCGCCGACGCGGGGTGCGACGACCCGGACGTCGCCCTCGGCCAACCCGAGCGAGTGGGCGAACTTCCGGCGCTCGCCGTGGGGTCCCTGCGCCGTCATCTCGACGGTCAGTCGCTCGTCGCCCGCCGACCAGCGCGCGAGCGCGGCCCGCGGTTCCATCGCGGTCGGCATGAGCCGGTTGTTCTCCAAGTCGAGCGACACCACCCGGTCGGCGTCGGCGAACGCCTCGTCGGTCGCGTCGGCGTCGCCCAGTTCGCTCGTCAGCGCGACGTTGTTCGGGGCCGCCTCGAACAGGTCGGGGGCCGACTCCGCCGTCGCCGCCACGGGGTCCACGACCGCCTCGCGCTCGTCGTAGGTCACGTTCACGGTGCGGGCGGCGTCGGCGGCGGCGTAGCGGTCCTCGGCCACCACCGCGGCGACTGGTTGGCCCTGATACCGGACGCGCTCGCGGGCCAGAAGCGGATGCTCCGGCGGGTCGCAGTCGAGCGGTTCCGTCGTTAGCGGGAGCGTACCGGGCGCGTCCGACGCGGCCACGTCCGCCCACGTGAACACCGCGACCACGTCCTCGCGCGCGGCCGCCTCTGCTGTGTCCACGTCCACCACGTCGCCGTGGGCGCACTCGCTCCGGACCAGCGCGAGGTGGGCCATCCCCGGCGCGCGCAGGTCGTCGGTGAACTCGGCCTCGCCCCGGAGGAGCGCGGCGTCCTCGCGGCGCGAGATGCCCCGCCCGACCAGCGACTCGTCGGCGTCCCCGGACTCCCCATCCTCGTCGCGCGCCGACGCCGCGGCGTCGGCGCGCTCGGCCGCCTCGCCGGTCGTCTCGCTCATCGGTCCACCCCCTCGCGTTCGGCCGCGCTCGCCGCCGCGTCCGCCAGCGCGCGCTCGGCGTAGACTTCCAGCAGGTGAAGCCGGAACTCGCCGGATGCCGCCACGTCGGAGCGCGCGTCCTCGGGGTCGAGTCCCGCGCCGGCGCGCTCGGCCGCCTCCGCGAGTGCGTCCGCGTCCGGTTCGCGTCCGACGAGCGCGTCCTCGACTGCGGTCAGTCCCACGGGCGCGTCGGCGACGCCGGTGGCCGCGAGGCGCGCGTCGGTCACTGTGCCGTCCGCGAGCGAGAGCGAGGCCGCGACCCCGACCAGCGCGTACCCGGTGGCCGGATGGGTCTTCTTCGCGTACGCGCCGCCGGTGGCCTCCGCGGTTCCTCCTGCCTCCGTCGCGTCGGCCTCCGCGTCGGGAAGCCGAATCTCGGTCAGGAGTTCCCGGTCGCCGAGGTCGGTCCCGCCGTCCTCTTGGAAGAACGCCTCGGCCGACACCTCGCGCTCGCCGTCCCGACCTTCGAGGACGAGCGTCGCGTCGGCCGCGACCGCCGCGGCCGGGAGGTCGGCCGCCGGGTCGGCCTCGACGAGGTTGCCGCCGACGGTCCCGCGGTTGCGGACCTGCACGTCGCCGACCTCGGCCGCGGCCTCGGTCAGCGCTGGGGCGGCGCGTCGCACCGCCGCCGACTCGGCGAGCGTCGCGTGGGTCGTGAGCGCGCCGACTGCGGTCGAACCGTCGTCGTCCGCTCGTTCTCGCTCGCCCGTCCCGTCCTCGACGCCGCGCAGACGGTCTATCTCGCCGATGTCGATGGCGACGCCGAAACTCGCCGCGCCGGTCTTCGCGTCGGGGAGCAGGCCGTGGCCGCCCGCGAGGACGACCGGGTCGTCGTCGGCGTGCGTTTCGAGGCGGTCGAGCGCGTCTCCGACCGACGACGCCCGGTGGTAGTCGAACGCGGGCGGAATCACGACCCGTCACCTCCGGCAGGAGGGGCGGAGTCGCCGGGTTCGCCGACCGCGGAATCGGCGTCGCGCGTCTCGTCCGCGACGCGCTCGATGGCGTCTACGACGTTCTGGTACCCGGTACACCGACAGACGTTCCCCTTGAGCGCGGCCCGAATCTCGTCGCGGTCGGGGTCCGGGTTCGTCTCGAGGAGGTCGGTCGCGGTCATCGCGATGCCGGGGGTGCAGTAGCCACACTGGAGTCCGTGTTCCTCGTGGAGCGCGGTCTGAACCGGGTGGAGGTCCCCGTCCGCGAGTCCCGCGGCCGTGGTCACGTCGCTCCCGTCGGCTTGGACCGCGAGGACGGTGCAGGACTTCACGGCGTCGCCGTCGAGGTGGACGGTGCAGGCCCCGCAGGTCCCCGAATCGCACCCGACGTTGGGCGCGGTGTAGTCGAGTCGGTCCCGAAGAGCGTGGACCAACAGGGTCCGGGACTCGACGGTCAGTTCCTCGTCTGTGCCGTCAACGGTCAGGGTGATGTCGTGGGTCGTCATGACTTCGAAATCGTGGGTCGGTCCCGCCGGTCGATACGTTCCGGTGCGCCACCGACGTACTAATATCCTCGCTGAACTCCGTTCCTGTAGGAGAAATTACCGGAACCGGAGCGAGCGGTCTGTCATCCACGCTATAATCACGGCAGCTCGCTGGCAAATTTTACATATTAACCTCTGTTTAGATTATCGTCTATCCTGTGGTACGGTATGTCACGCCATGAACTTCGACAGACGCACGCTAATGAAATCGGTCGGTAGCGCGGTCGGTGCGGCGACCGTCCTCGGCGGCGTCGGCACCGCCGCGGCCTCGGGGTCGTACACCAACGAGTACTACAGCGGCTTCGACTACTGGAAGTACGTCCCGGACGGCGTCGGGGCGGGCGACCCCCTCGTGGTGATGCTCCACGGCTGTTCCCAGACGGCCGATCAGTTCCGCGAGGAGACTCGGATGAACGCGGTCGCCGACCGCGAGGGGTTCGCGGTCGTCTACCCCGACCAGTACAACGCCCGGAACGGCGCGCTGTGCTGGAACTGGTACTACGACGCCAACACCACGCGGGGCGACGGCGAGGCCGCGGTCATCGCCGGGATGACTCAGGAGACCGTCGAGGCGGAGGGCCTCGACCCCGAGCGCGTCTACGTCGCCGGTCTCTCGGCGGGCGCGGCGATGGTCCCCAACCTGCTCGCGGAGTACGCCGACGTGTTCGCGGCGGGCGGCATCCACTCCGGACTGGAGTACGACGCGGCCGAGACCTCTTACGGCGGCACGACCGCGATGTCCTACGGCGGTCCCGACCCGAAGCGTCAGGGCACGCAGGCGTACGAGGCGATGGAATCCTACGGCATCACCAGCGAAATTCCGACCATCGTCTTCCACGGCACCGACGACGGGACGGTCGCCCCCGTCAACGGCCATCAGGCCGCCGAACAGGCGACCCAGACCAACGACCTCGCGGCCGACGACGCGGACGACGGCGGCATCGACTACGACGCCGACGCGGTGCGCGACGGCACCGCCGACGCCTACAGCTACACCGCCTACGAGTACCACGACGCGAGCGGTGACTCCGTGGTCGAGAAGTGGATGGTCGATGGCATGGGCCACGCGTGGTCCGGCGGCGCTTCGGGCGGCGAGTACACCGCGCCGGGCGGCCCCGACGCGAGCCAACTCATGTGGAACTTCTTCGAAGGCAGAACCCGAGGTGAATGACCGTGAATCTCCAACGACGCACGCTACTGAAGTCGCTGGGCAGTTCGGTCGCCGCGGCCTCCTTCGCCGGCGTCTCGGCGGGTGCGGCCGGGAGCTACACGTCCGAGAGCTACGACGGGCGGACCTACAAGAAGTACGTCCCGACCGGGGCCGACGGTTCGACCGACGTACCGCTGGTCGTGATGCTCCACGGCTGTACCCAGAGTCCCGACTCGTTCAAGGACGAGACTCGGATGAACGAGGTCGCCGAACGGGAGACGTTCGTCGTCATCTACCCCGACCAGACTACGAGCGCGAACTACAACGAGTGCTGGCAGTGGTTCAACGACGCCAACACCACCCGCGGGAGCGGCGAGGCCGCGCTCGTCAAGGGGATGGTAGACCGGGTGAAATCGAACCACGCCATCGACGACAAGCGGGTCTACGCCGCCGGATTCTCCGCGGGCGGCGGGTTCGTCCCGAACCTCACCGTCGAGTACGCCGACGTGTTCGCGGCGGCCGGGGTCCACTCCGGGCTGATGTACGACGTCGCCGAGAGCCAGTCCGAGGGGACGACCGCGATGAGCAGTTGTAGCGGCGCGCCGACGCCCGAAGAGGAGGGCCAGCACGCCTACGACCGGATGGAGCAGTTCGGCGTCACTCGACCCGTGCCGACCGTCGTCTTCCACGGCACCAGCGACTACACGGTCTACCCCTGCAACGGCGACGAGGTGGCCGAGCGCGCGACCGTGACCAACGACCTCGCGCTCGACGGCGCGGACGACGACAACCTCGATTATACTGCCGACTCCACGACCAACGGCTCCGGGTCCAGCCTGAGCTACACCAAGTACGAGTACGCCGACGACGCCGGGACGGTCTGGGTCGAGAAGTACGAAGTCGATAGCATGGGCCACGCGTGGTCCGGCGGTGCCTCCGGTGGCTCGTACACCGCACCGGGCGGTCCCGACGCGAGCCAGCGCATCTGGGACTTCTTCTCGCGGTTCATGCTCGACGGCTCGGACGGCGGTTCGGGCGGCGACGACGGCGGAAGCGACAACGCCGCGCCGACCGCATCGGCGAACGCCAGCCCCACCGACCCCGCGGTGGGCACGACGGTCTCGTTCGACGGGTCGGGGTCGTCTGACGCGGACGGTTCCATTGCCTCGTACGAGTGGGACTTCGGCGACGGCGCGACCGCGACCGGCCGGACCGCCAGCCACAGTTACGACTCGTCGAGCGACTACACCGCGACGCTGACGGTCACGGACGACGCGGGCGCGACCGACACCGCCTCGGTGACGGTTTCGGTCGGCGGTGGGAGCTTCGAGGGCTACTGCGGCACCGACGACAACTACGCCCACGTACAGGCGGGCCGGGCGTACACCGACGGGAGCTACGCCTACGCCGAGGGGTCCGACGAGCAGATGGGTCTCTACAACACCTACGCGACCACGACGCTGAAAGAGACCTCCGCGGGCTACTTCGAAATCGTGGATAGCTGCTAGGTTCCAGCGCCTCCCCGGAAGGAAACCGTTTTTCGCCCGCGCTCCGAACCCTTCCCCATGAACGTCAGAGAGTTGGCGGACCTCGGTCCCGACGACCGCCGGGCGCTGTTCGACCGCGACGCGGGCATCGAGGGCGTCCGCGACGACGTGCGCGACATCGTCTCGCGCGTCCGAGAAGAGGGCGACGTGGCGGTCCGGGAGTTCTGCGAGGAGTTCGACGGCGTGTCGGTCGGCAACCTCGAAATCACCGACGCGGCCGAGCGCGCCTACGACGAGTTGGACGACGAGATGCGCGAGACCATCGAGACCGCCGCGGAGAACGTCCGGGAGTTCCACGAGGCCCAACTCCCCCAGGACTGGCGACGCGAGTTCTCGTCGGGCCGCGAGTTGGGGCGGCGGTTCCGCCCGCTCGAACGCGTCGGCGTCTACGTCCCCGGCGGAGCCGCGGCCTACCCCTCCAGCGCGCTGATGGGCGTGATTCCCGCGAAGGTCGCCGGCGTCGAGCAGGTCGCGGTGGCGACCCCGCCCGCCGAGGAGACGAACCCCGTGACGCTCGCGGCCGTCCACGCCGCGGGGGCAGATGCCGTGTTCAACGTCGGGGGCGCGCAGGCTGTCGCCGCGCTGGCCTACGGCACCGAGCAGATAGATAGAGTCCAGAAGATCGTCGGGCCGGGCAACAAGTGGGTGACGGCGGCGAAGGCCGAGGTGCAGGGCGACGCGGCCATCGACTTCCTCGCCGGACCCAGCGAGGTGCTGGTCGTCGCCGACGACACCGCCGACCCGCGACTGGTCGCGGCGGACCTCCTCGCGCAGGCCGAACACGACCCCGAGGCGTCCGTGGTGGCCGTGACCGACGACGAGGAGACCGCCGAGGAAATCGTCGCGGAAGTCGAGACCCAACTCCCCGAGCGCGAGCGGAGCGGGGTCGCCGGCCAAGCCCTCGACGGCGACGCGAGCGGGGTCTTTCTGGCGCGCTCGCCGAGCGAGGCCATCCTCTTCGCCGAGGAGTACGCCGCCGAACACCTCTCTATTCAGGCCGAGGACGACGAGGAGATTCTCGACCGCATCGACAGCGCCGGGTCGGCCTTCCTCGGACCCTTCACCCCCGTCGCGGCGGGCGACTACGCCAGCGGCACGAACCACGTCCTGCCCACCAACGGGCTTGCCAAGATTACCGGCGGCCTCTCGGTGGACACCTTCCTGCGGGAGACCACGGTCCAGCGACTCGACGAGGACGGACTGAGCGACCTCTCGGAGACGATTACGACGTTGGCAGAGGCCGAGGGTCTGGAAGCGCACGCCGAGAGCGTCCGGAAACGGTTCGAGGACTGAATCCGGTCAGTTCAGTTCGCTCGCTCGTCTTCCGGAGGTTCCGCCTGCCGCCCCTCGTTCTCGTCCACGTCCACGTCGCGGTCCGGACCGTCACTTCCGGTCGCCGTGTCGTCGCCGCGCTCGCCGTCTCCGTCGCCCGGCGCGTCCCGCTCCCGAACCGCGACCGTCGAGACCCGAGCGCCGTCCACCTCGTCCACGTCGAGGTAGTAGCCGTCGGTCTCGATGCGGTCGCCGACCTCCGGCGCGCGCCCGAGTCTGTCGAGTACCAGTCCGCCGAGAGTGTCGAAGTCAGCGACCTCGAAATCGGCGTTCAGGCGCTCGTTGACCTCCGAGACGGCGACGCCGCCGTCTACGGAGAAGCTCCCGTCGCTCCGGCGGTCGATGGAGGGCTCGCGGTGGTCCACGTCGAACTCGTCCCGGAGGTCGCCGACGACGACCTCCACGAGGTCTTCGACCGTCACGATGCCCTCGAACGACCCCCACTCGTCGATGACTGCGGCCATCTGTCCCTGCTGGTCCTGAAACTCCGAGAGGAGGTCGTTGATGCGACCGGTCTCCGGAACCACGGGCAGGTCGCGCGCGAGGTCCGAAGCCGTGACGGACGCGCTCGCTCCGTCGGCGGGGTCGATCGCCTCCAGTACGTCCTTCGCGTCTACGTACCCCACGACCTGGTTGCTGTCGTCGGCCTTCACGACGGGGTAGCGCGTGTGTCCCTCCTCGATTATCAGCGTTCGGAGGTCCGACAGCGGGAGGTCGGCGGGCGCGCTCACGACGTCCGGGCGCGGAACCATGACTTCTCGGACGGTGATGTCGTCGAGGTCGAACACGCGCTCTATCATCTCGACCTCCGCCTTGTCGATGTGGCCCTGCTTGCCCGAGCGCGCCAACACCATCAGCAGTTCCTCCTCTTCGAGGCTCTCTTCGGTCTCGGACACCGGCGGGACGCCGAGCAGTCGGGTGAAGGCGTTGGCCGTGCCGTTGAACACGATGATGCCCGGGACGAACAGGTAGTAGAAGAACTTCATCGGCGGCGCGGCCAACAGCGAGACTCGCTCGGCGCGCGCGATGGCGATAGTCTTGGGCGCGAGTTCGCCGAAGACGACGTGGAGGAACGTGATGAGGCCGAATCCCACGGCGAAGGAGACGAGGTGGACGAGATTCGTCGGCAGGAACGGTCCTATAACCGGTTCGAGGACCGCCGCAACGGCCGGCTCGCCGATCCAGCCGAGGCCCAGCGACGCGATGGTGATTCCGAGTTGGGTCACCGCGAGGTAGTCGTCGAGGTTGTCGATGGCCGCCTGCAACGTGGACGCGCCCGGCGCGCCCTCCTCGACGAGCGACTCGACGGTGGTCGACCGGATGCGGACGAACGCGAACTCCGTGGCCACGAAGAAGCCGTTCAGTACCACTAGAAAGAGCGCGAGCACGATTCGCGCGGCCGAGAAGACTAGGTCTACCATCTGGCCCTCCGCGGGGGTCCAGTCGTCTGCGGGGTTCCGTCCGAAACCGGCCTCGCGGCGTCGCGTCTCATCATACTCTCACGTAGCGTTCACGATGTGATAAGAATGACCCCTGCGACCCGACGCCCCCGAACTCGACGGTGAACTACGTCCGGAAGCTCTCGCCGCACCCGCACTCGCTGACGACGTTCGGGTTCTCGACGTGGAAGCCCGCGCCCTGCAAGCCGTCTTCGTAGTCCACGACGCTCCCCTCGATGTAGTTCATGCTCGCGGGGTCCACGAACACGCGGAGACCGTGATGCTCGTACACCGTGTCGTCTTCTTCCGGTTCCTCGTCGAAGCGCATCCCGTAGGAGAGGCCCGCACAGCCGCCCTGCTGAACGAACAGGCGCAGGCCAGCGACGCCAGTGTCCAACTCCTCGCTCTCGAGGAGTCCGAGGGCTTCGTCGGCGGCGTCCGGCGTCACCTCGATTTTCGGCGTGGCGTCGGCGTCGGGTGCGGTGTCGGTACTCATACCTCACAGTTGCGCGTCCGGGGTGTTAATGTTGACGCCGCCGGCCGAACGCGTTCGGGAGAAAAGCCGAACCGCCTCGTTGCGGCCGTCTCGCTACTCCTCCAACTCGAAGGCGACCGTGACCTCGGCCTGATACTGGCGGTCCGGCGCGTTGGCGACCTCGACGCCCAACTCGTCTACCTCGATCCACTTCACGTTCTGGAGCGTTTCCTCGGCGCGGTCGATGGCGTCGTCCGCTGCGGCGTCGAAACTCTCCTCGCTCGTGCCGATGAGCGTGATCTTCTTGAAGACCATAGCTTCTCCGGATACGACAGCGAGACGCAAAAAGGTACGCGGCCGCTCGCCCGCGCACCGGACGCGAGCGTCCGGTGCGTTCGCCCGATGTGTCCCGTGCGTTCGCCCGATTCGTCCGCCCGGCGCTCCCGCGAACTACTCTCCGATTCGGCGGCGGTCGAGGCGGTCGGTGAGCGCGCCCACCACGTCCGAGAGGTAGGCGGTGCCCCAGATCGCGACGAGGATGCCGCCGACAATGTCGAACAGCAGGTCCTTCATCGTGTCTTCGAGACCGAACTGGGTGAGAATCTTTGCGCTCCCCAGAATCGAGGCCAGTCCGCCGACGCCGAACTCGATGACCTCCCAGACGACGCCGAACGCGACGACGAACAGCAGGATGAAGACGAACATGAACCGCGGCGGGAGGTAGATGTCTTCGGTGTGTTCGTCGAGCGCGCGCGTGGTCGCGTAACCGATGGCCGCCACGAGCGACGACGAGAGCGCGTGGGTCATGTGGTCCCACCACCAGAGCGTCGGGTCGCGGTACGGCCCGAGCGTGCCGAGCGCGTGGAGGAAGACCGCGGCCGTAATCCAGAGGGTCAGCCCCGCGTCCATCGGGATGTCGTAGTCGCGTTCGAGTATCGCGGGGAGGAACGTGATGGCGAACGCGATACCCGAATTGACGACGACACCGACGTTCCGCCGGTAGAGACCCGCCAGCAGAACGACGACGAGGGCGACCTCCATCGCGCGGGTCGCCTGTCGCTGTCTGCGTTCGGAGATGCGGAGTCGGTCGCGGACTCTCATAGCTTCTCACCGTGTTCGTCCGGCAGTCGTGCCCCGATGCGCGCGACCCGCCGGAAGTACCACTCGAAGACGACGCCGGCAATCCCGCCGATGACGGTCGCGGCCACGAAGTCCCACATCAGTCGGTGTTCGCTGTGGAGGAACGCGGTGCCCAGATAGAGGTCCGAGAGCCACTGGACGACCGCCCAGATGCCCGCGGTGGCTATCGTGGCGACGACGACGAACAGCACCGCGAACCAGTAGGTCATCCGGACCGGCGTGAAGACGTGCAACTCGACGGCGACGACGAGCGCCAGCGCCGCGACCGAGAGGTACGTCGCCACCCGCGAGGTCTCGGGGAGCGTCGCCATCGCCCGTCCGAGGACGGGGAGCGCCGAGAGCGCCAGCACCTCCCACGGGAGCATGACCGTCCAGTCGCGGTCGGCGACCGCGGGGACCAGCGCCACCGCCGCGACGAAGGCGGCGAACCCGGCCCACAGCAGGTCGCCGTCCGTGACCTCCTCGGCCGCGACCAGCGCGAGGAAGGCGACGAGCGCCCAACCGAGCATCGCGTTCACGCGCTCGTCCTCCACGACTCGGTCGAGCGTGCCGGTACTGCCTGCCATAGCGAGTCGTAGAGAGCGACCCGATATGAAAGCAAGGGGTGTCGGGTCGGTCGTCGAGTGTTCGGTTGCCGAACGCGCTGGATTCGATTCTCGATTCGGCGCGCACTGGATTCGATTCTCGACCCGGCGCGTGCTGGCGCGACCCGCCAGTGGTCGCGCCAACCGCGCGAGGGATGAGCATCGCAGCGAAGCGAGAAGCGCAATCGGTTGGGGAGGACGTGGTCGTCGTGGTGCAGTGCGGTCGCGGTGGCTCCTGTGCTCAAGCCTGAAACTAGCCGCTCGTTCGGATTTCCACCGTTCGGACTCTCCCGTTCAGAAACGCCGTCACAACTCACCTACCCCGAAAGCCATCGAAACAAATTCTCAGAAAACGAAATCTCAGAAGAGCGGCACCGAGACGTAGACCAGCGTGTAGGTCAGCGCCGCGATGGAGACCGCCGACAGCCCCGTCAGCACCCACGTCACGGCCTCGTGCCACTCCGCGGACAGCACCGACCGGGAAGGCAGGAGGGTCGGCGCGACCCCGACCGCGCCGACGGCCAGAATCGAGAACACGAAGTGATACGACACGTCGAGCGTCGGCGCTGGCATCGCCACCGCCGCGATGGCGTAGGCGGCCCCGAACGCCGCGCGGGTGTCCACGTGTTCGAGGACGCGCCGGTCGGTCGCGCGCAGGTAGACGTACCCCGCGAGCCAGATGGTCGCCAACTCGACGCCGAAGACGGCCAGCAGGTTGAGCGTCGGGTCCGCGAGCAGGGTGACGCGCTCGGTCACCAGTCGCAGGTCCAGCGGGTAGAGGAACCGCGGCGGGGCTCCGGTGAACAGGTCGCCGAACGGATGGGTGAGCAGGCCCAGCAACGCCGCGGCGAGCAGTTCCCGCGGGCCGAAGTCGGTCCACCGGACCGCGAGCGAGGCGACGACGAGGCCCGCGAGCAGGAACGCGACCATCACGGCTCCGCCGAGCAGTCCGCTCTCGGCGACCGAGACGGCGACCAGCCCCGCGACGAGCGCGACCGCGAGGAGGCGGTGGAACGCGCCCGCGGCGAAACGACGGTCCGAAGCCGACCCGTCGCCGGCGTCGCGCCCCGCGACGGCCGCCGCGAACGCCGCCGCGGCGACGACGCCGACGACGAGCGAGTGGGTCACGGCGCGGTGGACGAGGTGGGAACTCCGCCAGAACGCCTCGGTCATGGTCCAGACGCCCGCCAGTCCCACCTGCGCGAGACCGAAGACGGCGTAGAGCATGTCCACGTCCGGCATCGCCGCGAACGCGCCCGCAACCACCCCGAAGGCGAGGGCGCGCTCGCTGGGCCACCGCCGCATCGTAAGGGCGGTCGCTACGGCGAACGCGATCATCGCGTGCCCGACCATCATGGGTACGTCCGTTGGCGCTCGGACGATATAAGCGTCTCCCTGCCTGCGAAACGTTCGCAGATAGCGTGACATCCGGGTTTTTGTGGGAGTGACTACCGAACCGCCGTAGAGACGGTGTGGAAAGCCCCCGCGCGGTCGCAGCCGCTCAGTGACATATCGGCAAGGGTATCGAGCGAAGCGAAGATGCCCTTGCCGATAGAGGCCACTGAGACGACCACGGGCCTGCGGCCCGCCGGAAGACAAACCGCGTCTTCCGAGGTCACACTCGCTTGGTTCGCGGTTGCACCGCTCACCAATCGCGGCGCGATGCGCCGCGCACCGCTCGCGTGACCGCGACCGCGCGGCCCCTTTCAGTCCACCCAAACCGTGGTCTGTTCTCTGAAGCGTTCGCCCGTGGTTCGTGTCGCCGAGCGCCTCCGCCACCGTCGAGAGACATATCTGTAGATACGGAAAGAAAAGATAAATATCACTAAAGGACGTCTACGTACGGCTCTCGTGCGTGAAAGTGACGTAATCGGTCGGGCGGAAATCTCCGCCCGCCGCGTCAGAAAGACGGCTCGGGACGCCGCGCAAGCGGTTGCGACCGCGGCTCGGCCGCCCTCAGTCGGGCAGTAGCGTCGTGCCCGTACGGGGTCCGACCAACCTCCCCCGTTTGGTTGACCCTCGTACGGGCTTCGGTCGTGGCCGTCCGTCGGTCGCTCCCGCGGTCCCCCGCGGGTCCGGTCGTGCCGTTTCGTAAATCTCGCCCGTCGAACGCGCCCCCGTCGCGTCCGTCTGGGCGTCCTCACGTATGCCAGTCAGCGGAATAAACCGGCACGACCGTTCTATCCGTTTAGAATCGAAACGCCGTGTTTCACCGGGTCTCAGTCGCTCGGATTCGCGCAACGCGACGTTACGCGCCGCGGGACCGACCGAAACGGCGCGATAATCGGACTTCCGGGGTGAAACCGTTTAAGTCATCGCGGAGCAATAACACGCCACATGGTGGAGAAACCCGACGTTGGCGAGTTGACACCGCCGGACAGGACGCTGATGGGTCCCGGACCGAGCGAGGTTCACCCGCGGGTGCTGCGCGCGATGAGTACGCCGCTGGTCGGTCACCTCGACCCCTCGTTCATCGACATCATGAACGAGGTGCAGGACCTCCTGCGATACACCTTCCGGACGGACAACCAGTGGACGATTCCGGTCTCGGGCACCGGGTCGGCCGCGATGGAGGCCGCCATCGGCAACGTGGTGGAACCCGGCGATACGATGCTGGTGCCGACGAACGGCTACTTCGGCGGTCGGATGGCGGAGATGGCGACCCGCGCCGGCGGCGAGGTCGTCCGCGTGGACGCGCCGTGGGGCGAACCGCTCGCTGCCGCCGATGTCGCCGACGCGATGGACGAACACCAACCCGACGTGTTCGGCTTCGTCCACGCCGAGACCAGCACGGGCGTCCTCCAACCCGACGTGGCCGAACTGACGAGCGTCGCCCATGACCACGACGCGCTCGTCATCGCCGACACCGTCACCTCGCTCGGCGGGGTCGAGTTGAAGGTTGACGACTGGGACATCGACGTGGCCTACTCCGGCCCGCAGAAGTGCCTCTCGTGTCCGCCCGGCGCGGCCCCGCTCACGCTCAACGACCGCGCGATGGACAAGGTGCTGTCGCGCGAGGAGGACGCCCGGTCGTGGTACCTCGACCTCTCGCTGCTCGAAGGCTACTGGGGCGACGAACGGGCCTACCACCACACCGCGCCCATCACGAACGTCTACGCGCTCCGCGAGGCGCTCCGCCTCGTCGCCGAGGAGGGCATCGAGGACCGCTGGGAGCGCCACCGCGAGAACGCCGACGCGCTCAAGGCGGGCGTCGAGGCGATGGGGCTGGAGATGAACGCGCCCGACGACTACTGGCTCCCGAGCCTCAACGCGGTTCGCGTGCCCGACGGCGTGACGGACACCGACGTGACCGGCTACCTGCTGGACCAGTACGACCTCGAAATCGCCACCGGACTCGGCGACTTGGAGGGCGACATCTTCCGCATCGGTTGCATGGGCTACTCCTCGCGCGCCGAGACGGTCTCGTACCTGATGGCCGCGCTCGGCGACGCGCTCGACACGCAGGGCGCGGACGTGGACGTGGAGGCCGGACTCGCGGCGACCGCCCAGCGACTCGGCGAGCGATAGGTCGGACCCGGCGAGCGGTAGGCCGGACCTGTCGGTCGAATCGCTCGCTCCGCGTCGAAACGGTGCGCCGGCGGTCCGGCGCGAGAATTCTCAGGCTGCTGTCGCACTCGGCGGTGCCCGAAGGACCTCGTAGTCACCGCCCTCTCGGACGCCGATTATGGCCCACTCGTACTCCGGGTCGGTCCGACGGAGATGTCGGCGAAGTTCGGACGCTCGGTCGCTCCACGTTACGAAACAGCGTAACTCGCCGTCGTCCGGAGTCGTCTCTGAGTCGGTCAGGGCCGTGACGCGAACGACCCGCCACTTCCGTTCGGCTCGGAACTCCTCGCCGTCACCGGTGACGGTGTAGCCCAAGTCGGAGAAGATGGTCCTCGCCTGTTCGATGGGCGGTGTGCTAACAGTGGCCATCCGTGTGGGCGTAGCACGGAGAAGGTAATAAACTTTCTTGCGCGCTACCGGAGCCGGAGCGTCGGGTCCCGATGCTGAGACGCGAACTCCTCGATTTCGTCGTTCTCGCGGAGTTCCTTGATTCGCTGGCGGGCGGTCTCGTTGTCGATACCCGCGACGGTCTGGGCCACCCGCAACACCTTCGGTTGGGGGACGCCCCGCTCCTCCGTGACCGCCTCGCGCTGGTCGCCCTCCGCCTCGGTGACCTCCCGCTGTATCACCGCTATCACGTCGCGGATGTCGCCGCTGTCGGAAATCGATTCGTGCCAGTCGGCCGGATAGGCGCTGAGTCGGCCGTCACCGAGGTCGTAGAGTCGCTCGCCCTCCTCCCACTCCTCGCTGTCGGTCACTCGCTCGTCCATCACGTCGAGATCGACGTCGAAGTAGACGGCGTCGGCGTACGCTGCGAGCAGGTCGCGGCCGACTCCCCGTCCCTCGTCGCGGTGGTGGGCCTCGACGAACTGGACGAACTCGTGTAGCGTGAGCGTCTCGCTGTGGCTGTCGAGTTCCTCGACTACCTCCTCTCGTACGTCGGTCATGGGGGACGTTAGGGAATTGCTCCCAAAAGTCGAGTGGCCGTCTCACTCGTGGGCCGCGTCCCACTCGGTCGGCTTCCGGACGTTCCCGCAGACGTTGCACTCGATGCGACCCATCGGGTCCATCGCGTTGTCGATTCGCTCGCAGTTGCCACAGAGGTAGCCGTACCGGTTCTCGCGGGCCTCGTCGCCGTAGACGACGAAGAACGGACCCTTCGACCCGCGGTCGCCCTCGTCGCGGGCCACGTACACCGTCCGGCCGTCTGTCGTCGTGGTCGCGTCCATTACCGCCGAGTAGGCGGTCCGGGCGTTTAGGCGTACTGACCTCGCCTCGACGGAATCGTCCCGAAGGAGTCATACCGTGGCGCTCGCAACGCCGAACAAATGGCTCCCCGTCTCGTCCACTACTCCGACGTGGAGAACGTCTACGACACCCCCGAGCGCGCCGGGCGACTCGCCGGCCTCCTCGAAGACCTCGACGGCGAGGACGCCCTTCTCGCGGGATCCGGAGACGACACCTCGCCGGGCGTCCTCGCGCTGGTCGAAGACGGCGCGCAGGCGCTCGACTTCTTCGACGCGGTCGAACCCGACGTGGAGACGTTCGGCAACCACGAGTTCGACCACGGCCTCGCCGCGCTCCGCGACCTCGTCGCCGACTCGCCCCAGACGTGGGTCAGCGCGAACGTCTGGGCCGACCGGGACGCCGACGAGCGGTTCGCCGCGGACGCGGGCGTCGTCCCCGCGACGGTCCTCGAAGCCGACGGCGCGACGGTCGGCGTCGTCGGCGTCACCACCGAGCGAACCGGGTCGATAAACCCCGAGGCGACTGCCGTCGAGTTCGCCGACCCCATCGAGGCGGCCCGCGACGCGCTGGCCGACCTCGACGCCGACTACCGGGTCGTCCTCTCGCACCTCGGCCGGCGCGACGAGGAGTTGGCCCGCGCGGTCGATGCCGACGCCATCCTCGGCGGCCACGTCCCGACCGAGCGACGCGACCGCATCGACGGTACCCTGCTCACCCGGCCCGGCGATGGCGGGTCGGTCGTCCTCGAAATCGACCTCGCTACCGGCGAAGTGACGCGCCACAGCGTCGCGGACGCGCCGCTCCACGAGGGCGTCGCCGACGCGATGCGCACGAGACTCGCCGAGACCGGCCTGAACGAGGTGGTCGGCACCGTCGAGGAACCCATCGACCGCGCGGAGACGACGCTGTTCGGCGGCGAGTCCCGACTCGGAAACCTCGTCGCCGACGCCTACCGCCAGGAGACCGGTGCCGACGTGGGTCTCCAGAACAGCGGCGGCGTCCGGACCGGCGACCCCCTGGAAGGGGAGATTACCGCGGCGGACCTCGTGAGCGTCACCCCCTTCGAGGAGCGCGTGGTCGTCGCCGAGGTGCCCGGAGACGCCCTCCGAGAGGCTTTCGAGTGGGCCGCCAGTCCAGACCTCGGTTTCGCGGAATCGGGCTG
Source organism: Halorussus gelatinilyticus (assembly GCF_023238445.1). GTDB lineage: Archaea > Halobacteriota > Halobacteria > Halobacteriales > Haladaptataceae > Halorussus > Halorussus gelatinilyticus. Next base: position 3,495,635 of record NZ_CP096658.1, on the reverse strand, counting down.
GTGGCACGCGCAGATCAGCGGCGCGACGGTCGCGTGGGACCCCGACGCTCACCGCGTCGAGTCCGTCGAAGTCGGCGGCGAACCGGTCGCCGACGACCGGAGTTACACGGTCGCGCTCTCGGATTACGTCCTCCACACCGACGACGAGTTCCCCTCGCTCCGGGAGTCTCAGCGCGTCGAGCGTTGGGGAATCCAATACGAGGTGCTGGTCGAGTACGCCCGCGAGACCGGCGTCGCGCCCGAAATCGAGGGTCGAATCGCGGAAGTTAGCGACGCGGAACGACCGGAAGTAACCGAGAGGTAGAAGGGGACGGGCGGCGTCTCCGGGGACGTGACTCGCGTCGTCGTCCCCGTCAGGTATCCGCTCACAGAACACTCCAAGCGGACGCTCGCGGAGGCCGTCCGCGTCGCCGAGGAGCGCGACGCGACGCTCACCGTCCTGCACGTCAACCTCTATCAACGCGGGCGAGAGGTGTCGCGCTCCGAGTTGAAGCGCGCGGTCGAATCGGAGTTCGGCCGAGTGGCTCGCTCGCGGTACGTCGTCCGCGAGGGGTTCCTCGTCGAGGAGACCATCCTCGAAGAGGTCGCGGCGGAGGAGGCCGACGTGGTGGTCATCGGTCACAAGCAGGTCGGCCGCTGGCGACGCATGCTCCGGAAACTGACCTCCGACCCCGACGTCGCGGGATACCTCCGGGAGAAACTCGACGCCGAAATCCTCACGGTCGGCGGGGAGTAGCGGTTCGCCTCGGTCGGCCGGAAGGACCTCCGTTTTGACGGGATATCAGTCCGGCGAGTCGAACTCCTCGGGCGGGGGCGAGCGTTCGTTCTCGTCGTCCGGCGGGGCCGGAGATTCGGTCTCGGCGTCGCGCCGCGCCCGACGCTCGCCTTCCGAACCTCGACGCCCGCCTTCCGAAATCTCCACGCTCGCCGTGCCGCTGGTCTCGTCGAACACGAGGTGCTGGTGGGGATACGCGATCTCCACGTCCGCGTCTTCGATTCCCGACCAGATGCGCTCGTTTATCTTCGACGTGACGCGGGGCAGGTAGTAGGGGTCTTTCACCCAGTAGCGCAGGTCCAGCAGGACGCCGTGGTCGGCGAACTCCTTGACGTAACTCACCGGCGCGGAGGGGTAGCGCGCGCTCCCGATGCGGATGTCCGGCCCGCCCTCCACGACCTCGGTGGTCTCGCGGGCCGCCCGCTCCATGATGGCGCGGGCCTGCTCGACGTTGCCCTCGTAGGTCACGAGCAGTTCCAGCGAGAGGCGCGACCGGGTGTCCTCCGCCGAGTAGTTGATGACGTCCCTGTCGCGCATGTTCGAGTTCGGAATCACGAGGAAGGTGTTTTCGAGCGTGAAAATCTTGGTGTACCGGAGCGTGATGTCCTCGACGTAGCCCCGCTGGTCGCGGTCCACGAGCTTTATCATGTCGCCGACTTCGTAGGGCTGGTCGGCCAACAGGAACAGGCCGTTGATGACGCTCCCGATGATGGGCGCGAGGACGAGACCCAACACGGCGGAGAACACCGTGACCGACAGCAGGATGTCGCCCGGTCTGAACCCGACTTGGTTCGCCGCGACCGACGCCGCGAAGACCATCAGGATGGCTCGAATCCCGCTGAGAACCGTCTTCGTCAGACTCGGGCGTTGGAACCGCCGAGCGACGGGTCGGCCGAGGAACCGTATCAGGAGTCGGCTCCCGTACCACGCGACCACGAGTATCAGCGCGGCCGTCAGGTAGTTCTCGCCGGGGAGACTCCTGTAGGTCTCCAAGAACCGCTCGATAGCCTCGGCGACCGTGACCATGACACCAACCTTTCCCGGAGTTGGCAAAACGCTTTCGCCCGAGGGAGCGCGGGTCGCTCGCGGCCCCTCGGTCGGCCGCCACACTCTCGCCGCCGGACGGTGCCCGACGACGAACAGCCTCGGGCGACCCCGCAAAGACCTAAGGGCCGCTTTCGCGTACGTGTCTCCATGAGTAGAGAACCGCGGTCGGTAGGCGCTTCGTTCGAAATCGACGCTCACGACCTTCAGGAGACGGTCGTCGCCGGGTTCTCGCAGTCCGGGCTGGCGGGCCTGACGGCGGTGGACTATCTCGTGGACCACTTGGAATTCGAGCAAGTCGGCCACATCACGGCCGACCAACTCCCGGCCATCACGCCCTTCGAGAACGGCCAGCCGCGCCACCACACCCGCGTCTTCTCTCACGAAGGCGCGGGCCTATCGGTCCTCGTCGGCGAGTTGTTCGTTCCGGCGTGGGCCGCACAGACGTTCAGTGAGGCCGTATTGGAGTGGACCGAAGCCGAGGGCATCGAGGAGGTCGCGGTCCTCCACGGCGTCACGATTCCCCACGCGCCCGAGGAACACGAGGTGTTCTACGTCGCCACCGAGGACTACCGCGAGCGTCGCCTTGCCGACACCGAGATTCAGGCGATGGGACGCGGATTCCTCGACGGGATGAACGCCGAACTCGTGGCCCGTGGGATGGAGTCGGACCTCCGGACCGCGACGCTCCTCACGCCGGTCCACGCCCAAGCCCCGGACGTCGAGGCCGCGATTCGGCTCCTCGACGCGACCCAGCGCATCTACGACCTCGACGTGGACACCGGCCCGCTGGAGGAGTTCGCCGCGGAAATACAGGGGTACTACGAGGGGCTCGCCGAACGACTCACCGAGAGCGCCGAGACCGAAGGTCCGGAAGGCCGGATGTACATGTGAGAAAACCTTTTGCCAGCGGAGGGCCGCCTGCGGCGGCCCGGAGCGCAGGAAAAGGTTGATCAAAAACACTGCGTCACCCCCTCAGAACGCCTCCGGCGCTTCTTCGAGGGTTCCTTGGTCCGCTCGCTCGTCGCGTCGCGCTCTCGCTCCTCGCTCGCGGTCGTCTGGTAGTTCTACCGCACCGTCTGCTGGTGTGTACTCCATCGTCTGCTGGTTCGCGTCGCCTGTCCCGAGAGTTTATAAATGAGGCCGGGGCGAACTCGTGGCGTGCCGACCTGCCGCGTCGTCCTCGGACTCGCCAGTATCCTCGCTCGGATGTCTCAGCGACTGTTAGACCGTTTTCCCGCTGGAGCTACGCGAAGGATGAAACTCGTTTTCGGAAATCGGTGCTACTCGAAATCGGATAAATCATTTACCCTTCGAGAGTATGGCTTCCTACATGAGTTCAGACGACCTCTACGCGACGATGGAGCAGGTCGGCGACCGGTTCGACCTCGGGGAGTACGAAATCGACGCCTATCTCACCGTGCTGGAACACGGCGACCTGACCGCGAGCCAGATAGCCGACCGCACCGACATCCCGCAACCGCGGGTCTACGACACCGTGCGGAGCCTCAGCGACCGCGGACTGGTCGAGTTGCGCGAGTCCCGACCGATGAAGGTCATCGCAGTGGACCCCGACGAGGCCTTCTCGGGCATCCAGTCGTCGCTGATGGACATGGTGTCGGAACTCGAAGCGCGATACACCGCGCCCGCCAGAGAGACCGAGGCCGTCTCGCTGGTCAAGTCGCGCTCGACCATCCTCCGGTACCTCGAAGAGGTCATCACCGAGGCCGAGTTCGAACTCGCGCTGTCGCTCACGCCGGACCTGCTGAAGCGGTTCAGCGACGAGTTGAGCGCGGTGGTCGATTCGGGCGTCAGCGTCGAACTGCTGGTCACGCCCGCCTCGGAAGCGCCCGACCCCGCGGAGTTCGACTACCTCGACGTGGCGACGACCGCCCGCGCTCGCCGCGGCATCACCACGCCCGTCATCGCGGTCGCGGACGGCGAGTACTCCATCTACGCCACTCAAGACGCCCTGCGCGACGACGAGGACCGCTACGGCGTCATCTTCAACCGCTCGGCGCTGGGCTTTCTCGTCTCCGGGTTCTTCGGCACCGTCCTCTGGACCACCGCCGAGCGCACTCTCGCGGCCGACGGCGAGGACCGCCCGTTCCCCCGCCGGTACGCCTCCATCCGGCGCTGCGTGAAGGAGTTGCAGGAACTCGGCGGCGACTTCTACGCCACCATCGAGGGCCGGGACATCGAGACCGGTTCGTCCCGAATCGTGGAGGGCGAAGTCGTCGGCTTCTCGTTCGAGGCTGGCGAGCGCGTCGCCGGGATGAAGATAGAGACCGACGACGGCGTGGTCACGGTCGGCGGGCAGGTCGCGGCGCTCGAAGACGTCGAAGCACACGAAATCCGCATCGGACGCGACAGTCCGCCGGCGCGGTAACGGCCGAATACTCCCGTCCGCTCGTCGCCGAACGGCCGTCTGTGACCGGAAGCGCGCGACCGTCCACTACTCGAACGTGTAGAGTCGCGCGTCGCAGTTCGCGCAGGCCAGTACGTCGTCGGGCGCGTCGGGTTGAGTCCCGCCCGGCCCGCCACAGCAGTCCACTTCGGTCGTCTCTTCGACGGGGCCGTCGCAGACCGGGCAGGCGCGCAGGAGCGTCCGGAGCGGCCCGGCGGCCTGCGCTCGGCGCGACGCGTCGAGGTCGGTCTCCGCGGCCAGCGCCCGGACCGCGGCGGTCTCCGCGACGGCGACGGGCCAGGTCAGCCAACTCTCCGCGGCGGGGTCGCCGCTCCCGTCGGAGACGACGAACCACCGGTCGTCGTCGCCGGTCCAGTTGCCCGACTCCACCACGTCCACGACCGCGCCCTCGGGACCGACCTCCCGGAGCGCGGCCGCGAGTCCGTCGTCGTCGCGCGCTCGGAGGGTCTCCATCTCCGCGCGCCACGCCTCGCGGAACGCTTCGTCGAGCGCGACCGACTCGTCGTCGGTGACGACCACGCCGCGTTCGAGCAGCGCCGAGAGGACCGCTTCTCCCGCGTCTGCGTCGGTTTCGTCGCCGAGCGACCCCGAGGCGTCCGGGGCGGACTCCGACGGCTTCGACTCGTCCGGAGCCTCGGATTCGCCCCCGGCGTCCGGGTCGTCCGGTGCGTCGGAGGTGTCGGCGGCGTCCGGCGCGTCGGACGCGTCCGACGCGCCGAGCGTCCGCGACGCGCGGTCGGGAGCGGGGTCGCCGTGGTCGAAGAGGTCGCCGGGGAGAGACGAGACCAGCTTCGGCGCGAATCTCGGTGTGTAGGGGACCAGATACCCGCGGAGGGCGATAGCGGCCGCGCCGACGGCTCCGAGCAACGCCGCGAGCGCCCGCGAGCGTCGGCGCGCGACGACCGCGGCAGCGGCGACGAGTAACGCGGCGTTGACGGCGGTACACGGCCAGCACCGGCGGTCGCCGGTGTGCGAGGGGTCCCGGAGTCGGTCGTAGAGGGAGTCCATGGCCGACGTTTCGGGACCGGGAGGCTTCGGTTTTCCGGACGCGGCGTCGCTTTCGTTCCGGAACGTTCTGCTCCTCCCCACACGGTTTTGTCGGGCCTCGCCGTAGCCCACGCCGTGCCAGACACAGACATGGAGTACACGACGCTCGGTGACACCGGCCTCGAAGTCTCGCGGTTCTGCCTCGGCTGTATGAACTTCGGGAGCGACCGCGAGTGGATGATAAGCGACGAGGAGAAGAGCCACGAGATAATCGACCGCGCCATCGACCTCGGCATCAACTTCCTCGACACCGCCAACGTCTACTCGCGCGGCGAGAGCGAGGACATCGTGGGCGACGCCATCGCGGAGTACGACCGCGAGGAGTTGGTAATTGCGACGAAGGTGTACGGGCCGATGGGCGAGGGACCGAACAAGCAGGGTCTCTCGCGCAAGCACATTCTCGACCAGGTCGAAGGGAGCCTCGACCGCCTCGACACCGACTACATCGACCTCTACCAGATTCACCGCTGGGACGACTCGACGCCCATCGAGGAGACGCTTCACGCGCTCGACCACCTCGTCGAGACCGGGAAGGTCCGGTACATCGGGGCCTCCACCATGGCGGCGTGGCAGTTCACGAAGGCGCTCTACGAGAGCGACCTGAACGACTACGCCCGGTTTTCCTGCATGCAGCCCCAGTACAACCTCGTGGACCGCCAAGAGGAGGAGAACGTCTTGCCGGTCTGCGCCGAGGAGGGAGTCGGCGTCATCCCGTGGAGTCCGCTCGGCGGCGGGTTCCTGACCGGCAAGTACGACAGGGACGGCGACCCCGACGAGGGCCGGGCCGCGACCGACGAACACACCCACGAGCGGTTCACCGACGAGAACTGGCAGGTGTTGGACGCGGTGCGGGAGGTCGCCGACGAGAAGGACGCGACGCCCGCGCAGGTCAGCCTCGCGTGGCTCCTCCACAAGGACGTGGTGGACGCGCCGATAATCGGGCCGCGGAGCATCGACCACCTCGAAGAGAACGTCGGCGCACTCGACGTCTCGCTCGACGACGCTGAGATGGACCGACTCGAAGCGCCGTTAGAGCCTGCTTGGTCTCGCGTTATCGCGGACCTGTAGACCGACGAATCGTCCGCGAACCGGCTCTTTCGGGGGCGATTCGGTGTCGGCCCAGCGACACCTCGGACTCGTTTTGACGGACCGCCCACACACCGGGATGCGAAGCCGACGCCCTCACGGAAAGCCGACCTTACTGTTGACAGTCCACAACTACAACCGTAGTTACTATCACAAGGATATAAATGGTGAAACGTGGTCATTCGCCTTGGAATGGTTGACAGTAGTTCACACGAGTCCGACGGTCGGGACGGGAGCGTCTCACGCCGGAACTTCGTGCGAGCAGTGGGGGCATCGGGCGCGGCGGCAGGACTCGCCGGTTGCGTCGGTGGGGGTGACCCGGAGCAAACCGACACGAGCGGGACGATAGGGAACGTGGACAATCAGGGGCAGAAGACGACGCTCCAGTGGGCCACCGACCCCGACTTCCAAGGGGCGACGTGGAACAAGGAGCTACAACCGATTCTGTACAACAACGGCCTGTCGAAGGACATCGAGGTCAACGTCCTCGCCGGCCCGTCGGTGACCGACAACCGCCGGGCCCAGTACCAGCAGTGGCTCGCAGCGGGACGGAACAAACCCGACCTCCTCTACATGGACAGCGGGTGGACGATTCCGTTCATCGTTCGCAACCAGTTGCTCAACCTGAGTCAGGCCGGGAACTTCGGCCAGGAGTACATGCAGCAGCTCGAAAACGAGTACTTCGAGGCGAGCGTCTCCACCGCGAAGGGGCCGAACGGCGACCTGTTCGCGGTGCCGATGTTCCCCGACTTCCCGACGATGCAGTACAACAAGAAGTACCTGCAGAACGCGGGCTTCGGGCAGTCGGACTTCGACACGTGGGCCACCGACTCGATGACGTGGCAGAAGTTCTCGCAGGTCACGAATCAGGCCCTACAGAACAACGACCTTCAGTACGGCTACACGTTCCAAGCGAACGCCTACGAGGGACTGTCGTGCTGTGACTTCAACGAGTTCATGTCGAGTTGGGGCGGGGCGTACTTCGGCAACCCCGAGAAGTACCTCTTCGGTCCGGTCGGCGACCGACCCATCACCGTGAACGAGCCGCAGGTGGTCAACGCCATCAAGATGGTCCGGACGTTCATCCACGGCTCGAACGCCAAAAACACCCTGAGCCGGTATCAGGGCAACATCGCGCCGCCCGCGGTAATGCAGTGGACCGAGGAACCCTCGCGCAAGCCGTTCACGAACGGCGACGCCGCGATGCACCGCAACTGGCCCTACGCCATCAACATCAGTGGCTCGGAGGACAACCTCGGAAAGGACCTCGGCGTGATGCCGATTCCGTACGCCAAGACCAAACAGGAAGCCAAGTATCCGATGACGGGCGGTCCGGTCGCGGCGCTCGGTGGCTGGCACAACGCGGTCAACCCCAACTCGAAGAACCCCGAGGCGGCCATCGAGGTCCTCAAAGCGATGATGAGCGACGAGTTCAAGTACAAGCTCTTCGAGGTGCTGGGCTTCCTCCCGCCGGAGCCGAAACTGCTGACCTCCCAGCGGGCCAAGGAGGTGCCCGTGATGGGCCGGTACCTCGAACCGCTCCGCGTCGCCGGCGAGAACGCGATTCCCCGCCCGGTCACGCCGGTCTGGCCCGCGGAGTCCGCCAAAATCGCCCAGCAGGTCAACGGCGCGTTCAGCAAGGGCGGTAACCCCTCGAAGGCGATGACGCAGCTTCAGGCACAACTCGAAGCCATCGAATCGAGCGCGTAGACGTACACACACAGTCACCAATCCCACAGATTTTTTATGTCAACGACTGACGAAGGGGTCCGTGAATCTAAGCGGTCGGGACCGTACGTCGCGGCAGTCCGCTGGATGGAGAACCTCAGCGACACCCAGTTCGCGTACCTGCTGTTGACGCCGGTGCTGCTGTTGCTCGGCCTCATCGCGTTCTGGCCGCTGCTGAGCACGTTCCGGATGTCGCTGTACGCCGACAACCTCGTCGGGAGCGCCGCGCTCGGAGAGTTCGTGGGGCTGGAGAACTACGTCGCGCTGTTGACCGGCGAGCGCGACGCGCTGTTGGTGAGGCCGTTCTTCGACCCGGCGACGCCGTTCCGGAGCGCGCTGACGGTGACGCTCATCTTCACCGTCACCAGCGTCTTCTTCGAGACCGTCGTCGGGTTCGGGCAGGCGCTGGTGCTGGACCAGGACTTCCGGGGCCGACGGTGGATTCGGGTCGCCATCATCATCCCGTGGGCGGTCCCCATCGTGATTCAGGGAATGATCTTCTTCCTGCTGTTCCAGCCCAACATCGGGTTCCTCGTGGACCCGCTCCAGCAGTTGGGCATCTTCACGGCGACGCCGCTGTCGAACCCCGTGGACTCGCTCATCATCCTCGTGGTCGCGGACGTGTGGAAGACCTCGGCGTTCATGGCGCTCATCATCCTCGCGGGACTCCAGAGCGTCGATCGGAGCCTCTACGACGTGGGGAGGGTCGCCGGCGCGTCGAAGTACCAGCAGTTCAGGATGATCACGCTACCGCTCGTCCTGCCGTCGGTGCTGGTCGCGATGCTGTTCCGCACCATCGGCGCGATGCGAGTCTACGGTCTCATCGAGACGGTCGTCGGCTGTAACACGGTGCCGTCGCTGTCGTGTCTCGTCGTCACGACCTTCCGCGGGTCGCGGATGTACGGGACTTCGGCCGCCATCGCGTTCATCACGGCGGGTCTCATCGGTATCGTGGTCTCGGTGTACATCGTCAAGTACGCGGACACGGAGACGGGAGGCTAACGATGGCTACGGAAACTGATTCCAGCAAAGGTGCGTTCTCGCGGTGGGCAGACTCGGCGATTCAGAATCCGGGGAAGGTGTATCGGGCGATGTTCTACGTCGCCATGATATTCTTCCTGTTCACGACGCTGTTCCCGTTCTACTGGCTGTTGGTGCTGGCGCTCACGCCGAACGAGGCCATCACCAGCTTCGGCTTCCCGCCGGTGCCCCACGGGTTCAACCCCGAGGCGTTCGTGGAGGTGTTCACGACGGTGCCGTTCCACCTCTACATGTTCAACAGCTTCGTGCTCGGCATCGCCACGACCGCCATCGTGCTGGTACTGGCGAGTCTCGCGGGCTACGTGTTCGGCAGGCTCGACTTTCCGGGGAAGGGCGCGCTGATGTTGCTGATACTGGCGGTGTCGTACTTCCCGCCAGCAGCGTTCATCATCCCGCTCTTCCGGCTGTTCACGGGGAACGTCTCGCTGTTGGGCGTGTCGAGTCCGAACCTGTTCAACACGCCGTTCGCCATGATACTGCCGTTCAGCGCGCTGTTCATGCCGCTGTCGATATTCATCCTCTCGACGTTCTACGGCCAGATTCCGGACGGGCTGGAGGACGCCGCGCGAATCGAGGGGACGACGAGACTCGGCGCGCTGTTCCGGGTCATCATGCCCCTGTCGGCTCCGGGAGTCGCCACCGCGGGCGTGTTGACGTTCATCTCGGTGTACAACGAGTTCTTCTTCTCGTTCCTGATGACCTCGGGGGAGGCCCGGAGTTGGGCCCCCATCGTCTGGGGCATCCTGAGCTACCAGGGCCAGTACACCCAACTGTACAACCTCATGGCGGCCGCGAGCATCGTCGGGGTCCTGCCCGTCGCCATCCTCGTCGTCGTCGCACAAGAGAAAATCGTCAGCGGACTCACCGCAGGAGCGCTCAAGGAGTGATACACAATGGGTAAAGTCATCTTGGACGACGTCACGAAACGCTACGCGGACGTAACGGCAGTGGACAACATGAACCTCGACATCGAGGACGGCGAGTTCGTCACGTTGGTCGGTCCCTCCGGTTGTGGGAAGTCCACGACGCTGGAGACCATCGCCGGACTGACGATGCCCACGTCCGGCACCATCACTATCGCGGAACGCGATGTGACGAACCTGCCGCCGAAGGACCGGGGGATAGCGATGGTGTTCCAGAACATCGCGCTGTTCCCGCACATGGACGTCTACGACAACATCAGCTTCGGGTTGCGACTGCGCGACTACCCCAAAGACGAGATAGACCGCCGAGTGGACCGCGCATCCGATATCGTCCAACTGGAGGGAATGCTCGACCGGATGCCCGACGAGATGTCGGGCGGCCAGCGCCAGCGCGTCGCCATCGCGCGAGCCATCGTCCGGGAACCGGAAGTGTTCCTGATGGACGAACCCCTGGCGAATCTCGACGCCAAGCTGCGGGTCCACATGCGGACGGAACTCCAGCGCCTCCACAAGGAACTGGATACCACCATCATCTACGTCACGCACGACCAAGCGGAGGCGATGACGATGTCCGATCGCATCGCCATCATCGACGGCGGCGAACTCCAGCAGATCGCCCCGCCGCTGGTCTGCTACAACGAACCGGCTAACCTCTTCGTCGCCGGCTTCATCGGCTCGCCCTCCATGAATCTCGTCGAGGGCGAACTGACCGCGGCGGGTCTCTCGACGCCCGATTTCGACGTGGACTTCGACGTGACCCAGCTGTCCGGCGTCACCGAGGGCGACCACGTGACGCTCGGGGTCCGTCCCGAAGACGTCTACCTCCGCGAGGAGGGCCGGGAGATCGCCAACCCGACCCAGCCGATACAGGCCCGGACCGACGTGCTGGAGCCGATGGGCGACGAGATATTCGTCTATCTGCTGACCGGCGACGTCGCCGAACCCCAGATGGAGACCGAGGGCGACGAGGCCGAGATGCCCCAGAACCAACTCCTGATGAGCATCGACCCCTCGTCTGACATCGAGGGCGAACAGGACGTGGAGGTCGTCCTCGACCGCGAGCGCGTCCACCTCTTCGACACCCAGACCGGCGAGGCCATCAGTCACAGCCTCGAGTTCGGGATGGCCGGACCGAGCGCGACCGAGACCGAAGCGGAGGGCGACGACTGATGGTCACGACGCTCGGATGGCTCTACCTCGTCGGCGGGACGCTCCTGTTCTTCTTCTGGGCGTACGGCATCGTGTCGTTCGTCCTCGACTGCAAGAACAAGTTCCTCCCCGCGATTCGGGCGTTCGTGGTGAACCGCCGGAGACGGAAGGAAGAATCCGAGCGCGAGAGCGAGCGCGAAGAGACCGAGCGCCAGTTGTACTGATGTGGCGGTCAGACGGAGGACGAACTGTGCGGGACGCTCGCGGAACGTGTCCGGAAACGCCACTTCTCCGTGCGTTGACGGACCGCCGAACAGAAAAGCCTAACAACGATTCACGGTTGGCTACCACTAGTAACTATGTCTACTACGAATGAGCCGGTCCGGGTCGGATTCGTCGGCTTGGGGAACATCGGTCACTACCACGCCGACCGTCTCGTCGACCTGGACGGCCTCGATATCGTGGGCGGCGTCGATATCAACCCGGACGCACGAGCGCGCTTCGCCGAGAAGTACGGCGTCGAGTCCTACGAGAGCTACGAGGACCTCTACAGCGCGGCGGTGGACGCGGTCGTCGTCACCACGCCGAACAAGTTCCACGAGGAGTACGCCGTCGCGGCCCTCCGGAGCGGACTCGACGTACTGCTCGAAAAGCCCCTCGCCCACTCGCTCGAAAGCGCCGAGCGCATCGCCGAGGCGGCCCACAACGCCGAGGGCTTCTGCATGGTCGGGTTCCACAACCGCTTCCGGAACCCGGTCGAGGTCGTGAAGAGCTATCAGGAGGAGGGGCGGTTCGGCCGCACTCGCCACGTCGAGGCGAACTTCATCCGCCGGCGCGGGATTCCGGGCCGCGGGTCGTGGTTCACCAACAGCGAGATAGCCGGCGGCGGCGCGCTCATCGACATCGGCGTCCACGCCATCGACCTCTCGATGTACTTCCACGACTTCCCGAAGGTGCAGGAGGTCTCGGGCACGATTCGCTCGCAATTCGGCTCGCGCGACGACTACGCCTACCTCGAAATGTGGGGCGAGGACACCCAGTCGGGCGAATTCTCGGTGGACGACTCGGTGAGCGCGTTCATCCGATGCGAGGGGGGCAAGACCATCGCACTGGAGGTCGCGTGGGCCGCCAACCGCTCGCCCAACGAGGAGTACATCGTCCGCGGGACGGAAGCCGGCGCGACTTTCGACAAGGGCGACGACACCCTGACCATCCACGAGACGGGCCGACAGGGGACCGACCACTTCTCGGACTCGGAGATTCAGACCCGCCACGAGGACCCGCACAAGGCCGAACAGCGCATCTTCTTCGAGGCGGTCCGCGACGGCGTGGCCCCGACGATGAACACGGTCGAGCAGGCGCTGGAGGTCCAGCGCATCATCGACGCTATCTACCGCTCCCACGAGGAAGAGCGCGCGATTCAGCTCGGGTAGAGCCGAAGCTGTCCCGTTCGTAGCATTCTACGGCTATCGTGTAACCGAATAGACGCGCTTTAGAGACCTCTACTGATTTCTCCGGGACGTCGCTACAGCCCGAACGCCCCGGTCTCGACCGCGAACTCGGCCGCCAGCGGGCGGGCCGCCCGGTCGAAGCGAGACGTCGAGTAGGAGGTAGCCATGTCGTACGCTCGTCAACGAACTGTAATAAAGCTTCGTCGGGGAGAATCCGACGCGTTCGAGGGTCGCACGCGACCGGCGAAAGCACAACGCCGAAACCCCGCCGCGGCGAACGGGGGAGCATGTACGAAGTCGAAGTGAAGGTCCCGGCCGACCACGCCGAGGTCCGCGAGCGACTCGACGCGCTCGGTGCCGACCCGGTGAACGCGGTCGAACAGGAGGACACCTACTACGACGCGCCCCACCGCGAGTTCGCCGAGACCGACGAGGCGCTTCGCGTCCGTCGGGAATCGCCCGAAGACGCCGACTCGTTCGCGGAACTCACCTACAAGGGACCGCTCGTGGAGGCCGAGTCGAAGACCCGCCGCGAAGTCGAGACCGAAGTCGCGGAGGGCGAGGCCGCAGGCGACATCCTCGCGGCGCTCGGGTTCGACCCCGCTGCGACCGTCCGGAAGGAGCGCGAGCGGTTCGCGCTCGACGGCTACACCGTCACGCTCGACGCGGTGAACGGGTTGGGCGAGTTCGTGGAAATCGAGACCGAAGTGGCCGACGAGGACGCGGTCGAGGCGGCGCGCGAGGAGGCGTTCGAGATTCTGCGGGAGTTGGAGTTGGACCCCGAGGACCAGATTCGGACCTCGTATCTGGGACTGCTGTTGGAAGCGGAGTCGGAGCCGTAGTCGCAACGTTTGCGGAAACCGCTAATCGTCGCGTTCCGACGCCTCGGACCGCGAGGACGGCGACGAAGGGGACGACCGCCGAACCGGGGCATAACCCGAGGTAATCCCCGGCACCGATTTTCTTTTCGCAAGTTATAGAATCCGCGACCGGATACGTTGGGGTAATGACTGACCGCAACATTCAGGTCGAACCCATCGACCGCCCCGCAGTCGAGGATCAAGAGATAGAAATCGTTGAGCGAAAGGGGCTCGGCCACCCCGACTCCATCAGCGACGGCATCGCCGAGCGCGTCTCGCAGGCCTTGGCGAACGCCTACCTCGACCGCGTGGGCAAGGTCCTCCACTACAACACCGACGAGACCCAACTCGTCGCCGGGCGCTCGAACCCCCAGTTCGGCGGCGGCGAGATGATAGAACCCATCTACCTCCTCATCGTCGGGCGCGCGACCAAGGAGTACGGCGACCAGACCATCCCGACCGAGACCATCGCGCTCGAAGCGGCCCGCGACTACCTCTCGGAACACTTCCCCGAGTTGGAGTTCGGCACCGACATCATCGTGGACGTGAAGTTGGGCGAGGGGAGCGGCGATTTGAAGGAGGTCTTCGGTGAGGAGGGCGTCACGGTTCCGATGGCCAACGACACGAGTTTCGGCGTCGGCCACGCGCCCCTGACCGAGACCGAGCAGATAGTGCTGAACGCCGAGCGCCGCCTCAACGGCGAGTTCGCCGAGGACAACCCCGCGCTCGGGCAGGACGTCAAGATAATGGGCAAGCGCGAGGGCGACCAGATAGACATCACCGTCGCAGCCGCGATGATAGACGCGTACGTCGAGGACCGCGCGGACTACGACGACACGGTAGAGGCGGTCCGCGAGTTCGTCCGCGACGTGGCCCACGAGTACACCGACCGCGACGTGAGCGTCTACGTCAACACCGCCGACGGCGACGGCGACGACGAAGAGAGCGTCTACCTGACCACGACCGGCACCAGCGCGGAGATGGGCGACGACGGCTCGGTCGGCCGCGGGAACCGCTCGAACGGTCTCATCACGCCCAACCGCTCGATGTCGATGGAAGCCACTTCGGGCAAGAACCCCGTCAACCACATCGGGAAGATTTACAACCTACTGGGCACCGAAATCGCCGAGTCGGTCGTCGCCGAGGTCGAGGGGATTCGCGACCTCCGGATTCGCCTGCTCAGCCAAATCGGTCGGCCCATCGACCAACCGCACGTCGCCGACGCCGAGGTGGTCACCGAGGACGGCATCGCCATCGCGGACATCGAGGACGAGGTGACCGAAATCATCGACCGCGAACTCGCCGACGTGACCTCTATCACCCAGCGGGTCATCGACGGCGAACTCTCGACGTTCTGACCGCCCGCTCGCGCTCGGACTCTCCTTCGACTCTCGGACGCAGAACCGCACCGACACCTCCGACTCGACCGTTCCGTCGGTGCGTCGTTTTGGGGTAGGTTGCCCGCCTCCGGCGGAGACGCGTTTTCCGTCCACCGTTTCGAGGCAGTTTTCCGTCCACCGTTTCGAGGCGGTTTGCCTGCCTCGCTCCGTTCGGCAGTTTTCCGTCCACCGTTTCGAGGTGGTTTGCCTGCCTCGCTTCGTTCGGCAGTTTCCCGTCCACCGTTTCGAGGTGGTTTGCCTGCCTCGCTTCGCTCGGCAGTTTTCCCACCTCGCTATCCCACAATCGAAGCCCGTTTATCCCTCTCACGTCTACCCCAGTCCATGCGACAACCGGGAGCCGACACCGTCCTCGTTCGCCACGCCGACGTGGGCGTCAAGAGCGGGAAGGTCCAAGCCGAGATGGAGCGACGGCTCCGGGACAACATCGAAGCCATCGTCCGCGACCGGGGAATCGACGCCGAGGTCGAGCGCCGCTGGTCGCGCATCCTGCTCCACGCCGACGCCGACGAAATCGACGCCGCGACCGACGCCGCCGCGGACACCTTCGGCGTGCGCTCGGCGAGTCCCGCCGCCGTCGTCCCGCCCGAGAAGGGACCCATCGTGGACGCGCTGGCCCGGAGCGCCGAGGCCAACGCCGACGCGACGGGCGACACCTTCGCCGTTCGCGCCCGGCGCGCGGGCACCGCCGACGCTCACCCGTTCACGAGCGAGGACTTGGAGCGGGAGGGCGGCGCGGCCGTGTTCGACGCGCTGGACGACCCCGAGGTTGACCTGACCGACCCCGACACGACCTTCTCCGTGGAGTGTCGCGCCGAGGAGGCGTTCGTCTTCACCGAGAAGCGGCCCGGTCCCGGCGGACTTCCGCTCGGGAGCCAAGCGAAACTGGTCGCGCTGGTCAGCGGCGGCATCGACTCGCCCGTCGCGGCGTGGGAGGTCATGAAGCGCGGCGCGCCAATCGTGCCGGTCTACCTCGAACTGGGCGACTACGGCGGCCCGGACCACGAGGCCCGCGCGATGGAGACCGTCCGACGACTCGCCGACTACGCGCCGAACTTCGACATGCGCGTCCGGAAGGTGCCCGCGGGCGACGTGATGGACCTGCTGGCCGAGGAGGTCGGCCCGGCGAGGATGCTGGTCTACCGGCGGTTCATGTACCGCGTCGCCGAACACGTCGCCCGCGAGGTGGACGCCACGGGCATCGTCACCGGCGAGGCCATCGGCCAGAAATCCTCCCAGACCGCCCGGAACCTCGGCGCGACGAGTCAGGCCGCCGACCTGCCGATTCACCGGCCGCTGTTGACGATGGACAAATCGGCCATCACGGAGCGCGCCCGCGACATCGGCACGTTCCGCGATTCGACGATTCCGGCGGGTTGTAACCGCATCGCTCCCGACTACCCCGAGACGAACGCGACGCTCGAAATCGTGGAGAACGCGGAACCCGACGACCTCTTCGAGCGGGCGGCGGAGGCGGCCGAGAACGCGACGGTCGTGGACGTCTGAACCGGAATCCCGTCCGGACCCGTCGAAATCGTTTTCACCGCGCCCGTCGCGCGTCCGGTCGGGGGACAATGACACACGTTACCAGACGACGCTACCTCGCGGCGCTCGGAAGCGGCGCGCTCGGAACCGCTGCACTCGGACCTGCGGTTCGAGCGTCTCGACGCCCCGACGCCGAGGCCTTCGGTGCGGAGGCCTTCGGCGCGTGGCTGACCGGCGCAAACGAGGTCCCGCCGGTCGAGACCGACGCGTTCGGCTTCGCGGGCTTCCGACTCGCACGCGACCGGTCGCACATCGACTACCGACTGGTCGTCGCCGGAATCGAGAACGTCGAGGAGTCCCACGTCCACAAGGGACCGCCGGACCTGAACGGCAACGTCGTGGCGTACCTCTTCGGCCCGGCGCAGGACCCGGTAGACGAAACGGGTCTCCTCGCGTCCGGCAGACTGACCGACGACGACATGATTTGGCCGCTGACCGACGTGGCCGGAATGGCCGAGCAGATGCGCGCGGCGAACGTCTACGTCAACGTCCACACGACCGCCCACCCGTCGGGCGAAATCCGGGGCCAGATACGACCGCTCTCGCTCGGTGACGGCGCGTCGGCGTCGGCGGGACGGCGCGAGTAGCCGGAACGAAATCGCTTTACCCGGCAGGTGCCATCGAGAAGACGTGACTCGGGTCTGTCTCGTCGGAGCCGACGGCGTGGACCTCCGGACCGAACTCCTCACGCGGGAGACCGCACGCGAGGCGCTGGCGACCTACGACCTCCGCGAGGAGTATCGCAACTCGCTGGTGCTGGACACCATCAGCCTCGGGTCCGCGGTCTCCCTGGTGAACGACCTCAACTGGTATCTCGTCCGATTCACCGACGACGCGCTCGTCCTCGAACCGAGCGTCAGCGAGACCGAGTGGCTCTCTCGGAACCTCGCCGAGGCGGTCCGCGACGGTGCAATCGACCCCGAAGCGACCGACGAGTATCTGAAGGTGTACGGCCTGACCGCCGAGGGCGAACTCGTGGAACCGATGTACCTGACCCGCCAAGACGGCGAGTTGCCCGACTACGACCTCCGAGACGTGGACGACACCGTGGTCGTGCGCGTGACGGAATCCGAGTTCGGCGACTGAGTCCCTCGGTTTCTCACACTTCCGCGTCGCGGACGTGTTCCGCGAGCCCGTTGACCTCCTCCCGGAGGTCGGCTATCGCGTCGCCGGCCCGCTCGAAGTAGACCCACTCGCGGTACTCGCCGTCCTCGTGGCGCTTCGGCCGGTTTCTACGCCGTAGACCAGCGACCGGTGCGGCCGCCAGCGCGCTGTCGGAGAGACCGGTCTCGACCTCCACGAGACCGCGGTACTGGGTGGCGTCGTCCACGTTCGTCCGCTGAATCTCGCACTTTCGGCCCTTGTACGTCCACCGCTTCGCGGTCTGCCAGAGTATCATGGGGAGGCTCCGGCTACGTCGAATCGAGGGGCGACATATGCTTTTCGGTGCTTCGGCGACGAAGAGAAGTCTCCGACGAAACGAGAGCGAACGTCCTCATCGTCTTGCGGTCTCGGCTCGACCCCCGTCTCGAAATCAGACGAAGAAAAACCCCGGCGTCGCTGGCGCGTCGGTCGAATCGAGAGCGGGTTCAGTCGAACATCCCGGTCGAGAGGTATCGCTCGCCGCTGTCGGGGAACACCGTCACGACCAGCGGGCAGTCGTCGTAACCGTCGAGCGCGCCGCCGTCGGGCTGTATTTCGGGCGCCGCGCCGCCGGTTCCCGTTCCGCCGGCGGTGTCGGCCTCGCCGTCCTCAGCGAGCAGGTCCGTGAGTTCCTCGGGGGCCTCCGGGCAGTTGAGTTCGGGTTCGGCGAGGCGGTCGGCGACCCGACGGGCCGCGACCGACGCCGCGCCCGACGACTGGCCGACGAGGATGCCCTCCTCGCGGGCGAGTCGGCGGGCTTCTTCCTCCGCGTCTTCGAGCGCGACCGTTTCGACGGAATCGAGCAGGTCGGTGTCCAGCAAGTCGCTGACGAACCCCGGTCCCATCCCTTGATAGTCGTCGCCGGACTCGCCGGTCGAGAGGCCGCCGTCTGACTCGTCCGACGAGCCCTCACCCAGTTCCTTCGTGAGGACGGCGTTCCGCTCGGGTTCGACCGCGACGACCTCCATCTCGGGGAACTCCTCCAAGAGGCGCGAGGCGGTGCCGGTGATGGTTCCTCCGGTTCCCACGCCGGCGACGAAGGCGTCGATTTCGCGGCCCTCGACCTGTTCGAGAATCTCCTCGGCCGTGGTCCGGTAGTGGGCCTCGGCGTTCGCGGGGTTCTCGAACTGGCCCATCTGGACGACGCCCTCCTGTTCCGCCAAGCGGTCGGCGCGCTCGCGGGCGCTCTCCATCTCGCCGTCCACGAGTTCGAGGTCCGCGCCGTAGGCCTTCAGCAGTTTCCGGCGCTCGGGCGACTTGGAGGCCGGCATCACGATGGTCAGGTCGTAGCCCCGCGCCGCGGCCGCGACCGCGAGACCGATGCCGGTGTTCCCGCTGGTCGGTTCCACGAGGCGGTCGCCCGGCGTTATCTCGCCGGCGCGCTCGGCGGCCGCGATCATCTCGCGGGCGGGTCGGTCCTTCGCGGACCCGCCAGGGTTGAACCCCTCGACTTTGGCCGCGACCGTCGCGCCTTCGGGTGAGGCGACCTTGACGAGCGGCGACCCCACCACGTCCAGGATAGAGTCTCTCATTACGCACGGATAGGGACGGGACGTATAAACGAATGGCGACTGGTGGCAGGACGTGCCGGTAATCGTCCGGACCGACCCGTCCGCCGGCAAGCGCGGGTCGCGTTCGTGCGTCGAGAGAACCACCCCAACCCTGCCCCGACCCGTGCGACTAAACGCGTCGAGCGCCAACTACCGGCCATGGAGACGACCGAACCGAATCCGACGTGGGACGCCGCTGCGCACAGCGAAGTCGTCGACGCCTTCGAGGCCGGCGTCGGCGAAGTCACCTACCGCGTCTGGGGCGCCGACTGGTGTGGCGACTGCCGGTCCGCGCTCCCCGACTTCTTCGCGGCGCTGGAGGCCGCGGGCGTGGCCGACGACCAGATCGAGGTGTACGAGGTGGACCGCGACAAGCAGGGACCGAAGGTCGATGAGTACGACGTGTCGCTCATCCCGACCGTGGTAGTCGAACACGGCGACGAGGAGATAGCGCGCTTCGAGGAGTCCGAGGACCGACCCGCGGCGGAGTACGTCGCCGAGCGTCTGCTCGATGCCGACGTGATGGCCTAAGGTCGGTTTATCGAAGCGGCACCCCCGGCAGACAGGGCCGAACGAGCGGTTCCGCGATGCTTTCACCTCGTAGTGCCGTCCTCACTGAACAGTTCGTCGGTCCACCGGAGTTCGTCGTCGACAATCATAGGGGTCGCCAAGGTGGCGACTTCCTCGACAATCTCTTCGACCTCGTTCGTGAACCGAGCGATGGCCGGTGCAGTGAAAAACTCGGGGTCGTCCGCACCACGGAAGTGATACGATACCGCGGCGCCGATCGAAAACGTTGGCGCCGGATAGGCCGTGAGTTCGATATCTATCTCACCCGATTTCGGTACCTCCCCCGACAGAACCTCGTAGACGACCGGCAGTCCGTCCTCGCACTGGGCCACGGTCACGTTGGGGTTGCCAATCGTGACGTAGTGACGACCGATACTCGTGTATTCCTCCACCAATTCGAGGGCACTACCGACGCTGAATCCGTAGTTTAGTAGTTTCGCGAACGTCTCGCCGACCTCCATCGCGCCGAGGTTCCCCACGTCGCCCCAACTCACGATGGCCGCGTGAGCGCCGGCCTCCACCAGTGCGACGCCTTGGTCGTGCGACCGGCAGGCGTTGAGAAGTACTGCCGTCGCTCCGTTTTCCGAGAGCGTCTCGGCGTCGAGAACGCCGTCAGGACACTCGAGACCGCGACCGTCGACGTGGCCGATGAAGTGGAACAGGTCGTTGTCGGCCGCCAACAGTGCTCGGAGTTCCTCGGTTGGGACTCCGACTCGGAAATCGACGTCGAAGGGAACGACCTCTCGGCTCCCGTAGACCTCCGAGACAGCGTTCAACTCTTCGCGCATCTCTTCGTCGTTGCACACGACCGTCACGTCGATGACGCCGTCCGTCGAATCCGTCCGTTCGTGGCGAAACGCTTCGGGGTGAAGTTTCGCACCGTGGACCGGCGTCCCGTCGCCGACCCACGCCCGTTCCAAGCCGTCATGCGTCGGCAGGGGGACGTACTCGTCCGGGGCCGGAACGCCCGTCGCTGCCTCGTCGGCATCGACCGATTGGCTATGGTCGGACTCCATCCCGCTGCGCTTGAAGGAGTGCAGTGCCTCGCGACCGGACCTCCGGCTTCGGCTCGTATCCGTGGATGCGGGCGATTTGACTCGGACGACCGAGAGATCGCGAGCCACGTAAGGCAGGGATTCGATACCGTCTGCGACCGGACGCACGTACGTTTCGCGCCCCCACGTCGGTTTGACGTCGTCCACCAGCGTCTCGGGGACGGACAAGTACGTCTCCAGACGCTCGGCGAGCGGTGCGTCGTACAGCGCCGCGAAGTCGAGGTCGACGACGGACTCGACGAGGCGGCGTTCGGCGAGGTCCGCCGGATGGAACCCCTCAGTGCGAGTCGCGCAGTCCAGAACGAAGACTTGCCGAAGCACGCGAGCCACCTCTTCTTCGAAGTCGGCACCGCCACCCAAGGGGTACGAGAACCCGTTCTTCGTGGTCAGCCGTGGTCGGTCGCCCTGCGAGACGGCGGCACCGAGGTAGTACGCCAAGGACGCGACCGGGAAGACGTGTTCGTAGTCTGCGGGAACTCGGATGGTGACGCCCGTATCGATGGCCTCGAGCTCGTCGGGAATCCGCAGTTCATCGCCACGCTCGACGCGGGGCGGGTGGCCACGGAGCGTCGGCCACGACCGCTCCGGCGATGTGGTCTTCAGGGCGGATCCGAATCTCGAGACTCCACGCATCACCGACGCCGGGTCGTCCGGGACGGTAATCGTGGCCGCTGGCGACTCGTGCGAGGACCGTGTGCCGACGACGACGGTCGTCTCCCCGCCGAATGCGATTCGGGTCTCTCCGTTCGTCGCGTCGACCGTCAGCGCCGATTCCACGTGCAGGTAGAGTTTCGGCGGCCCCGGAATTTCGATCACGTAGGCCCCAGCCTCGAATTCGCGTGCCGCTCCGTAAGTGACATCACAGATGTATTCTCGCCCCTCGCGTCGTCGGACGCCGACCGGGACGGGATACGAGAGCCGGAGGTCGGACGTCGTAAATCGGCAGGCGACCGTCACGGGGTAGACGAATCGCTCGGTGTCGGTCGGAGTCGGCGACACCGCCTTCGGCGTGTACAGGAGGAAGCGGTGACTCTCGATGAGATCGACTATCTCTACGCCGGTCGGGTCGCCGAGTGAATCGATTCGTGGACGCATATGGTAAACTTGTCTGTGGGCCCGAAGGGGCGGTCGGTCACATCGGGAACCAGTCGGTCACGAGGTCGTGATTATCGACGTGCCACCGCTCCTCTGCGTGGTGGTCGTCTTTCGCGGAATCGACCGCACGAATCTCGACCACGGCGTCGAAGTCGTCGGCGAGTCGGGAGACGCGCTCGGCGTCGTACGGTTCGGTCAGGACGTAGTGGCCCATCGCGTCGTAGTCGGCGACGTAGCCAGTGACGACCTGCAGACAGCGGTGCACGACGCCGGCGTCGTAGTGTTCGAAGAGCGCGCCGAGCGAATCGACGCCGACGCGCAATTGCGCCGGGTGAAGCCCGCCGGCGTGGCGGTTGAACGCCGCCATCGACTCGGCCAACTCCGCCTGCAAGCCCGCGAGTTGCGGGTCCACGACGCGCCGCTCCGAGAGGTCGCCCAACCGCGGGGTTTCGAGCGGTCCGTCGCTCTCCACGACCGACCGCGGGGGCGACGCGTGGTTGACTATTTCGGTCGTCTCGGCGAACTCCCCCGGCGTCTCCTCGGGGTCGGGCAGGCGCTCGACGACGCTCTGGGCGCTCGCGTCCGTCACCGCGAGCAGGCGGTAGCGCCGTTCGTCGGTCCCCCCGAGTAGGTCCGCGCTGGCCTCGGTGAACAGGGGGCGCGGCGCGTCACCGACCACCAGCAGGTTACACCCGTCGGCCTTCAACTCCCGGAGTACGTCGAGAAACCGAGGCGAATCCTCCGAGGCATTCGCGTCGCCGCCCGAGCCGCCACCCCGATACCCGGAACTCCCTGCACTCATTGCGGAACTGGTTGAAGATGTATAGTTAATAAACTTTCGCACCGTCGAAGGCAGAAATCTGGGCCGCTGACCCGTCGAGTTCGACTACTTTCACAGCTAACGTCCTCGGTGACCGTTCGCACGAGTGACCGCGACGGCGGACTCAGGCGCGCTCGTCGGCCCAGTCGAGCGCCGCGGCGAGGTCGGTCTCCGGCGGCGAGCAGGCGAACTCCCGGCAGACGTACACCGTCGGTTCGCCGTCGGTCCGACCGCGCTCGGCCCAGATGGGCGGCGTCTCGGCGAGGTCCAACCCGTCGAGCCACGTCGATAGCTCGTCGTCGGTCGGCGGCCTGCGCGACAGCAGGCGCGTCGGCAGGTAGCGGTCGGCGAGGTCCGCGCGCCACGACTCGGGCAGGTCGTCGGCGACGACCGTAATCTCCAGCGACCCGCGAGCGTAGCGGTCGGCCGCCAAGGCGAGCGACGCGTGCTGGAGCGGGTTCGACCGAATCTCCCGGCCGCGCGTTTCGAGGACGCGCTCGGCGACCTCGGCGAACTCGTCGTCGGGGGTGAACTCCGCGAGCGCGAGCAGGGTGTCTGCCGCGACCCCGAGGCTGGAGGGCGTCGATTGGTCGTGGGGTTCCTGCGGGCGGGCGACTAACTCCTCGCCGCGCTCGGGCGTGAAGTAGATGGTACCGGCCTCGGCGTCCCAGAACTCGGCGACGACGGCGTCCGCGAGGTCGAGCGCGAAGTCGAGGTGGTCGGGGTCGCCGGTCGCTTCGTAGCAGTTCAGGGCACCGCGCGCGAGGAAGGCGTAGTCTTCGAGGTAGCCCTCGATCGCCACGTCGCCGTCCTTGAAGCGTCGGGAGAGTCTCCCTTCCGCCGCGTTCCACAGCTTGTCGCGGACGAATCCGAGCGCGTCCGCGGCGAGGTCGGCGTACCGGTCGTCGTCGAGGACGAGCGCGCCCTCCGCGAGCGCCGAAATCATCAGGCCGTTCCAGCCGGCCAGCACCTTCTCGTCGCGCCGGGGCCTGACGCGCTCCGCTCGGGCGTCGAAGACCCGTTCGCGGGCGTCTTCGAGGGTCCGCTCGACTTCCCGTTCGGACAGCTCGTACTCGTCGGCGAGGGAGGGTATCGACTCGCTGACGGTCAGGACGGTCTCGCCCTCGAAGTTGCCCGATTCCGTGACGCCGTAGCGGTCGCAGAAGAGGTCCGCGGCGGTGTCGGCGTCCGCGTCTGCGTCCGCGCCGCCCCAGTCGCCGCCCGCGACCGCCTCGCGGATTTGGTCGGGCGTCCAGACGTAGAACTTGCCCTCCTCGCCGTCGCTCTGGGCGTCGAGAGTGCTGTAGAAGCCTCCTTCCGGGTGCGTCAGTTCCCGCTCCACGAACTCGAAGGTCCGGCGCGCGGCGGTGGCGTAGCGCTCGTCGCCCGCGACCTGATAGCCCGCGAGCATGGCGCGCGAGATTTCGGCCTCGTCGTAGAGCATCTTCTCGAAGTGGGGGACGACCCACTCGCGGTCCACGGTGTAGCGGTGGAACCCGCCGCCCACGTGGTCGAAGAGACCGCCCTCGGCCATGGCGGAGAGGGCTTCCGTGGCGACCTCGCGGTACTCGTCGGCGGCCTCGTCGTCGCCGTCGCGTTCGGCGCGGTCGGCCGCGCGCAGGAGCAGGTGGACGCGGCCCGCCTGCGGGAACTTCTGGCCGGTGCCGAACCCGCCGTGTTCCCGGTCGGCGCTCCGGACCGCGGCGTCGGCCGCCGTTTCGAGCAAGTCCTCGCCGGGCGCTTCGCCGGGGTCGGGCACCGATTCGAGTTCGCCCTCGATGGCGTCGGTCCACTGGTCGGCGCGGCGGTCCATCTCCCGGCGGTCCTCCTCGTCGCTCCACGACTCGGCGATGTTCTCCAGCAGGTCGCCGAAACCGGGTTGGCCGCGCTTGGGTTCGTTCGGGAAGTAGGTCCCGACGTAGAACGGCCTGCCGTCGGGCGTGAGCCACACCGACAGCGGCCAACCGCCCCGGCCCGAGACGGCCTGACAGATGGTCTGATAGATGCTGTCGAGGTCGGGGCGCTCCTCGCGGTCCACCTTGATGGGCACGAAGTTCTCGTTGAGGAGCGCGGCTATCTCGTCGTCCTCGAAGCTCTCCTCTTCCATGACGTGACACCAGTGGCACGCCGAGTAGCCGACCGAGAGGAAGATGGGTACGTCGCGCTCCGCGGCGGCGTCGAGCGCCGCGTCGTCCCACGGTTGCCAGTTGACGGGGTTGTCGGCGTGCTGGCGGAGGTAGGGACTCTCCTCCTCGTCGAGTCGGTTACGCGCGGTAGGGTCGGCGTCGGTCATGACTGGAGCGAGGGCTTCGAGCGACCTAAAGGCGGGGTTCGCGGCCGAGTGTGTTCCGTATCCGGCGGCCCCGAACACCGATGTACCGGCGTTTGGCACGACTGCTATCGTTCTCATGCACGTCTACGTCATCTCGTACCGAACGACGAACCACCCGAACGACGTCACGGCGTCACGAACTGATTGGAAATCCGAGTAGTGAGTTTTTCATTGCGGGAGCGAGAAGCCACGGACATGGGCATGAGGCCACCACCGTCGAACTCGGACGAGGGTCCCGACGTCATCGAGTTCGGCATCGCCGAAGTCGCGGCCGAACTCGACGGCGGGAACCTCTCGTTTCCGGCGACCGGCGACGAAGTCGTGCAGGTACTCTCGAACCCGCGCATCAAGTACGACGCCGACGGCCACACCGTGCCCCTCTCGGAAGCCGTCTCGGACGTGGAGCGTGAGCAGTTCGACGACAAACAGGAGTTTCTGAACGCGCTCCACCCTGTCTTCGAACGCTACCGGAACTCACGGACGCCGGGCGTCATCGAGCGCGTCCGTGCTGCGTTACCGCTCTGAATCAGTTTCTGGCTTCTGTCCTTCCCGTCGTTTCGCGGAAGCAGGGCGTCCGTGTCCGCTCCCTGCAGGAGGGTCGAATCCGCCCCGTCACCTATTGTCGTGGCTACCCGAATCGAGGTATGGTCGAGTTGGACAACGTGGATCGGGGAATCCTGCACGAACTCCAGATGGATGCGCGCAACCGGACGGCCCAAGAAATCGCGGACAAGGTCGACGTCTCCGCCAGCACGGTTCGCAACCGAATCGAGCAACTCGAAGACGACGGAATCATCGAGGGCTACCATCCGAAAATCGACTACGAGGCGGCCGACCTCCCGCTCCAAGTGCTGTTCGTCTGTACGGCACCGCCCTCGGAGCGAACCGCGATGGTCGAACAGGTACTCGATATTCGCGGGGTCGTAGACGTTCGGGAAACGCTGACGGGCCAGCGGAACCTGTTCGTCGAGGCAGTCGGGACCGGAACGGCCGACACCGTCCGTATCACCGACGCCATCCACGAAGTCGGCCTCTCGATAGAGAGTTCGGAAATCCTGTGCCAGCGACGAGTGCAACCGTTCAATCACTTCTTCTTCACCGACCCGTACGACGACGGCAAGGACGACGACGGCAAGGACGACGACGGCAAGGACGACGACCGAGATGACCCGTAATCCGGCGGAAACTCGCTCGCTGCGGAACGCGCAGTATCGCGGGGCGAAATGTAGGTCCCCACACCGAAACGTGTGTCAACCCCAGATAGAAGCGCGTAAACTGCGTTATCTTCATCCCGTTATTTATCTGCCAGACAACACTTATCCCCGTGGAAGGCCACTGTTTCGATGTGACAAACAATGCCTCTGAGACGAGCAAGTTGGGATTCGAGGTCGGAGGCGACCGTCAAGACGAACTCTTCAGCGTCCTGTCTCATCCCTACCGCCGTTTCACCCTTCAGCACCTCCGGTCCGTCGATACCCCGCTTTCGGTGGCCGAACTGACGACGGAACTGGTCGCGTGGGAGGAGCGCCAGTCCGAAATCGGTCGGGCGGGCGACGGACAGACCACCGTCGGCGTCTCGCTCGTCCACAATCACCTGCCGAAGATGGCCGACGCGAACGTCGTCGAGTACGACGCTACCCGACAGACGGTCACGCTCGTAAACGACACCGACGAGGTTCACACCCACCTCCGAGCGATGACGAGCGACTGAACCGGGGTGGAAGTTCGTCCGTACGACGAACGCCGACTACTCCTGCTCGACTTCGGCCTCCTGCTGGGCGTCGTCCTGTAGTTCCGTCCGACGAATCTTCCCGGTCACGGTCTTGGGAAGCTCCTCGACGAACTCGATTTCGCGGGGGTACTCGTGGGCCGAAAGTTCCTCGCGGACGTGGGTCTTCACGTCCTCCGCGAGTTCGTCGTCAGGGTCTACGTCGTCGCTCGGGACGACGTAGGCCTTGACGATGTTGCCCCGCTCGCGGTCGGGCTTGGGCACCACCGCGGCCTCCGCGACCGCGGGGTGCTCGCCGAGCGAACTCTCGACCTCGAACGGACCGATGCGGTAGCCCGACGAGATGATGACGTCGTCCGCGCGACCCTCGAACCAGAAGTAGCCATCCTCGTCTTTCCGGGCGAGGTCCCCCGAGAGGTACCACTTTCCGTCGGGGCCCTCCACGAAGCATCCGGCGGTCTTCTCGGGTTTCTCCCAGTACTCCGCGAAGAAGCAGGGGTAGTCGCCGCGCTGGGCGATTTCACCCGTCTCGCCCGGCGGCATCGATTCGCCGGTCTCCGGGTCTACTACGTCGGCCTCGATGCCCGGCAGCGGCTTGCCCATGCTCCCCGGCTTCAACTCCATCGTCGGGTAGTTGTTGATTATCATGTTGCCCGTCTCGGTCTGGCCGTAGGTGTCGTGGACCGTGACGCCCAGCGTCTCCTCGCCCCAGTCCACCACGCCCGCCGAGAGCGGTTCGCCGATGGAGAGCGCGTGGCGGAGGTCGAGGTCCACGCCCTCCAGTACGTGTTCCTTCTCCCGGAGCATCCGGTAGGCCGTGGGGACGCTGAACAGGACCGAAATCGGGTGCTCGTCCAGCAGGTCGGCCCACGTCTCGGGGTCGAACTCGCCCTCGTAGGTGAAGAGACTCGCGCCCCAGAACCACGCGCCGAGCGTGTTGATGGGGCCGGTGAGCCACCCGAGGTCGGCCGTGGACCAGTAGAGGTCGTCCGGTTGGAGGTCCACCGCGTACTTCTGGGTGGCGGCGACGCCCGCGACCCACCGCTGTCTGTGGCGGACGCCCTTCGCCGGGCCGGTGGTCCCGCTGGTGTAGTACAGCAGCGCGTCGTCCTCGCCGCCGGTCCGGGCGGTCTCGTACTCGTCGCTCGCGTCGTCGAGCGCGTCGGCGAACACGAGGTCGTCCTCCTCGATGCCCTCGCCGGACTCACCCTCCCCGCGGTCCACCGTGACGACGTGTTCGACCGAGGGGGCGTCGTCGAGGGCGTCGGCCACGGTGTCGCGGTTGTCGCTGGTCGTCACGACCACCGACGCGTCGCAGTCGTCGAGTCGGTAGGAGATGCCGTCCGGACCGAACCGCTCGTTGACGCCGCCGAACACCGCGCCGCGCTTGAGCGTCCCGACCAGCGCCACGTAGTGTTCCGGAATCCGCGGCATGTACGAGAACACCCGGTCGCCCCGCTCGACGCCCAACTCTTCGAGGACGTTGGCGAACCGACTCGACCGGTCGGCCAGTTCCGAGAAGGTCAACGTCGTCAGGTCGCCGTCGGTCCCGACCTGTCGGAGCGCGACGTTCTCCCCGCCGTCGGCGTGGCGGTCGCAGACCTCGTGACCGACGTTGAGTTCGTCGGGCGCGTCCCAGTCCGCTTCGGCGTAAATATCGTCCCACGAGAACGATTCGCGCACCTCGTCGTAGTCCGAGAGGTTGTGTGTCTCTCCCATGCGGACGGTCGTACTCTCCCGAGAATGATAACGGTACCGACGGGTTCGGACTCGGAAAAATGTCGCCGGTCGGGGACTGCGGTCACTCCAACCGTCGCATCTGCTCGCGGTGGAGCGTCACGATGAGGTCCGACAGCACCCCGAACATCAGCAGTTGCACGCCGAACAGGATGGCGAACGCGGCGACCACCGCCAGCACCTCGTGGCTCTCGCGGGGCACCTTCACGAACCACTCGTAGGCGACGAACGCGGCGATGGTCACCCCCACCAGGGAACTCCCCACGCCGACGCTCCCGAAGTAGAACAGCGGGTTGCTCGTCTTCGCCAGTTGATAGAGCGTCACGAGGATGACCCCGCCGTCCCGAATCGGGTGGAGGTTGGTATCCGATTCGTCGGGCCGTGCCTCGTAGCGAATCGGCACCACCGTCGTCGGCACGCCGTGTTTCACACACTCGACGGCGAGTTCCGTCTCGACGCCGAAGCCGTCCGCGTCGAGATAGAAGTTCTCCACCGACTGGCGGGTGAACGCCCGGTAGCCGCTCAGGATGTCCTCGAAGTCCTTGCCGTGGATGGTCTCGAACACCCAGTTGAACAGGCCGTTGCCGAACTCGTTGAGGCGACTCATCGCGCCCTCCTCCATGTCGGCGAAGCGGTTGCCGATGACGTGTTCGTACTCGCCGTCGAGTATCGGTTCGAGCATCGCCTCGGCGTCCTCCGGGCGGTAGGTGCCGTCGCCGTCGAGCATCAGGATGTACTCGGCGTCGATGTGGTCGATGGCTTCGCGGACCGCCTGCCCCTTCCCCGTGCCCGACTGGGACATGACGCGCGCCCCGTGGTCGCTGGCGATGTCCGTCGTCCCGTCCGAGGAGTTGCCGTCGATGACGAGGACGTTCTCGTACCCGCGACTGGTGAACCCGTCGATAACCTCGCCGATGGTCTTAGCTTCGTTCAGCGTCGGGATGAGAACGCAAACCTCCTCGCAGTCGGCCATTGGGAGGCAGTGGACACCACGAGCGCAAAAGGCTTACCCTATGACCTTTCGCTCGGGGACCGAGCGGGGGCGCTCGCAGTTCCCGCCGGGCGCCGAGACGACCTATCACCGATGTCAGACTCGTCCCCCGACGCGAAGCCGTTCGAGCCGACCTCTCACCGTCGATATTCGGCGTCCCGTCCCCCGATTATCAGCGATGAAAACAGACGAATGTTATATATATCGTTGGTGGTACGTCCACGTTGGGAAAGCTCCCGAATACAATACGGTCCGAATAATGACACGGAATTATCTCTCGGCAGTAAAAGATAGAATCGAGGGCGCGGTCAACGACCGCGGTCAGGTGGGTATCGGTACACTCATCGTCTTCATCGCTATGGTGCTGGTCGCCGCGATTGCGGCGGGCGTGCTCATCAACACGGCTGGCTTCCTCCAGACCAAGTCCGAACAGACCGGTCAGGAGTCCAGCGCGCAGGTCTCGAACCGCGTACAGGTCGTCAGCGCGTTCGGTGACGTGGCCAACGAGAAAGTCGAAAAGATCAACCTGACGGTCATGCGCGGCTCCGGGTCCGACGACATCAACCTCTCGTCGGCCACCATCGAGTGGATCGGTCCGGAGGAGGCAACGACGCTGGTCCACAACACCGCTGCGCCCGACACGCTGAACGGCACCGAGTTCGACGTCAGCTCCATCAAGGACCCCGATGGCTCCGAACCCGTTCTCAACACACAGGACGACCGCTTCAAGATTACGATGGATGCCACTGCCATCCGCGAAAGTGGCACCGGCCTCGGCGAGGGCGAGGAAGTCAAGCTGAAGCTCACTACCCAGTACGGCGCAGTGACGCTCTACCGCGCGAACGTGCCCCAGTCGCTCTCCCAAGAGAGCGCGGTCACGGTCTAATCCGGTAGCGACCTTCCTCTCACTTTCGTCCTGTCCGTACTATCTTTTCTTGTGTCTCGCCGACGAAGAGACGCCGGTCGGCCGTCCCGCCGACGAGCGACCAACAGTATGTTATAGTCCGATTCCATACCCGGTCGTATGAACTCCTTCGTGGCCGCCGCCGGGGCGCTCGTCGCCGCCACGGCGCTGCCGTATCTCGCGTATCTCGCCCTCTACGCGGCCGTCTCGCCCAGCGGGTCGCCGGCCGAGAAGCGCGACGACGAACCGACCGTCAGCATCGTCCTGCCGACGTACAACGAGTCGGGAATCATCGAGAAGAAACTCGACGACGTGCTGTCGCTGGACTATCCGATGGAGAAAGTTGAGTTGGTCGTCGTGGATTCGAGCGACGACGAGACGCCGGAACTGATAGAGGAGTACTTCGCCGACCGGGACGCGCCCGACCTGAACCTCATCCGCGAGCAGGAGCGCCGGGGACTCGCACCCGCGCTGAACGACGCCTACGCCGCCGCGGAGAACGAGATGGTCGTCAAGACCGACTGCGACTCGTACGTCGCCGACGACGCGCTCCGGGAGGCGGCCGCCAACCTCGCGGACCCCGACGTGGCCGCGGTCACGGGCCAGAACGCCGAAGTCTTGGGCGGGAGCGAGGTCGAGGCCGGCTACCGCGGCGTGCAGGCCCACATCCAGACGCTCGAATCGCACCTCGACTCGACGCTCATCTTCCACGGCCCGTTCTCGGCGTTCGAGAACGACGCCATCGTCCCCATCGACCCCAACTCGCTGGCCGACGACACCGAGTTGGCGCTCAAGATTCGTCGGGGCGGCGACCGCGTGATATTCGACCCCGCGGTCCGGTACAAGGAGGCGTCCCACTCGGACTTCGGCAAGCGCCGTCTCCAGAAGGACCGCCGAGGGATGGGCCTGATTCGCCTGCTCGCTCAGCACCGCGACGCGCTCGGCAAGTACGGCAACTACGGCAAACTGGTCCTCCCGTTCAATTGGTGGTTCATGGTGGTCTCGCCGTGGCTAGTCGCGCTCGACGTGCTGGCGGTCACGGCGGCCGGAGTCTCCGTGGCGGGTCTCGCCGGACTCGCGGTTCCGGCCGCGCTCGCCGGATTCGTCTGGCTCGGACAGAAGGACCTCCTCGGGCCGCTCCAAGCCGTCTACGCCGTCTTCGACTCGCAGGTCTCCCTGCTCCACGCCGCGGTCGAACTCCTCCGCGGGAAGGGCGACGGCACGTGGGAAGTTGACGAAGAGCTTCGGGAAGCCTTCGACTGACCCCGATGAAGATTCTACAGGTCGCGCCGCGCTACGCGCCACACACCGGCGGCGTCGAGACGCACGTCGCCGAGATAAGCCGCCGACTCGTCGCCCTCGGCCACGACGTGACGGTGTTCACGGCCGACGCCGAGGCGGACCTCCCGCGGCGCGAGACCCGCGAGGGGGTGCGAGTGCGGCGGTTCCGGGGGTTCGCGCCCGGCGGCGCGTTCCACGTCGCGCCCGGCGTCGCGCCCGCGGTCCGGCGGGCCGACCCCGACGTAGTCCACGCTCACAACTACCACTCGCTGCCCGCGTTCTTCGCGGCGCTGGGGGTCGCCGTCGGGGGGAGCGCCGGGCCTGAAGACGCGCGATTCGTCGTGACGCCCCACTACCACGGCGCGAGCGCGAGCGACTTCCGCGACAGACTCCTCTCGCTCTATCGGCCGCTCGGCGGTTGGGCGCTCGACCGCGCCGACGAGGTAATCGCGGTCAGCGACTGGGAGCGCGACCGACTGCGCTCGGACTTCGGCGTCGAGGCGACCGTGATACCCAACGGGCTGAACGCCGAGCGATTCGCCGACGCGACCCCCGAGGAGCGCGACCGGCCCTACCTGCTCTGCGTCGGGCGACTGGAAGCGTACAAGGGCGTCCAGCACGCGATTCGCGCCCTGTCGGAGCTGCCGGAGTACGACCTGCTAGTCGCGGGGTCGGGCGACTACCGGGAGGAACTGGAGGCGGTCGCACGCAGGGAGGGCGTCGCGTCGCGCGTCGAGTTTCTTGGCTACGTCGCCGACGAGCGCCTTCCGGGGCTGTACGCCGGGGCCTCGGCGTATCTCACGCTCTCGACGTTCGAGGCGTACGGCATGACGGTCGCCGAGGCGCTGGCGGCCGGGACGCCCTGCGTCGTCCGGGAGGCGGGCGCGCTGGTCGATTGGGCCGACAGGCCGGACTGCGAGAGCGTGGCGGCGATCGCGCCCGAGACGGTCGCCGAGGCGGTCCGGAACGCAGTCGGACGCGACGCGCCCGCCGCCGCGCTCCCGACGTGGGACGACGTGGCCGACCGCGTGCTGACTCGCTACGAGTAGGGTTTTAAGCGTCGGCCGACAGTGAGCGCATATGAACGTCCTCCTCGTGACCGTGGATTCGCTCCGGGCCGACCGGGTGAACCCGGAGGTGATGCCCGCGACCCGGTCGTTCGCCGACGGAGCGGTCGAATTCACCGAGTGTATCGCCAACGGTCCCTCGACGCCCGCCTCGTTCCCGACGATTCACGCCAGTCGGTACTTCGCCAGCATCGAGGGACTGGGCATCCCCGAACCCGGCACCGACGACGGCATCCGGACGCTCGCCGAGCGACTCCGCGACGCCGGCTACGCCACCGCGGGCTACACCGACAACCACTTCGCCAGCGGGTCGTACCACTACGACCGCGGCTTCGAGACGATGTACGACGCCAGCGGCGCGGCCGAGGCCGGGAAACTCAAGCAGTTCGTCCAGTCGAACCTCGACAAGGACGGGACGCTGTTCCGGACCATCGAGTCGGTCTACAATCGGGTGGACGCCCTCTTCGCCAGCGCGACCGGACAGGAGAGCGAGTACGAGCGCGCCGAGTCGCTGAACCGCCGCGCGTTCGACTGGATAGACGACCGGTCGGACGACGACTCCGACGACTGGTTCACGTGGCTCCACTACATGGACGCCCACCACCCCTACGAGGCCCCCGACGAGTACCAGCGGCAGTTCCTCGACGAACCGCTCTCGCTCTCGGAGTGTCGCGGACTCTCCCGGAAGGGGACCCACCACCCCGACGAGATGACCGAC
The DNA here is from genome assembly GCF_023238445.1 of Halorussus gelatinilyticus. Classification (GTDB taxonomy): domain Archaea; phylum Halobacteriota; class Halobacteria; order Halobacteriales; family Haladaptataceae; genus Halorussus; species Halorussus gelatinilyticus. Next base: position 3,462,169 of record NZ_CP096658.1, on the reverse strand, counting down.
CGCGAGTGGGAGCTAATCCGGCAACTCTACGACGCCGAGTGCGCCTACGTGGACGACCAGTTCGACGGCGTGCTGACCGCGCTGGAGAACCGCGACCTCTTGGACGAGACGGTGGTGGTGTTCACCGCCGACCACGGCGAACTCGTTGGCGAACACGGCCACGCCGGCCACCCGCCGGAGTTCTGGGAGGGCGTGCTTCGCGTCCCCTTCCTCGTCCACCACCCCGACAGGGAAGCCGCCACCGTGGACGGCCAGATTCGACTCATCGACGCGGCACCGACCGTCTGCGACGCGCTCTCGCTCGACGGCTTCGACGGGTGGGAGGGCGAGTCGGCGCTCGAAGTCGCCGACGGCGAGGCCGAGTCCCGCGAGTACGCGTTCGCCGACGTCGGTCGCCAGATAGACTACGCCCGTTGTTGTGCCCGGCGAGCCGACGGCTGGAAGGTGCTTCGCCACGCCGACGACGGCGAGTTCTGCTTCGACGTGCGCGAGACGCCCGACGAACGCCCCGAGGACGACCGCGCCGAGGACGCGCCGCCCGAGTACGAGGCGGTCGCTGACGCGCTGGACGACCATCAAGAACGCATGAAGCGACTGCGCGAAGGCAGTTCCCGAGGTATCGCCGAGGACGAGGAGATGGTCGAGGACCACCTCGAAGACTTGGGGTATCTGGAATAGCGACGCCCCAGAGTCATCTTCGTATTCGAAGCCGATGCGTCTTCATTCGAGGTAGCCGAGTTCTTCGAGTCGGTCCTGGGTCGCGCCGTCCACGTCCATCCGCTCGCCGCCCTCGACGCCGCCGCCGAACGACGCCAGCGCCGCGTCAAGGTGGTCCGGCACCGCGCCGAGCGGGTCGCCTTCGAGGTAGCCGTCGAGGTCGAAGGCGAGCCGGGTTCCGGTTTCGGGCACCGAGACCAACTTCCGGCCGTCTTGCCAAACCGCCCGCTGATTGTAGCCGTAGGCCGTCTCCTCGCAGAGAATCGTTCGGTCGTCGGGTGCGTCTCGGAGGTCCCGGCCGCTGACTCCATCCGGAACGTCGGCGTCGAGCGCTCGAAGGACGCTCGGTGCCACGTCCACGAGCGAGACGGCGCGGTCGGACTCCATCCGCTCGACGCCGGGCGCGCGAACCCAGAGCGGGACGCGCGCGACCTCTTCGAGGACGCTGTGGCCGTGGTCGGTCGCGTAGTAGCCCCTCGGGTCGTCGTTGAGTCGGCGTTCGAGGTCGGGATGCTCCCAGAACGCCTCGCCGTGGTCGCCGCAGACGACGACCACGGTGTCGTCGCCCACGTCCGCCAGCAGGGGCGCGAGCGCGTCGTCGGCACCGCGAACCGCGGCGTCGTAGGCCCGGAGTCTGGCGTCACGATACGTCTCGAAGCCGTCGCCGTCGGTGGTCTCGCGGAACCGCCAGTCTTCGAGGTCGTCCAGTTCGGGCACCCCGAACGTCTCGCGGTGGTCGTCGGGCACGTCGAGTGGTGCGTGGGGGTCCCCGAGGTGGAGGTAACAGAACCACCGGTCCCGCCCCGAAATCCAATCGCGGGCGGTTTCGACGCGTTCGCTGGCGTCGGTGTAGCGAACCGAGACGTGCTGGAAGCGCTCGCCGACCGCCTTCTCGGCCATCGGAATCGCGGTTATCATCCCGGTGTCGTAGCCCGCCGTCTCCAACAGGTCGGGAAGCGTCGGCACGTCGGCGCGCGGTCGCTGGGGAAACTCCGCGGCCGAGAGGTTCCGCGGGTCGGTCTCGAAGCGGCCGCCGTGTTCGTGAGGGTAGCGCCCGGAGAGGAGCGAGGGGACGGAGGGGAAGGTCCACGTACTCGCGGCCTTGGCGTTCGAGAACGCCGCCGCGTCGAACGAATCGAGGGTCGGCGTCGTCTCGCGGTCGTGGCCGAACCGACCGACGTGGTCCGCCCGGAGGCAGTCCACGACGACCACGAGGACGTTCCGGGGGTCGCCCACGCTCGCGTCGAAGTCCGTCTCGGCGGCGCGCTCGCGCCGCTTCTGCCAGTGAGACAGGCGGTGTTTCAGGTCCATCCACGCGTTGTTGAGTCGCGGAAAGCGCGTCAGCGGATTCATCTGCTCGGAATCACTCCATGTACCCCAGTTCCCGAAGCGTCTCCTCCACCTCGTCGCCAGCGCCGCGACCGGCGGCGTCGGTCGCGGTCGGCGGCCCGTCCTCGACCTCGCGGTCCGCCGGTTCGCCGGTCAACACGTCGCGGCGGACCTCGCCGTCCGCGTCCTCGGGGACCGGCGCGCCGAGATAGTGGAGAATCGTGGGTGCGAGGTCGTACAGGTCGAGGTCGTTGTTCCCGGCCGCGACGTTCTCGCCCCACGCCGCGAAGACCCCCGTGCGGCGGTGGGTCGCCAGCCACTCGGTCGTCTCGCCGAACACGCCGCCGCCGATGGCCTCTGGAGCGTCCACGCCGGTCGCGTACTCCACGAGGAGGTCCGGACCCCGCGCTCGCTCGCCGGTGTACACGTCGGCAGGGTCGTGGACCGCGGCGGCCACAGGGTCGCCAGCGGGCGTGTCGAGAGCTTCGAGGTCGGCCGCGAGTTCGTCGGCGTAGGACTGGGCGGCCTCCTCGTCGGGGAACGCGCGGCGATTGACGTAGAGGGGACCCCGGCCGAGTGAGACCGCCTTCGTCCGCGACCAGTCGATGTCGGCGTCCTGAATCGCCACCCGACCGCTCTCGCTCGGGAAGAACCGCTGGGCCGACTCGGGGATGAGCGACTGGGCGAGGTTCACGAGGCCGAGCTTCCCGACGAGTCGCTTCAGTCGCTCCTCGGTCAGGCCGACCGACGCGAGCAGGTCGCGGGTCTCGGACTCCTCGACGGCGAGGTCCCCACGTTCCAAGAGCCACTGGTTGACGAGGAATATCTCGTCTATCTCGGTGAAGCCGTGGTCGCTCATCAGGAAGACGGCCTCGGCGTCCTCGCGGTCGAGCAGGTCGGCGAGTAACTCGTCCACGCGCTCGTAGGCCGCCCGGAGCTTCTCGGGGCGGTCCCACAGCCTGTGCTGGAGCGTGTCGGTGGCGAACAGCGTGGTGTGGACTAACTCGCAGTCCTTCTCGTCGGCCAGCCACGTCGCGGCCTCGAACCGCTGCTCGAAGAGGTCGCGGGCCTCCGAAACCAGTTCGTCGGGCGTGGCCTCGTCCAGCACGAGGTCGGGCTTGACCCGATAGTCGGGAATCGCGTCGAGGAGGTCGGACTTGAGCGACCGAGGGCTGGTGAACGCCTCGCGCTCGGTCGCGGGGCTTCCGGCGACGACGAAGACGCCATCGTCGCTCTCGGGCGGGTGGGTCGTCGGCATGTTCACCACCCCGGCGCGCACTCCGCGGTCGGCCAGCACGTCCCAGTACTCGCGCGACCGGAAGTCGCTGGCGTCGTTGGCCGAAATCTCGTTCGCGTCGCGGTCGTAGGCGAACCACTCGTAGACGCCCAACTTGCCGGGCGTCTTGCCGGTCGAGTAGCACTTCCACGCCGGGAACGTGACGGGCGGGAGGGTGCTTTCGAGGTCGCCCGACGCGCCCTCGTCCAGAATCCGGGCGAACGCCGGGAGGTGGCCTTCCTCGGCCCACGGGCGGAGCAGGGACCAGTCGGCCCCGTCCAATCCGACGACGTAGACGGTCATGCCTGACCCCTCGCGCTCCCGAAGCTAAAGTTCTTTGAGAACGTCGCGGAACGCTCGCCCGAACGCGGCCTTCCGCGACTCGGGGTCGAAGCGCGACCCGCGCTCCCGAGCGGCCGCCGAGAGCCGTCGTCGCTCGGCGGTGTCCCGGACGAAGTACTCCCGGACGCCGCGCGCCAGCGCCTCCGGGTTCGGCTCCGCGACGAACAGCGGGTCGATTTCGCGGGCTTCCGAGCGAGTTCCGGCGGTCCGAGTCACGAGCGGCGGGAGTCCGGCGCGCATCGCCTCCAGCGTGCTGACCGGGAAGGTGTCCATCCGGGACGGTTGGACGAACAGCGAGGCGGGGGCGAACGCGTCGGCGAGGTCCTCGACGTACCCGCGAACGCGGACGCCGGGGGTGGTCCCGTAGTCGTCCGGATGACCCTTCCCGACCACGTGCAGTTGGGCGTCGGGGAACTGTTCGCGCACGCGGGGCCACGCCTCGACCAGCATATCGACGCCCTTGTACTTCCACGGGCGAGCGACCGTGACCGCGACGTTCGAGTCGAGGTCGGGTTCGACTCCTCCGAGCGCGTCGTACTCTGCTTGCTGGACGAACGGGTGGGCGACTTCGATGGGTGTGTCGGGACCGACGACCGGGCGCGTGAACTCCGCGGCGAACTCCGAGACCGCGATTACCCCGTCGATGCCGCGCCGCCCGACCGCACGGACCAGCGGCGTGCCGAACTTCCCGACCAGCGACTTCACGGTCGAACTCCCCTCGAAGTCGGCGTTGCCGAGCTGGTAGAGCCCGTGGTCGGCACAGAGGTAGATGAGCTTCCCGCCGCGGGTGAACCGCCGGGCGAGCGCGGCGTAGAGCGGTCGCGAGCCTTCCACGATGTACGCGTCGTAGTTCGGGTACGCCAGCCCGTTCAGGCCGTCCTCGGCGACGGTGCCCTCCAACGGACCGAGCGAGAGCCGATGGTAGTCAACGAGGTCCGCGCCGACCGCCTCCGCGAACCCGCGGTGTGCCGGATGCGGGTCTTGGTGGAGCATGGCGACGCGGGCGGTGTCCGGGTCCATGTTCGGCCGAAGTTTCCGGGGCGAGTGATAAAAAGGACGCTCAATCGTCGGCGTGTCGAGGCGGGCGACGGGCTCGCCTCCGTCGTCTCCGTCGCCCGGACACCGCCGACAGAATCGAACGTTTAACACGACCGAACGCCCAGTGTCGCAGTATGACCGACCGCTCGAACGTCATCCTCCTCGTCTTCGACACGCTCCGGGCCGACGCGCTCTCGTGTTACGACCGAGCGTTCCCCGTCGAGACGACGGCCTTCGACCGCGTGGCTCGGCGGGGGACGGTCTTCGAGAACGCCTTCGCCGTCGGCCCGTGGACCCCGCCGTCCCACGGCGCGATGTTCTCCGGGCGATACCCCTCCGACACCGGGTTCGACGGCGCGTGGCCGACGATGCCCGAGTCGGTTCCCTTGCTCGCGGAGTGGTTCTCCGACCGAGGCTACCGGACCTACGGCATCCCCGGTCCCGCGAAGATGGGGTCCGCGACGGGTCTCGATCGCGGCTTCGACGAGTATTACGAGGTGTACGAGGAGGTGGCCAAGCGCCCCTCGCTCGACTACCTCCGGCAGCTCGTGACCGACCCGTTGATTCGGCGCGACTTCCTGCGCCTCGCGGGAGCGGGCAACGACTACTACAGCGAAATCAAGTTCGACCGACTCCGCGAGTGGCTCGCCGACGCCCCGGAACCGTTCTTCGCGATGGCGAACCTGACGACCGTCCACAGCCCCTACGACCCGCCGCGACCGTACAAGCGGGCGGCGACGCCGGAACTCTCCCGGCCGCGGTTCGGTCTCGCCGAGGAGTTGCTGGACGCGCCCTGTGAGTTCGACGACCCCGAAATTCGTGACGAACGGCTGTTCGACGCCGCGGACGGTGCCGACGCGACGTCCATCGCGTTGCGGTACTTCGAGGACGACGAGTACGTCTCGGACGCCGAACTCGACGTGCTACGCGAGTGGTACGCCGCGAGCCTCCGGTATCTGGACGACCGACTCGGGGCGTTCCTCGACTGGCTCGACCGACAGGGGCTGGCCGACGACACTCTGCTGGTCCTCACGTCCGACCACGGCGAACTGTTCGGCGAACACGGCGGCTTCTACCACGGCGACTTCCTCTACGACGAGGTGACTCGCGTCCCGCTGGTGGTCTCGGGTCCCGGCGTTCCGGCGGGCGAGCGCCGCACCGACCTCGCCTCCCACATCGACCTGTTCGCCACGCTGTGTGACCTGTGCGGTCTCGACGCCCCCGAGACGGACGGGTCGTCGCTGCTCGGCGACGCGCGACGCGACGCCGTCTTCGCCGCGAAAGCGCCCTCCGACGAGCGCGACGCCGAGGCCGCCAGCGAGGTGTCCGAGGAGACGCTCCGGGAGTTCGAGGTCGGCCGCAAGTCGATTCGGACCGACGAGTATCGCTTCGAGTTACGGTCGGACGGCGAGGAAGTCCTCTACGAACTGCCGGGCGAGGCGGTCGTCTCGGACCCCGACGAGGCGGTCGTGGCACCGCTCCGCGAGCGACTCGCGGCGACGCTCGGGGAGTCGTTCGACGGGGCCGAGAGCGCGACCGACGCCGAGTACAGCGCGGGCGTCGAGCGGAACCTCCGGGAACTGGGCTACCTCGAATAGCGTCGCGGAAAAGCAGTTTTAAGCCGCCTCGTCCGATTCGTCGGAGTATGAAGACACTGCTGGTCGGACTCGACGCCGCCTGTCTCCCCGTTCTCCGACCGATGTTCGAGGACGACGAGTTACCGCACCTCGAATCTCTCTTCGCGGAGGGAGCCAGCGAGCGACTGGAGTCCCAGATTCCGCCGTGGACCGCCAGCGCGTGGCCCTCGCTGTACACCGGCACCAACCCCGGCAAGCACGGCGTCTTCGACTTCCTGCGGTTCGACGGCTACGACTGGGACATCGTGAACGCGACCGACGTGCGCAGGCGGACTCTCTGGGAGTATCTCGACGAGGAGGGTCTGACCAGCGTCGTCGTCAACGCGCCGGTCACGAGTCCGCCGCCCGACATCGACGGCGCCGTCGTGCCGGGGTATCTCGCCTCCGAGGACCCGGCCTGCCACCCCGAGGGCGTCCTCGACGATATCCGGGACGAAATCGGCGACTACCGCGTCTACGCCCGCCGGGAGACCGACGAGCGCGCGAACGCCGAGGAGAAGTTCGCCGACTACCTCGAACTCACCCGGATGCGCGGCGAGGCGTTCCGCTACCTCGCGTCGCGCTTCGACCCCGACTTCGGCTTCGTCCAGTTCCAGAAGACCGACGCCGTCTTCCACGACTTCCCCGGCGACGACGAGAAGGTCCGGCAGGTCTATCGCCGCGTCGACGAGCAGGTCGGCGCGATTCTGGACGACTGCGACCCCGACACCGTCGTCGTCGCCAGCGACCACGGGATGGGCGAGTACGACGGCTACGAGGTCCGGGTCAACCAGTTCCTCCGCGAAGCGGGCGTGGTCGAGACCACGACCGAGGGCCAAGGCGTTCCCTCGTGGTTCCAGATCAAAGACGAGCGACTGACCGAAAGCGACGACGGCGGGCAGGACGGCGACGCCGAACTGCTCCGGAGACTCGCCGGGGTAGCGGCGGAGTTCGGCCTGACTTACCAGCGCGGCAAGGCGATTCTCGAACGGTTGGGTCTCGCGGCGGTCGTCGGGCGCTACGTCCCGGTCGGCGCGGTGTTCGCTGCGAGCGACGCCGTGGACTTCGCCGAGTCGCGGGCCTACCTCCGGTCGCCCTCCGAGTTGGGCGTGCGACTCAACGTCGCGGGCCGGGACCCCGACGGCGTGGTCCCGGAAGACGACTACGAGCGCGTCCGCGAGGAAGTCGTCTCGCTGCTCTCGAACGTCACGACGCCCGAGGGCCGCCCGGTCTTCGAGGAGGTCGTCCCCCGAGAGGAGTACATCCACGGTCCCTACGCCGACGAAGCGGTGGACGTGCTGGCGATTCCGGCCGACTTCGAACACGCGCTGTCGGCGCTCGTCGGCGAGCGCTTCGGCGACCCCGAACCGTGGAACCACAAGCGCCACGGCGTCGTCGCGGGCGCGGGCGAGGGCATCGACGCCGACGCGGACCTCGCCGGCGCGCACCTCTTCGACGTGGCTCCGACGGTGTTGGCGACGCTCGGCGTGGCCCCCGACGAGGAGATGGACGGCGAGGTCCTGCCGGTCGTGGACGCGCCGGAACCGACCTCCTACCCCGACTACGACGCCGGAGCGCAGGAATCGACCGAGGACGAGGACGTGGCGGAGCGACTGTCGGACCTCGGATATCTGGAGTGACTCCGGGCTATCAAACCATTTTTGGCGGTCGGTCGCTTCTCGGCGCACATGATACTCCTCGGACTCGACGGCGCGACCCTCTCGGTCATCGAGCCCTGGGTCGAAGCCGGCCGCCTCCCCAACTTCCGACGCCTCCTCGACGAGAGCGTCTCCGGCGAGTTGGAGAGTACGGTCCCCGAAATCACGGTGCCGGCGTGGCCCGCGTTCGCCACCGGCCGCGACCCGACCGACCTCGACATGTACGGGTTCACCCACTTCAACCGAGAGACCCGCGAGAACGACCTGAGCCACGACGAGTTCGTCCCCGGCAAGATGTGGGACGCCGTGGACGACCAGGGCGGGTCGGCGGTCGTGTTCAACATCCCCGGTTCGTACCCGTGGCAGGCCATCGACGGGACGATAATCGCGGCCGCCCCGGAGTACAAGGAGGAGTACGCCCACCCGCCCGAGCGATGGGACGAACTCACCGACCTCGTGGACGACTACAAACTGCGCAACGACGCGCCGACCGATTCGCGCGAGTACGTCGAACAGAGCCTCGACCTCGTGGACAAGCGATTCGAGGCCTTCGAACACTTCGTCCGGAAGGAGTCGCCGGACCTCGCGGTGGGCCTGATTCGGGCGACCGACCGCGTGGCCCACCACTTCTGGGGACCGGAAAGTACGCCGCCGGCCAGCGAGGACAACCCCCTGTTCGAGGTCTACCAGCGCGTGGACGAGCGCCTCGGCGAGTTCCTCGACGCCCACGAAAACGAGGACCTCGTGGTGATGAGCGACCACGGGTTCGAGAAGGTCCGCAGACAGTTCGCGCCCAACTACGTGTTGGAGCGGGCCGGACTGGCCGCGCTCACCGATTCGGGCGACGCGAAGAAGGCCGCGCTGGGCACGGCCCGCGACCTCGCCAGCGACGCTCTCGGCCAGGTCGGCCTGCTCACGCTCGCGCGGAAGGTGATTCCCGAGAGCGCGCTGACCGACGTGCCGACCGGCGACGACCTCGGCCTCGACAACGCCCTGAGCATGGGTCGCATCGACTGGGACCGCACCGAAGCGGTCGCCGACGTTGGCCAGAAGACGACGACCGTCTACGCGCTCGCCGACGACGAGACCGAAATCGAGCGCATCTGCGACCGCGCCGAGTCCGCGCTTCGCACGGCGGCCGAGTCCGAAGGGTTGGACGTCCGCTTCCGGCGACTCGCCCGCGGCGGCCCGCACACCCCGGACCTCGCCATGATAATCGAGACGCCCGAAGTCCACGCCTCCTCGCGGTTCGACGTGGACGCGCCGACCTTCGAGGTCGATACCAGCGGCCACGCCCGAGAAGGCATCTTCTTTGCGCGCGGCCCGTCGTTCCGAACTGGCAGCGTCGAGGGCGCACACATCACCGACATCGCCCCGACCGTCCTCCACGCACTGGGCTACGACCTGCCTGCGTCGATGACCGGTGAGATTCTGGACGTGTTCGCCGAGGGGACCGACCTCGCCGAGCGCGAGGCCGCGACCTACGACTTCGTGGGCAGGGACGCCGTGACCGGCGGCGGCGTGTCGGGCGACGAGGAGAAGGAAGGCGAAGTCAAAGACAGACTCCGGGAACTGGGGTATCTGGAGTGAGCCGACACCCTAATGGGGCCGGCCCGACACCTTCCGGGCGAGTGAGATGAAGGTCGGAGCGGAAGTTTCCAAGCGGTTCGTGACGAACGTCGTCGGGACGCTCGCGGCGTTCCTCGGGACCTTCTTCTTCACACGGGAACTCGGGTTCGACGGCATCGGCGTGTACGCTATCTTCCTGAGTCTCCAGATGATAGCCGCCAACGTCTCCAGTTTCGGTCTCTACTCGGTCGTCGTCAAGCGCGTCAGCGAGGGGAGCGACGAGGCCCGCCACTTCACCAGCGGCGTGCTCATCCTCCTCGCTGGCGTCGTAGCGGTCGCGGTCGTCGTCGTCCCACTCCGCGGGTTCATCAACTCCATCCTGAACGTCGAGGCGGCGTTCTTCGTGCCACTCGGGGTCCTCTCGTGGGGTCTCTTCCGACTCTCGGGGTCGTTCCTCGAAGGCAAACAGCGCGTCGCCCTCGTCGGCGCGATAGAGAACGGTCGGTACGCGCTCATCGTGCCGATTCAGACCGTGCTGGTCCTCGATGGCTACGGCGTGAAGGGCCTCATCTGGGGGCTGGTCGTCGGACAGTTCCTCACCTTCCTCGTCTCGTACGTCGGCTTCGCGCGCGTCGTTCCCGCTCGCCCCTCCCGCGGACTGTTCCGCGAGTTCGTCGATTACTCGAAGTACGCCTACGTCAAGAGCGTCTCCAGTCAACTGTTCAAACAGGCCGACTACCTCCTACTCGGGCAGTTCGTCGGCACGGGCGTCACCGGCGTCTACAAGAACGTCTTCACGCTCACGGAGGCGTCGATGCTGTTCTCCTCGGCGCTGGCGCAGGTCGCGTTTCCGCAGTTCTCCGCGCTCACGGAGGCGGGCGACGACGAGGAAGTCGGACGACTCCTCGGGGTGCTGTTCACCTACGCCGGCGTGTTCGCCGTCCCGATACTCGGCGGCGGCGCGGTCGTCGGCAATGCCCTGCTGTTGACCCTCTACGGCCAGAGCGCCGGCAGTACGGTCCTCCCGGTCGTCGGCGTCGTCGGACTGGCGAACGCGCTCGTCCCGGTCCTCGCGGCGGCGAACCTGCTCAACGGCTACCGGGAGGGGCTGGAGAAGTTCTTCCTCGGCACCGGGAAGCCGAAGCTCTACGCCGTGAGCGGACTGTTGCTCATCGTCGTCTATAGTGCGCTGGTCGTCCCGCTCACGGTCTGGTACGGCTCGTGGGGTACCGCGTGGGCGACCGTCGTCGCCTTCGGCGCGAGCGTTGGCGCGATGTTCTTCATGCTGGAAGAGCCGGTTCCGCCGTCGGCGCTCGGCGACGTGGGACGGCAAGTCGCGGCCACGCTGGTCATGACCGGCGTCGTCTACGGGCTGAAACTCCAATTCGGGGGCGCGAGCGGCGCGGTCAGACTCGGGGTCCTGCTCGGCGTCGGTGCGACGACGTACTTCGCGGTCCTGTTCACGCTCAGCGAACGCATCCGCATCGACGCGGTCGCGGTCGCGCGGGACCTCCGAAACATGATGCTATCGTGAGGGGAGTCGCTTGCGAGTCGAACACAGAGTCGTAGCGAGGCGGTTCGCGGTCGTCCTGACTCGGTTCGGAAACGGCGCGATTCCTCTTGGAGACTTGCGGAATCGGACGCGACAGGACCCGATGCGGCCGCGTCCGTCGCGGCGAGGGACAGATGATAAGGCTTATGCGCGTTTTGGCACTCCATCAACTCAATGAGCCAGCAGACTGAGCAGGTCGAGGACTCCTCCGATTCGGTAGAGTCGGTCCTCGACTCGTTCGAGGACTGGTATCACGTCCCCGTGCTCGCCGCAGCGCTCTCGTTCATGCTGTGGGTGCGACTCCAGTCGTACGACAAGTTCATCCAGAACGGCGAAGTCCTCTTCGACGGGAACGACGCGTGGTATCACCTCCGGCAGGTACAGTACACAGTGAACCACTGGCCCTCCACGATGCCGTACGACCCGTGGACGTACTTCCCGTTCGGCACCAGCGTCGGCCAGTTCGGCACGCTGTACGACCAACTCGTGGCGACCGCCGCGCTGATAGTCGGACTGGGCGACCCCTCCCACCAGACGGTCGCGACGACCCTCCTCGTCGCGCCCGCCGTCTTCGGGACGCTCGTCGCCATCCCGACGTACTTCGTCGGCAAGCGACTCGGCGGTCGCCCCGGCGGTCTGTTCGGGGTCATCGTCCTCGCGCTGTTCCCCGGCACGTTCCTCCGTCGGGGACTCGTCGGCTTCGCCGACCACAACATCGCCGAGCCGCTGTTTCAGACGTTCGCCCTGCTGGCGATGATGGTCGCACTGACCGTCGCCGAGCGCGAGAAACCGGTGTACGAACTGCTCGCGGACCGTGACTTCGAGGCGCTCCGGAAGCCGCTGGGGTACAGCGTCCTCGCCGGTATCGCCACCGCGTTCTACCTCTGGACGTGGCCGCCGGGCGTTTTGCTCGTCGGTATCTTCGGCGTCTTCTTCGGCCTGAAGCTCACCGCCGACTACGCCCGCGGCGTCAGCCCCGACCACCTCGCGTTCGTCGGCGCGGTCAGCATGGGCGTGACGGGACTGCTCCTGTTGGTGCCGCTGGGAACGTTCGACTTCAGTCCGACGAAGTTCTCGCCGCTCCAACCGCTGCTCGCGTTCGCCGTCTCGGTCGGCTGTATCTTCATGGCGTGGCTCGCCCGCGAGTTCGAGGCCCGCGACCTCTCGACGGCGCTCTACCCCGCGACGGTCGGCGGCATCGTCGTCGCGACGGTCGGTGTCGTCTACGTCGCACTCCCCTCGCTGTACAGCCTCGTCAGTAAAAACCTCATCCGAATCATCGGGTTCAGCACCGGCGCGAAGGCCCGAACTATCGGCGAGGCCCAACCGTTCCTCTCGCGGACCCAGCCGCAGTTCGGCATCGAGTGGTACGACCTCATCATCCGCGAGTACGGCCTGATGCTGTTCACGGCCGTCGTCGCCGCGGTCTGGATGCTCTGGCGCGCCTACCGGTCGGACGACCAGCGAGCCGAACAGCTCCTCGTGTTGGTGTGGGCCGCGTTCATCACCGCGGCGGCGTTCACGCAGGTCCGGTTCAATTACTACCTCGCGGTGTCGGTCGCGGTGCTAAACGCTTACCTCATCGGTCGCGTGTTCTCGTGGGCGAGTCTCCCGAGCTTCGAGAACGTCGGCGACATCAACGGCACGCAGGTCTTGGCAATGCTGTTCGTCGTCCTACTCGTCGTCCCGGTGCTGGTCGCGCCCGCCAGCCTCGGCACGGCCCGGTACCCCGACACCCAGACCGCGATGGAGAGCGGGACGGGTGCCAGTCCGGGCGACATCACCAAGTGGAAGGGGTCGCTCGACTGGCTGGAGAACAGCACGCCAGCCGTGGGCGACTACGGTAACGCGAACAACGCCGACGAACTGGACTACTACGGTACCTTCGAGCAGAACAAAAGCGACTACAGCTACCCCGAAGGCTCCTACGGCGTGATGTCGTGGTGGGACTACGGCCACTGGATTACGGTCGAAGGCGAGCGCATCCCGAACGCCAACCCGTTCCAAGAGGGTGCCACGACCGCCGCGAAGTACCTCCTCGCGCCCAACGAGTCGCGCGCCAACGAGGTCATCAAGACGCTCGGCGCGCCCAACGAGGAGACCCGCTACGTGATGGTCGATTGGAAGATGGCCTCGGTGTACTCGAACGCCGGCGGGAAGTTCTTCGCGCCGCCCGCGTTCAAGCCGAACGTCACTCGGTCCGACTACTACCAGCCGGTCTACCGCCAGAGCCAGCGGGGCGGGTTCCAGACCGCGTTCAACCTGCGGTCTCAGAAATACTACGAGAGCCAGATGGTGCGGCTCTACCGCTACCACGGGAGTCGCGTCGAACCCCAGCCCATCGTCGTTGACTGGCGCGCTCGGCAGTATCAGACGCCGAACGGGCAGGTTGCGACGTTCAAGACCACCGAGAGCGGACCGAACGCCACGCTCGTCCGGCGCTTCCGGACGATGAAGCAGGCCGAGGCGTTCGTCGCCAACGACTCGACCTCCCAAATCGGCGGCATCGCCAAGTTCCCGAGCGAACCCGTGAAGGCGCTGAACCACTACCGCGTCGTCCACCAGAGCGACCAGTCGGGCACGAGTAACGCGCGGTGGGCACAGCGGCTTCGCGCCGAGATGCAACTGCTCTTGCAGGGCAACGCGATTCGCAACCCTAACGCGATGTTCCAGACCTCGCCCTCGTGGGTCAAGACCTTCGAGCGGGTCCCCGGCGCGACGGTGACGGGCACCGGCCCGGCGAACACCACGGTCACGGCGTCGGTCCGCCTCTCGCCGGTCGGCAAGAACTCGTCGTTCGCCTACCGCCAACAGGCCAAAACCGGGCCGGACGGGCAGTTCACGATGACGCTGCCCTACTCCACGACCGGGTACAGCAACTGGGGACCGGAGCAGGGCTACACCAACGTCAGCGTCCGTGCCACCGGTCCGTACCAGTTCTACACGCCCCGGAACTTCGAGGGCGGTAACCTGACCTACCACAACGCCACGGCGCAGATCACCGAGGCGCAGGTCATCGGTGAGAGCAACCAGACCACCACGGTCGAACTGACCAAGGAGTCGGTCTCTATCCAGCAGAACCGGAACAACTCGACGGCCGGGGGCAACGAGACGGCCCCGAACGGCACGTCGGGCGACGAGACCCCGCCCGCGAACGAGACCGCGGGCAACCAGACCGCGGCGAACGGCACGAGCGGTAACTCGACTGCCGGGAACGGAACCAGCAACGACTCGTCGAACGCCTCGCAGTTGACGCCCGACGAGGCGCTCCCCGAGCGCGAAGAGACGACTCCGGTGCGTGCCGGTCTGGTCGGCGCGTGGGCCGGTGCGCTCGTGGTCGCAGGTCGGGACTGACGCGAACGCCCTCGCAGTCTGATTTTCGGTGCGGAACTCGATTCTTCGCCTCCGACGACCCGGCTACCGCTGATTTTTCGACCCGCAACGGACGGAGCGAATCGTTCGGTGACGTCAGCTTCTACCGGGACCGAGCAAACTGCGACCGCACGATGGAGTACCGAGACCGCACAGCGCCGTGACCGTACCTGCACTATCGCCCGAGAAATGTACTTATTTCTCTACCACAACAGAATGTTTCCTAAAGACCGCTATAGATGTTCGCGACGAGCGTGGCGATTATCCGCGTGTCCTCTCAGAGAAAGCAAACCGTTTTCCCGCCCGTCGTCGTACTCCCGTCTCAATGCGAGAGTGGCTCTCCATCTACCTGAAAGGCCTCTTCATGGGTGCCGCCGACGCCGTGCCCGGCGTCTCCGGCGGGACCATCGCGCTGATAACCGGTATCTACGAGCGACTGGTCGGCGCAATCGCCGCCTTCGACCCTAACGTGCTGGCCGACCTGCCCCGCGTCTACGACTCCGAGGCCCGCGGGCGGGTCGCTGCGATGCTCCGCGAGATGGACATCGGCTTCCTGCTGGTCCTCGGGGCGGGTATCATGACGGCTATCGTCGGCGTGACCGGAGCGGTCGCGCGAATCTCGGACTCCTCGCCGGCCATCCTGTTCGCGTTCTTCTTCGGTCTCATCGCCGCGTCGGCGGTCGTCCTCTGGAGTGAGGTCCGACTCGATACCCGCGGCGAGAAGGTCGCCGCCGTCGTCGGTTTCGTCGTCGCCTTCCTGCTCGCGAGCGAATCGACGGCCGCAGTGATTCCCCACTCGCCGCCAGTACTGTTCGTCGTCGGTGCGATAGCCATCTGCGCGATGATTCTGCCGGGCGTCTCGGGGTCGTTCCTGCTCATCCTGTTCGGCCAGTACATCTTTATGTCCGACACCCTCCACGCGTTCATCGACGAGGCCGTCGGCGTGGCCCGCGGCGGACCGCTCGAACCGGCCGTCGGCCCCGCCGTCGCGGTAGCCTCGTTCGTCGCCGGCGCGGCGGTCGGCATCCTCACCTTCGCCCGCGTCGTGGAGTGGGCGCTGTCGAACCACCGCGAGGTGACGCTGACGTTCCTCGTCGCGCTGATGGTCGGCGCGCTCCGTCTCCCGGTCGCGAAGATTCTCGGCGCTGGCGGCGAGTGGTCGGTGGCGCGCGTGGCGGCGGTCCTGCTGGCCGGCGTGGCGGGCACCGCGGCGGTCCTGCTGGTGGACTACTACACCGACGACCTCGATTACGTCGAGGACGAACCGACCGCGACGCCCGCCCCGCGAAACGACTGATTCGCTGAACCGCGGCGCGCGACGACTGACCGAACCGCGCCGCAACACGACTGACTGGCCGAACTGCGCCGCAACACGACTGACTGGCCCGCAATTTTCCGCGCTCGACTCTCACTCCCCGAACAGTCCGTGCAGGACCTTCGACTCGGCCTTCCGGAGGTGTTCGGACGCGGTACTCGGCGCGCAGTCGAGTCGCCGCGCCACGTCCTCGTGGGTCGCGGTCCGGGGCACGTCGTAGTAGCCCGCGGTCAGCGCGGCCTCGACGGCCTCGCGCTGGCGCTTGGAGAGGGTCGTCTCGGGGTCCGCCGTCGGGCCGCCCACGCTGTCTATCACCACGTCTATCTCGTCGGGTGCGCCGTCGTGGAACGCCTGTAGCGCCTCGGCGGTGCCGACGACTTCGAAGGTGACGCCGCCGTCGTCGGTGTGTTCGAGCGTCGAAGTGACGACCGCGCCGCCCTCGTGGTAGGTGTCGAACATCCGCCGCTGGAGCGGCGTCGTCTCGGCGCGGACGTGGGCGTAGAAGCACTCGTCGCCGACCGTCGTGAGGTCGTAGGCCTGCACCGCGGACGTCCCGTCCAGTTCCGCGGCGAACGCCTCGGCGTCGCCCTCGACGTAGAAGGCGTGGGTCATCGTCTCGCCCGCGTCGTTCCAGTGGACCATCTCGGCGGCCTCGACGTAATCGCGCTCGGCCAGCGTCGTGTGGACCGGATGGACCTCGGCGTCGGGAGCGTAGAACGTCAACCGGACCCGGCGCATACGACCGTCCGCGCTCGCCGCACGTATAAATCCACCGTGCAGGTCCGGCAGAACCGCTACCGTCGTCTCGGCCGTCGGTTCGAGCATGAACGTCTTCGTCGCTGGCGCGACCGGCGTCCTCGGCCGACGACTCGTCGCGGAACTCGCCGAGCGCGGCCACGAGGTGGTCGGCCTGACGCGAGACGAATCGGGCGACCGACTGGTCCGCGCCGCGGGCGGCGACCCGCGGCGCGGCGACGTGCTGGACCGCGACTCGCTCCGGGCGGCCGCGACGGACGCCGACCGCGTGGTCCACGCCGCGACCGCAATCCCGACCGACGGCAAGCCGACCGACGCCGACTGGGAGCGAAACGACCGCGTGCGCCGGGAGGGCGCGCGGAACCTGACCGCCGTCGCCGAGGCGGTCGGCGCGGACCGGTTCGTCCAGCAGAGTGTGGTCTGGGTCGCCCGCCGGCCGGACGGCTCCGAGTTCGACGAGTCGGCGACCCCGAACCCCGACCGGTCCACGCGGTCGGCGCTCGACGCCGAGCGAATCGCTACGGAGGCGGCCGACGACGCCGGATTCGAGACGACGGTCCTCCGGTGTGGCTTCTTCTACGCTCACGACTCGGCGCACGTCCGGTCGTTCGCCGAGCGGTCGCTCGCCGGGCGGATGCCCATCGTGGGCGGCGGGTTGCTCGGCCGCCGGGACGCCGAACTCTCCTTCCTACACGCCGACGACGCGGCGCGGGCGTTCGCGGAGGCGGCTCTTGGAACCGAGACCGGGCTCTACCACGTCGTGGACGAGCAACCGGTCACGACCGCCGACTTCCTGCGCGCGCTGGCCGACCGCCTCGACGCGCCCGACCCGCGCCGGATACCGGGGTGGCTGGCGAAGTACCTCGTCGGCGAGGAGACCGCCCGACTGCTGACGAGTCCGATGCCCACCGCCGCTGAGAGATTCCGTCGGGACTTCGACTGGGAGCCCCGCTATCCGACGTACCGCGAGGGACTCGACGCGGTGGTCGAGCGATGGCGCGAGAACGGAACTCTCCGGGAGACGCCGGGAGGCTACGAGTGGCACGAGTCGGACGAGTCGCGCGATTCACGCGCGTCCGCACTCGCCGAGGAGAATCCGACCTGAAAACGAGAACCGACCTACTCCGGCCGAGCGTCGCCGTCGAAGTGACGGAACGGGAGCGTCGGAAACTGCGGTTCGGGGCGGCTCGGGCGGCGGCCGCTCCCGTCGGTCGCGTCGGTTTCGACGCGTTCGAGGACGCCGCGCTCGGCGAGTTCGTACAGGAACCGCTTGACCGTGCCCGCCGAGAGGTCCGAGCGGTCCGCGATGGCGCTCGCGGCGTCGTCTATCGGCGGCGTCGGGTCGAGCGCCAGCAGTTCCGAGAGGACCTTCCGGCGGTTCTCCGGCAGGGCGAACACGCGTCCGAGGTGGACGCCACCGTCGCGCACGTCCTCGATGCCCGCATCGACGTCGCTCGCGCGGATGCGGTCGGCACCGTCGGCGTCGGCCAGTTCTGCCGCGCTGGCGACGGCCGCCAGCGCGTCGTGGGCGTCGCCGCTCGCCCACTCCGCGACGCGGCGGGCCTGTCCGTGTCTGAGCGCGTTGCTCGAGAGCGCCCGCGAGGCGCGCTCGGTCAGGATGTCCACCAGCGCGTGCTGGCGGTAGGCGGGCACGTGGACGGTCGGGGCGTCCCAGTCGTCGGGCACCGACCGGCCGACGACGACCAACGCCACGTCGTCCGCGACCGGCGCGAACCACTCGCGGAGTTGTGACCCGGACGGCGAGTTCTCGCTGGCCGCGTGGTCCACCGCGACGACCGCGCTCCGGGTGGGCGACGCGAACCGCTCGACGAACTGCTCGCGGAGTCGTTCGGTTCCGATGCCGCGGCGGGGCACCGACTCGTCGACGAGCGCGTCGAGAAGGCGGTGGAGAAACTGGAACTCGCTCTCTGCGCGGTAGCCGTCCACGTGGACGAATTCCACGGTGTCGGTGGCGGTTCCGGCGCGCGTGGTCGTGCCGAGTCGTCCCTCGCGGCGGCCGAACTGGTCGTTCAGGCGGGCGAACAGCGCGCTCACCAGCGCCGACTTGCCGGCACCTTTCGGCCCGTACACCGCGGCGTCGGGCGGGAGTCGTCGGTCGAAGACGGGGTCGAACACGTCCAGCAGGCGTTCGAGGACCGTGCCCCGACCCACCGGTTCCGCGAGGTGGACCGCGGGGTTCAGCGGTCGCCGGTCCACCAGCAGGTCGTCGTCCCGCGTGGCCTGCCGCCGAGCGATGCGCTCTTCCAAGTTCATCCGTCGTCAGTGTCTCCCCTCGCCGACCAGCGCCTCGTCCATCACTTCGAGCGGGTGGCGAATCTCGTAGCCCGTGCCGTGTTCCATCTGCATCGCGCAGGTCGGACACTCGGTCATGCCCGTCTCCGCGTCGGTCGTCTCCATGTGGTCGAACATCTCCTCACCTATCTTCATGGACGTTTCGTATTTTTCCTCCTTCCAACCGTAGGTGCCAGAGATGCCGGAACACGACTCGCCGACGTCTTCGGCGTTCGCGCCCGAGAGACCGTCGAGGAGTTCGACGGCCTGTCCGGCCAGCCCCTGATTCCGGGCGTGACACGGCGCGTGGTAGGCGAACTCGCCGGCGTCCACTTCGGCCTCGGCCAGTTCGGCTTCCAGGTCCTCGTGGAGTCGCAGGTATTCGAGGGCCTCGTAGGTGCGGGCCGCGACGCTGGCGGTCCCCTCGAAACTGAACAGTTCGGGGTACTCCTGGCGGAGCGACATCGAGCAGGACGTGCAGGAGGCGATGACGTCCGCGCCGTCCTCTATCGCGGCCGCGAGTTCGCGGACGTTCGTCTCGGCCGCGCGCTCGGCGTCGTCCAGCATCCCGTTGGCGAACATCGGCGTGCCCGAACACTTCTGGGGCGGCACCACGACCTCGTAGCCGAAGTACTCGAAGAGTCGGACCATCGACTTGCCGACCTCCGGGGTGTTGTAGTTCGAGTAACAGCCGTGGAAGTACGCGACGCGCTTCTCGTCGCTTCGGACCTTCGCCCCGCCTCGCTCGCGCCACCACTCCCGAAAGGTCTGGTCGGCGAACTCGGGGAACTCGCGTTCCGACGTGATTCCCAGCACCTTCTCGTTGAACGTCTGGACGAGCGAGTTGCCCATCACGAAGTTAGTCAGGCGCGGCACCTTGCTCCCCAACTCGGCCATCGTCCGGTAGTTCGCCAGAATCCGGTTGCGGACGTACTCCCGCGAGAACTTGTCCATCTGGTTCTCGACGTACTCGCCGCGCGCGGTGTTGTGCATCTGGCTCAGCGGCACGTCGGAGGGACACGACGAGTCACACCGCATGCAGTTCGAGCAGGACATCACCGAGTCGTCGATGTCGCGGTCGTCCTTGCGCTTGAGCCGCCACTGCTCCGGTCCCTGAAACTTCGGGCCGGGGAACTCGTCGTCAACCTCCGCGACCGGACAGTTCGTGTCGCAGGTCGAGCACTTGTAGCAGTCGTCGCTCCCCGGCCGGAGGTCCATCTCCTCGCTCTCGGGGAACACCTGCACCGGTTCGAACTCGTCGTCTGCGACCGTCTCTTCCTCTCGCACGTCGTTCGGGTCACTCGCTCCCTCTGGTTCGTTCGCGTCCGTCGGCTGTTCTGCGTCACTCATAGATAGTCACCTCGTCACCTCTCGCGCCGCGCTCCGCCCGGCCGCGACGCCGGTGGCGAGCGAGACGCCCGCCCCGGACTTCTCGGCCGCGAAGTCGTAGCCGCCCAGCACCGCGCCGGCGGCCCGCAGGTTCGAAAACTCCACGTCGCCCTCCCGGTCGAGGGGTCGCAGGTCGTCGTCGGTCTCCACGCCGAACCGCGCGAAGGGGTGGTCGCCGAAGGCGTCGTCGGCGAACCAGTCGTATCGGTCCCGCGAGTGGGGAACGTGGCAGTCGAAAATGGGCTCCTCGACGCTCTCGCGGTCCGAGTCGATGCCCTTGCCCACCAACCCGCCGGTCGCCAGCACGAACTGGTCGGCGTGGAACGGAATCGCCGCGCCGTTTCGCTCGACGCGGACGGCGGCGATGCCGGGAGCATCGCCGTCCCCGTCGCCAGTCTCGTCGCCGCTCCCGCCGCTCGTTCCGTCGCCCGTCTCGTAGTCCACCACCGGGTTTCCGGTCGTGAACCGCACGCCCGCCTCCCGGCAGGCCGCGAGGAACGCGCCTTCGAGGCGCATCCCCGGCAGACTCGGCGGTCCCATCGGAACCTCGAAGACGGCCGCACCGAGTTCGGATTCGAGGTCGGCGCAGACCTCCGCCGGGTCGTGCTGGCCCAAAATTGCGGGGAAGCCGACGCGCTCCTCGCCCCGCAGGTGGGGTTTCACGGCCTCCGCGAGCGCCGTCCGAACCGGTAGCTCGGTCGTGTATCCGTCGCCCTCGACCGCGACGCGCTCGTTCGCGTCGAGCGCGTCGGCGAACCGCGTAATCTTGGCGTCCACCCGGAAGTCGCCGGGGAACGCAATCGTCGCGCCGCGCGCGGCGAACGGGACGCCCGCGGATTCGAGGTGGGCGGCCGCGAGCGGCGCGTCGAAGTCCGTGACGGTCTCGAAGCCGACCAGCAGGGCGCTCCGGTCGTCGCTGGCCAGTCCCGCCGCCGCGGTCGCGGGGTAGCGCGCGGTCGGCTTGACCGACCCGACGTGGGTCGGGACCAGCGCGTTCCGGTCGGTGTGGCTCCCGCGGTACCGGTCGCCGACCACCTCGTCGAAGAGCGCCAGTGCGTCCCGGACGCCCTCGACGCCCACGGTTCGGTAGGGGTGCGACTCCGGCAGGTCGGGAATCGCGTCGAAGGGGTCGGCGAGCGGTCCGTCCGCCGGGCTCGACTCCTCGCCGCGGTCGGCGTCGTTCGCCGACTCGTCCGACCCTGCACCGCGCTCGTCAGCCGCCGCCGAACGCGGCCGATACCCCAGCACGTCAACCAGTCCGCTCGCGCTCTTGAGCGTCGAGTCCTTGTGCGACAGGACCCGGACCTCGGCACCGTCGCGGGCGGCGGCGAGCGCGGCGGTCATCCCGGCGAGGCCGCCGCCGACGACGGTCACGTCGTCCTCAATCGCCATGTCGCCCTCCGTCGGGGGCGGCGGTCGGCGAGTGCGACTCACCCGCGTCGAACGCCGCGAAGTCGATAGCAGAGCCCTCGTCCCGCTCGCCGTCGGCCACCGGGTCGCGGTCCCGGTTCATCGTCGTCGCGTGGAGCGCGTAGTTCAGCGCGGCCTGCGAGAGCTGTTCGCCCCAGAGGGCGTGTCGTTCGCCCTTCCAGCGCTCCTGGAACAGTTCGTCGAGCGCGGCGTAGGCCTGCGGTTCCTCGAACTCGGGGTGGAGTTCGCTGGCCATCCGGTGACAGCAGAACCCGCCCTGACAGTTGCCCATCGAGGCGCGGGTCCGGATGCGGACCGCGTTGAGGTCGGTGCCCGACTGGTCGATGGCGTCGCGCACCTCGGCGCGCGTGACGGCTTCGCAGTCACAGAGAACTGGGTTGGGTTCGACCGACGACAGCACGTCGTCGGCCCGCGACCCGAGGCGCTGGGCGCTCCGGCGTGCGACCGGCGAGCGCAGGCCGAAGCGGTCCATCCCGGCGTCCAAGACCGACTCGTCCTCGCTTCCCGGCAGGGGTTCGTCGGCGGTGCGGCACGCCGCGGAGACGCCCAACTGCTCGCAGACGTGGTCGCTGATCTCCTCGGCCATCATCCGGTAGGTCGTGAACTTCCCGCCGACGATGGAGGTCAGCCCGTGCAGGTCGTCGCGCTCCTCGTGGTCAAGCAGGAAGTAGTCGCGGGTGATGTCGGTCGGGTCCGAACTCCCGACCTCCGGCGGTTCGTATAGCGGGCGGACGCCCCAGAACGACCGGACCGTCCGAGCCTCTTCGAGGATGGGGACGAGTCGCTTCAACTCGTCTATCATCAGGTCCACCTCCCAGCGCTCCTCGGGGTAGTCCTCGGGGTCCGAGACCTCCTCGTCGGTCGTGCCGAGGATGGCGGTCGTCTCGTGGGGCACCACGATGTCGGCGTCGCCCTTCGGCCTGCACCGATTGATAACGGTGTCCACCTGCCGGCAGTTCATCACGACCATCACGCCCTTCGACGGTCGGACCTCGATGTCCACGCCCGCCATCTCGCCCAACTGCCCGGCCCACGCGCCGGTCGCGTTGACGACGTACTCGGCGCGAATCTCCTCGGTTTCGCCCACTTTGCCGTGCGTGCGCTTGCCGGGGCCGCTGTCGTGGCGAATCGTCGCGCCGGTCACGCGGTCCGAGTCGCCCAGCAGGTCCACGACTTCGGCGTGGGTCTCGATGCGCGCGCCGTGGTTCTCCGCGCTGATTGCATTGGCGACGCAGAGCCGGAACGGGTCGATAGCGCCGTCCGGCACCCGAATCGCCCGCTTCACGTCCTCGGTCAGATAGGGCTCCTCCTCGCGGGCCTCCTCCCCCGTGAGGACCTCCGCGGGGATGCCACACTCCCGACAGCCCGCCAGTTTCTCCTCGAAGTACTCGTCCGGGTCGCCCTCCAACTGGACGAACTGCCCGCCGGTCTCCTCGACGCAGTGGCCGGCGATGTCCCGGAGGACGCGATTCTCCTCGATGCACTCCTCGGCGCTCGCTCGGTCGGAGACCGCGTAGCGACCGCCGCTGTGGAGGAGTCCGTGCATCCGCCCGGTCGTCCCGTGAGTCAGGTTCCCTTTCTCGACGAGCGTCACGTCCACCCCTCGCATCGCCAAGTCCCGCGCGATGCCGGTGCCCGTAGACCCCCCGCCGACGACGAGAACGTCCGTAGTAGCTGTCATCCCTTTTCTCGAAACTCGCACTCACGTCACTTTACTTTACCGCCATTCCATGTATCGCAGTAAATGACTCTCCGAGCGTCGAATCGCCACGATTTCTGACGGATACGACCGCTTCTGGCACGTTCCTGCGAAAGTTTTATAATGAAAGTCAATATTGTTTACCAGTATAGCGGCACCATGCGTAAACTACGCACGATGTCGTGAACACGGTAGTGGTTGACGGTAACTACGGTAACTCACCCATGACTCAGGAAACATACGTCGGCGCGATAGACCAAGGGACGACCGGTACTCGCTTCATGGTCTTCGACCACGGCGGCCAGGTCGTCGCCAACTCGTACGAGACCCACGAACAGATCTACCCCGAACCCGGTTGGGTCGAACACGACCCGGTCGAGATTTGGGAGAACACCAAGTCGGTCGTCCGGGCGGCGCTCGAAGACGCCGGACTGACCGCGGACCAACTCGCCGCCATCGGCGTGACCAACCAGCGCGAGACGACGCTGCTCTGGGACCGCGACACCGGCAAGCCGGTCCACAACGCCATCGTCTGGCAGGACCGACGGACGACCGACCGCGTCGAGGAACTCGAAGCGCAGGGGAAGGTCGAAGAGATTCGAGCGAAGACCGGTCTCGAAGCCGACGCCTACTTCTCGGCGACGAAGGCCGAGTGGTTGTTGGACAACGCCGACCCCATCAAGACCCAGCGCGCCCGCCCGGCGGACCTCAAATCGCGGGCCGCCGAGGGCGAAATCATGTTCGGCACCATCGACTCGTGGCTGATATACAACCTCACCGGGAACCACATCACCGACGTAACTAACGCCTCCCGGACGATGCTGTTCGACATCCACGAGATGGACTGGGACGACGACCTCCTCCGGGAGTTCGACGTCCCCGAGGAGTGTCTGCCGGAGGTCCGGCCCTCCAGCGACGAAGACTATTACGGCGCGACCGACCCCGACGGCTTCCTCGGGGCCGAGATTCCGGTCGCGGGCGCGCTCGGCGACCAGCAGGCCGCGCTGTTCGGCCAGACCTGCTTCGACGCGGGCGACGCCAAGAACACCTACGGCACGGGGAGCTTCTTCCTGATGAACACGGGTAACGAGGCGGTGGACAGCGACCACGGCCTGCTCACGACGGTCGGGTTCCAGCGCTCGGGCGAACCCGTCCAGTACGCCCTCGAAGGAGCCATCTTCGTGACGGGTGCGGCGATCGAGTGGCTCGAAGACATGACGCTCATCGAGGACGCCGCCGAGTCCGAGACGCTGGCCCGGAGCGTCGATTCGACCGACGGCGTCTACGTCGTCCCGGCCTTCACCGGTCTCGGCGCGCCCCACTGGGACCAGCGCGCTCGGGGCACCATCGTCGGGATGACCCGCGGGACGCGCCGGGAACACGTCGTCCGCGCGACGCTCGAATCCATCGCGTACCAGACCCGCGACGTGGCCGAGGCGATGGTCGCCGACAGCGACATCGAGATGGAGAGTCTGAAGGTGGACGGCGGCGCGGTCAAGAACAACTTCCTCTGCCAGTTGCAGGCCGACATCATCGGCACCGAAATCGCCCGACCCGAAGTCGACGAGACGACCGCACTCGGTTCGGCTTACGCCGCGGGCCTCGCGGTCGGCTACTGGGACGATCCCGAGGAACTCCGGGACAACTGGCGCGTTGACCGCGAGTTCGAACCGGACATGAACCGCGACGAAGCGGACGAGATGTACGACCGCTGGGCCGACGCCGTCGAACGTGCCACCGACTGGGCGCGCGACGGGGGAGAGAGTTAGATGGCTTGGGCTGATCTGTGGGCGGTGGAGATGCTATTGGCGGCGTTCGCGGGCGGCGCGTTCGGCGCGGCGCTCGGGGCGCTCCCGGCGTTCATCTTCACCGGCTTCATGGTCATCGCGGACGAGGCGGCCAACGTCATCGGAAAGACCGTCGCCGGCGCGTCGGAGGCGGGCGCGGCGGGCGAACTCGCGGCGGTCGGCATCACCGGCTCCATCGCCTTCGGGCCGGTGTTCTCCCCGGCCATCAGCTTCGCCGGCGGCGCGGCCGCGGCCGCCTACGCCGCGAAGCGCGGGTACATGGACACCGACTTCGACTTCCACGAGGCCAAGAACATCGCGTTCGCGCAGGGGACCAAACCCGACGTGCTCGCGGTCGGCGGCGCGTTCGGTATCGTCGGCTACTGGCTGACCGTCGCCTCCTCGACGCTCGGGATGCCCTACGACCCCATCGCGATGGGCGTCGTGCTGTCGGCCGTCATCCACCGCATCGTCTTCGGCTACGACATCATCGGCGACACCAGCGGCGGTATCCTCGACATGTCGCCGTTCGAGGACGGTGACCGACGCATCATCGGCGAGGCCGCGACCGCCGACAGTGACGGTGGGCGGGAACCCGCCGCCGACGGCGGAACCGCCGAGGGCCGGTTCGTCGTCGAACCGTGGCTCCCCCACCAGTACAAGTGGGCGAACGTGGCGACATTGGGCGTCGTCGTGGGCATCCTCGCGGCGTTCACTGCCTATACGACCGGCAGTCCGTTCCTCGCGTTCGGCATCAGCGCGGCGAGTCTCGTCTTCCTCAACTGCGGCGTCGAGCAGATTCCGGTGACTCACCACATCAGCCTGCCCGCCAGCACCGCGGCGCTGGCGCTGGCTCCGGCCGGGATGGCGGTCTCGACGGCCCCGCCCGCGGAGGTGGCGGCCGCGATTCCGCTCGCCTCGGCGCTCGTGGTCGGCGGCGTCTTCGGCGCGATTTGCGCGCTCGTCGGCGAACTCGTCCAGCGAATCTTCTACGCGCACGCCGACACTCACTTCGACCCGCCCGCCGCCGCCATCGTCGTCGGCACCTTCCTCATCGCGGTGCTGGCCATCGTCGGCGTCTTCCCCCAGAGCGTCTGGGTGCCGACGCTCGGCCTCTGAACGGACGGACGCGACCTCCGAACGACCGCTTTTTGTGCGCGCCGCTCCCACGCTACCGCATGGTTCCGCCGCTCGTCCTCGACATCGACGGCACGATGACTCGGCCCGACGACTCCGTAGACCCGCGGTTCTTCGACGTGCTTCCCGAGTGGCACGCGCCGGTCGTCGTCGCCACCGGGAAGGCGTTCCCCTACCCCGTGGCGCTCTGTCACTTCATGTACGTCGAACAGAACGTCATCGCCGAGAACGGCGGTATCGTCCTCTCGGGCGAGGCGGTCACGACGAACGGCGACGGCGAGGCCGCGCGCCGGGTCGCAGAGAAGTACGTCGCGGCGGGCCACGACCTCGGGTGGGGACCGACGGACACGGTAAACCGGTGGCGCGAGACCGAGGTGGCGGTCGCTCGGGACCAGCCGCTCGGCCCGCTCGAAGAACTCGCGGCCGAACACGGACTGGAAGTCGTGGACACCGGGTTCGCCTACCACGTCAAGGCCCCCGAAATCGAGAAGGGTCGCGGGCTGAAGTCGGTCGCGCGGCTCCTCGACCGAGACCCCGACGAGTTCGTAGCTATCGGCGACTCGGAGAACGACGTGTCCACGTTCGGCGTCGCCGGCGAGTCCTACGCGGTCGCCAACGCCGACGCCAAAGCCCAGCGCGCCGCCGACGTGGTACTGGACGAGTCGTACTCCGAGGGCACGCTCGGGGTGCTGGACGACCTCCGCGAGCGCGCCTGAACAGGCGACGGAGCGCGAAGATACGTCTTTTCGACCGGCGCGTACGGGCGCGGCGCGTGAACGCGCCGCGCCCATCGCGCGAGGGAGCGGGAGCGTAGCGACCGCGAGGCTGGGGAGGCGTGAGGCCTGCGGTGCTGTGCGGCCGCAGTGCCGTCGCGGTGCTGTACGGTGACTCCTTTTCCTCGGCGGTAGTCCGCTCTGCGGTCGCGGGCAGGGTGCGGTCGGAGTCTGCTGTGCGGTCTCCTCGGTGTCGGCAGTAGCTAGCTCCTATTCGACGCCTTCCAGCCGTCACTCATCGTCCGACGCCGACGCTCCGGACGACACCGCCTCGTCGCGCCACGCCGCGAACGAGTCCAGCATCTCGCGCTCCTCGAACCGCTCGATGCAGGGCACGTCGTAGGGATGCAACTCCTCGACCCGCTCTTCGAGTCGGTCGTAACCCGCATCGGTGGTCTTGGCCAGCAGAACCACCTCCTCGTCGCGGTGGACCTCGCCCTCCCACCGGTAGACCGAGGTGCAGGGAAACCGGTTGACGCAGGCCGCGAGTCGTTCCTCGACGAGCGCTTCGGCGATGTCTGTCGCCACTTCGGGCGGTGCAGTGACGTAGGCGGTCGGCATACCCGTCGCTACGACGCTCGGGTAATTAGGCTCCGTCCTCTCGGATTAGTCGGACTGGTAGTTACGGGGTAGGGCGGTGTCGCCGCCTTGGGGGAAAGCGGCGTTCCCGCCTCCAGCGAGGCGGCGACACCGCCGGACGACACTGCTGACTGACTCGCCAGCTATCTGCCCGCAACCGCTCGCGCCGGTCACGCGACCGTCGCCCGCTCCGGTCGGCCGTTGCTCGCGCGACCGAGCGACACGTCCGAGCGGGGTTCGTCCCGGCTTCGGCCTTAAGCCCTCGGGTGAATTTCGCGCGTGCCACCGGTTTGTCTCTCGAATTCGAATCCCAGTCCGAGACATTCAAGGCGCGTCCACTACCCTACTCTACCAATGCGGGACGACCACCTCATCACTGCGAAACAACTCTCTCGGGAGGACGTAGAGTCGGTCCTCGACCGCGCGGCGGAGTTCGACGCCGACCCGGCCGCGTTCGGGGACCGCCACGAGGACGCGATACTGGGACTGTGCTTCTTCGAGCCGAGTACCCGGACGAAGATGAGCTTCGAGACAGCCATCAAGCGCCTCGGGGGCGACACGGTGGACATGGGCACCGTCGAGTCCTCGTCGGTCAAGAAGGGCGAGAGTCTGGCCGACACCGCGCGCGTCATCGAGGGCTACGCCGACGCGCTCGTGTTGCGCCACCCGAGTCAGGGCGCGGCGAAGATGGTCGGCGAGTTCGTGGACGTGCCCCTGCTCAACGCGGGCGACGGCGCGGGCCACCACCCGACCCAGACGTTGCTCGACCTCTACACGATTCGAGAGAACGCGGGGTTGGACGACCTGACAATCGGCATCATGGGCGACCTGAAGTACGGCCGCACCGTCCACTCGCTGGCCCACGCGCTGACGAACTTCGACGCCGACCAGCACTTCGTCAGCCCCGAGAGTCTGAAGCTCCCCCGGAGCGTGCGCTACGACCTCCACGAGGAGGGCGCGATGGTGCGCGAGCACACCGAGTTAGAGGAGATTCTGCCGTCGCTCGACGTCCTCTACGTCACGCGCATCCAGCGCGAGCGCTTCCCCGACGAGAACGAGTATCAGGAGGTCGCGGGCGAGTACGGTATCGACCTCGAAACACTCGGACCGGCGAAAGACGACCTGACCGTGATGCACCCGCTCCCGCGCGTGGACGAGATCGCACCCGAGGTGGACGACACCGACTACGCGACGTACTTCGAGCAGGCCCACAACGGCGTGCCGGTCCGGATGGCGCTGCTCGACCAACTCTTGGAGGGAGACCGATGAGCGACCACCAACTCCGCGTCAGCAAGATTCCGAGGGGGACCGTCATCGACCACATCCGCGCCGGACAGGCGCTCAACGTCCTCGCCATCCTCGGCATCGACGGCGAGTCGGGCGAGACCGTCAGCGTCGGGATGAACATCCCGAGTGACCGGATGGGCCACAAGGACATCGTGAAGGTCGAGGACCGCGAGTTGAGCCAAGACGAGGTGGACGTGCTGTCGCTCATCGCGCCGGAGGCGACCATCAACATCATCCGGGAGTACGAGGTCGCCGAGAAGCAGTATCTCGAACGCCCCGAGCGCGTGGTCGGCGTCCTCTCGTGTCCGAACCACAACTGCATCACGAACGCCGACGAACCGGTCGAGACGAAGTTCGACGTGCTGGACGACGGCGTGCGCTGCGAGTACTGCGACACCATCGTCCGCGAGGACCTCGCGGCCCACATCGCGGTCGAGTAAGGCCGGCGAGTCGAGACACGACTTACGGGCCGACGCCGCGGCGTCGGCCCGCGACGCAATTGCGCACCGACCGCCGATTCCGGCGACCGCGACCCTCGGTCGGAAGTCGAGATAAGTGGCGGCTACTTTGCACGAAACGTTCCGTTACGAGACAAAACGGACAGAACAGTCGTTTTCGTTTATTTCCGGCCTCGGAGTACTCCTTCGGAGATGAACGCTCGACCACTTCCCGCCGTCGCGCTCGCGCTCGCCGTCCTGTTAGCCGGAGTGGGACCGGCCGTCGGCGTCGGGACCGACAGCGGGGACGACGGTCCGGTACAGCGCCCCGGCGAATCGATTCACCGGACTGCCGGTGCAGTCTCCGATGCTAACGCTACCGCGTCCGCGTCGGATGCCGGAGCATCCGACGCGGACGACTCGTTCGCCCAGTACAAGGTGTCGCTCGAGAACGTGACGGTCAAGACGTGGCTGATACGCAACTCGACGGTGCTGAACGCGACGGTCCGGAACGTCGTCGTCCGGAACGCGACGACCGAGAATGGGCGGCGGACGAACGTCACGCTCTCGAACGTCTCGGTGGGTCGGTTCGCCATCGAGCGCGCCCGGATGAAGAACGTCACCGCCCGGAAACTCGTCATCCGGAACAAGTCCGTCCTCAACGTGCCCGGCGGGAGCTTCTTCGACCCGAACGTCGAGAACCGGACCATCGACCGCCAGTGGACGAAGAACAGCACCGTCTCGGGGGTCGTCATCGACCGCCTCGTCGTGGACGCGGCCATCCTCTGTGGCAACACGTCGCTCGGCCAGCGCACGACCGGCGACCCGATCGCGCCCGCCGCGGGCGAGAAGAAACCCGACATCGTGGTCGAGAACGGAACGGTCGGCGAGGCGCTGATCATCAAGGGCGAGGCCTCGAACTGGTCGGTCGGTTCGGTGAACCGGTCCGCGCCGACCAACGCGACGCTGCCGCAGGGGTGCAATCGCGGATAGGCGAGAGCGAACCACTTACCCGCGACGGCGACCAACGGCGGGTATGTACGGCGTCGTCACGCGCAACGAGGAGGAACTCGACTGGCCGGAGTTCGACCGCGGTTTCTACGAGGTCAAGGACGTGACCGGCAGGTCGGCCGAACCGCTCGACGGGGCGGTCAACATGGTGTCGTGTTTCGGAGACAACGCCGCGGTCGAGGCCGACCCCGACCTCGCGGCGGTCAGCGACGAGGGCGACCTCGCCACCCGCGAGCGGCGCTACTTCGACTGGGCGTACGTCTGCCCGACGCGCGAGGACTACCGCGAGGGCGTCCTCGAAATCGTCTCGGACTGCGCCGAAGCGAACCCCGACGTGCGACTCGACGACGTGGGATTCCCGCGCGCCGAGTACTGTCACTGCGAGCGGTGCGACGAGCGATTCGCGGCCAGCGACTTCGACGACCGCTTCGAGTGGCGCGCGAGCGTCGTCACCGAGTTCGTCGCCGAGGCCGCCGACCGGATTCCGGGCAAGACATACTTCACGCTCTACCCCGACCCGTATCCGGGTCACCTCTACGAGCGAGCGGGACTCGACGTGGACGCGCTCGCCGAGTACGTGGACGAGTTCGTCGTCCCGCTCTACGACATGGCCTACGAGACGACCTACTGGCTCGAAACCATCGCCAGCGGCTTTCGGGACGCGCTCGACGCTCCCTTCAGCGTCGAACTCTACGCGGTGGACGTGGACGTGGACAACCTCATCCACGCCGCGGAGGTCGCCGACGAGTACGCCGAGAACGTCTTCTTCGGCTACGACGCCAGCAACGCGCGGGCCGCGCTCCGCCGGAAGAAGGCCGAGGCCCGCGAGGGCGTCTCCCACGAGTGAGGCCCGTCTCCGGGCGGGCGCTCGAACGCGGCGTCACTCCAGCGCGAACTCGCGCCACGCCTGCAGGTCCTCGCGGTCGCGGGTGTTCTCGGGCAGGTCCGCGAACCAGTCGGCGTCCGTGATCTCGCCGTCGGGGTCGTCGGGTTCGGGCGCGGTCTCGCCCTCGACGCGCGCCTCGAACAGCGGGAGGACACCCCACGTCTCGTAGTCGTCGCACCGGACTTCGACTCGGACGTTCATCGCCAGTCCGTCGTAACTGGCCTCGACGCCCGCCTCTTCGGCGAGTTCTCGCTCGGCCGCCCGGCGGAACGACTCGTCGGGGTCGGGTTCGCCGCCGGGGACGACCCACATGTCCACGCCCGCGTGCCAGACCAGCAGTAGTTCGCCCGACGGTCGGTAGACTATCGAGTGTGCGCCGTAGGGCGCGCCGAACTCGGCGATGCGCTCGGCGAGGGTGCGGAACCGCGAGCGCGAGACCCGGCGACTGTGGCGTCGTTCGAGGAAGTCGTCGTGGGCGTCGGTCAGGCGGTGGTGGACCTGCTCGGCGCGCTGGTCCGCGCGGGTGGCGAGATACCACAGGTCGTCAACTGTGGTCATCGGGACGTCGTACGAGCGGAATCGACTGACAGCGAGCGGACCGGACCGCTGTGGGCGAGCGCGAAGTCATACTCCGAGGCTTGTCCGGCCGTCCGAATAAGCCTTCGGTCGGCGGCGGTCGCGCTCGAACCTGTCGGCGGTCGGAACGCTTCACCGCTAGCTTTAATACCGAGTGTAAAGGGGACTTTACTGTAAAGGGGGCTTTACGACAAGCCTCCTTTACGCACGACCGCAGACGACCGCGAACCACCGCAAACTACCGCAAGCCACCGCGACTACAGCGGACCCCGCTGACGACTCCACGACCAACCATGACACGATTCGACCGACGCGATGTCCTGACTGCAGTCGGCTCCGGCCTGACGGCACTGCTGGCCGGCTGTCAGGGTGCCGGCGACGCCACCAACACGACCGTATCGACCGCGACCTCCACCACGCTCGCGACGACCGCACCGTCCGAGACCGAGACGGAGAGCGACGCCGAGACGACAAGCGGCACGCCGACCCCCGAGGAACTGAAACGACGCGCGAGAGCGTTCGTCGGTCTCCTCGCCGACGGTTCCTTCGAGGAGGCCCACGGGCGATTCGACTCGACCGCGGCCGAACAGATTTCGACGCAACGACTCGAACAGGTCTGGACCGGATTGGAGGGCCAAATCGGCGCGTTCCGGACCTTCACGGCGCTGGAGGTCTCCGAGCAGAACCGCTACCGCGTGGTGACCGGCGTCGCCGAGTTCGAGCGCGGCCGCCGGGAGGTCGTCCTGTACTTCGGCTCCGAGGCCATCGGCGGCTTCCAGATTCGGCGCGTGGCCGAAGAGTGGTCATCCCCAGCGTACGCCGACCAGTCGGCGTTCACCGAGCGCACCGTCTCGCTCCGAGCGACCGACGCCTGCACGCTGGAGGGGACGCTGACCCTGCCGATGGGCGTCGAGCGCGTGCCGGGCGTCGTCCTCGTCCACGGCTCGGGACCGGTAGACCGCGACGGCACCTCCGGCCCGAACAAGGTCTACAAGGACCTCGCGTGGGGGCTGGCCTCCCGCGGCGTCGCCGTCCTCCGGTACCAGAAGCGCACCGTCGCCTGCGACGTGAACCTCGCGGAGATAACCATCGACGAGGTGGTGACGAACGACGCGCTCGCGGCCGTGGCGGCGCTCCGGGGCACCGACCTCGTCGCGGACGGCGACGCGGTGGTCACGGGCCACAGCCTCGGCGGGACCCTCACACCGCGCATCGCCGCCCGCGACGGGAACCTCGCCGGCGTCGCCATGCTCGCGCCGCTGGCCCGGTCCGCGAGCGACGCCATCCTCGACCAGAACCGCCACCTCGTGGAACTGGACGGCACCGTCACCGACGCCGAGCGCGAGCAACTGAACAACGCGCGTCACATCGCCGAGCAGATTCGCGGGCTCGACTTCCCCGACGACGAAGTGGTCCACCTCGGCGGCGACGAGTACTGGCGAACGCTCGCGGAGTACGACCACCTGAAGACCGCCCGAAACCTCGAACTCCCGCGACTGCTCCTGTTCGGCGAGCGCGACTATCAGGTCACGGTCGAGGACGACCTGCCGCTCTGGAAGGACGCGCTCGGCGGCGAGTCGAACGTCACGTTCCGGCGGTACGACCGACTCAACCATCTGTTCATGCCCGGTAGCGGGAAGCCCAACACAGAGGAGTACTTCGAGCGCAACCACGTCGCCGAGCGCGTCGTGGCCGACCTCGCCGAGTTCGCCGCCGACGCGACGGGCGTCGCAATCGGCGGGTCCGGCGGGACCGCCACGACCACAGAGTGAGATTCGACGCGCGACGGACGGTCCGGGCGACGGTCAGTTCGACCGTCGCCCGGACCGCCCAGAGGCCCGACGCCGAACCGGGTCGTTTTTACCACCAGCGAGGCTATCACGACCCATGAGCTTCGAGGAAGACGACCGCGTCATCCTGCACGACGAGCACAGCGAGTACGACGGCGAAGAAGGCCAGATCACGCAGGTCATGGACACGATGTTCGGCGACAGCACCTACACCGTCAGTTTCGAGGACGGACAGGAGACCGGCATCCCCGAGGATTCGCTGGAAGCCGTCGAAGACGAGGAGTAGCGCTTCTGCGGCCCTCGACTGTTCTCCGGAGTCTGCGTTCGGGAGTGGCATCGCTCGCGTCACCAAAAGCGGTGATACTCGAACGGGTGGCTTCGTTCGGCGAGGGCTAGCTTCAGGCTTAGTACGGGAGTCACCGCAACCGCACAGCACACCTGCCGCACCACGTACCCGCCGCACAGCACACCGCCGCACTACACGTCCGCCGCACAGCACACCTGCCGCACCACACTTCGTCCTCCCCGACAGCGACCCACTGAACCGAACGAAACGCCTTTTTCCGTTCGGGGACCCTACGCGCTCTCAATGGCCGAAGTTCCGTTCCACTACATCGACCTGCGGGCGTTCTGCTACGCGACCGAGGACGACAAGCGCGTCGAGCAGGCCCTGCGGACCTACCTCCCCGAGGAGTTCGAAATCGAGCGCGCGACGAGCGAGGGCCACCACGGCGACCGCATCCTCGTCCTCTCGGCGCGCGTCGAGAACGCCGACGAGATGCGCCACGTCCTCTCGAAGGTGGCACAACTCCCCGACGCCGAGGACCTGCTGGACGAACTCGACGAGCGCGTGGACGACAACTGCTCGCTGTTCCTCCGCCTCGACAAGCAGGCGGCCTACCGCGGCGAGGCCGAACTCGGCGAGGGAATCACCTTCCGCGCCAAAGTCGAAGCCTACCCCGCCGAGAAGGAGGCCGCCGTCGAGAACGCCCGCGAGGCGTTCGCGTCGCTCTGACGCGTCTGAGACGAAAAATCGGGAGACCGGGCCGAGTCAGTGCGCCGTGAATCCGTCTATCATCTCGTCGCAGTCGGGACAAGAGACCAGTTCTGAACCGGTCGATTTACCGCCGAGTGGTTCGCCGTTTCGCCGCGTCTGCGTCTTCGCTTGCCGATTCAGGTCCGAACCGCAATGTGGGCATTCTATCATGCGTCTCACCAGAAGTCCTGTGTGAACGGGTACCAATACCCTCACTACACGGATATACTTTGTGTTGTCGAGTAGAATATCTAACAAATTCTCCGAACCGCCGCAGACGGCCGCGAGCGACCGCGACTCCCGGCGTCAGTCACGACCCCGGCAGGATGTCGCCGAGTCCGGCCCCGAGCGCCATCGCCGAGAACGTCACGCTCGTCTGGCAGAGCGCGAGCCACGGGTCGGCCCAATCGACGCGCCCCCAGACGGTCATCATCCCGAGCGCGGTGAGAAACGAGACGCCGAGGACGCCCACGAGTCGGCGGGGGACGACCCCGAACAGCGGGCGGTGAATCTCGACCTGCTGGATTTCGGCGACGTAGAGCAGACCGACCACCAGTGCCACCGTTCCCCCGAGCGTGACCAGCAGCGAGGCCGGGTGGGCCGCGATGAACTCGCCGATTTCGACGGTCCCGCCCTCGACCAGCATCGGAATCCCGAACACCACGCTCCCGACCAGCGCCTCCGCGGCGTCGTGGCGGTCGAACCCCCGGATGACCCGGCCGAACGCGCTCGGCGTCGAGACCCGCCGGGCCATCCGCATCGTCTCGCGGACCTGCTCGCGCTCGTCGGGGTCGTCCACGGTCTCTTCGAGCGTTTCGAGTTCGTCCAGCAGGTCCTCCAGATCGGGGTCGGCGGGCGGCTCCGACTCCGACCGGTCGGTCCCGGAATTGGCTCTCCGGTCGCTCATGCGTGGGCAATTACGCGCGGTCGGCATAAACGCCGAGGTCCGGGAGCCGCCGCGCTCGCCGGACCCAAACGCCAAGGTCCCGGCGGGCGGTGGTTCCGGTATGCCAGCAGCACTCGTCACCGGTTCCTCGCGGGGCATCGGCCGGGCAATCGCCGAGCGGTTCGCGCGCGACGGCTACGACGTGGTCGTCAACTACGTATCGAGCGCGCAGAAGGCGCGGGCGGTCGCCGAGTCCATCGGCGAGAAGACCGACAGCGAGGCGGTCGCGGTCCGGGCCGACGTGGGCGACCCCGAGGAGGCCGCGGACCTCGTGGACGCCGCCGTCGAGGCCTTCGGCGGACTGGCCCACGTCGTGAACAACGCGGGCGTGGACCAGCACGTCTACACCGAGGCCCTCTCTCCCGAGGACTTCGACGCCGTGATGGACACCAACGTCAACGGCGCGTTCAACGTGACCAAGGCCGCCCTTCCCCACCTCAGAGAGGCGGCGGAGACGACGCCGGACGAGGCGGACGACGCGGACCCCGCGCCGACGCCCTCGGTCACGAACGTCTCCTCGATTCTGGCCCACACCGGCGCGCCGGTCGAGTGCCACTACGCCGCCTCGAAGGCCGGGATTCTCGGTCTCACCAAGAGCCACGCCGGGGACTTCGCGCCCGACGTGCGGGTCAACGCCATCGCGCCCGGCCACGTCGAGACCGACATGACCGCCGACCGGACCGAGGACGAAAAGGAGGCGGAGATGGCCGAGATACCGGTCGAACGGTTCGGCCAACCGCGGGACATCGCCGACGCCGCGGCCTACCTCCGGGACGCCGGGTTCGTCACGGGCGAGACGCTGAACGTCAACGGCGGCGAACTGATGCGGTAGGCCACCGAGCGCTCGGGGACTCGCGAGTCGATTCGTCGGGCCGCCCGGCTCAGAGTTCCAGATACTGGTCGGCCATGTCGGGTTGCGGCCGAGCCTCGACCACGTTCTCGTCGCCGTCGTACCGCACGAGCCCTGCTTCGTCCAACTTCGGCAGGTGATGGTGGTGGAGTTTCATCTCGACCTCGCGGTCGGACTCGTCCGCGATTCGGTCGGCCAGTTGCGAGAGCGCGACCGTTCCCTCGTCGGGGTCGAGCGCGCGGAGGGCGCGTCGCCGGAGCGAGTCGCTCAGCAGACCACACAGTCGTTCGGTCGTGAGGTCGGTCGCTGCGGACTCGCGGGCAATTCGGGGCGGTGTCGAACCGTCTCGGTTTCCTATCATGGACGTACCTCCAGCGTGTTCAACGGACGAAGGGGACCATCCCATTTGATTGTAATCGACCGGAAACGGTTCGACGCCGGACTCGCGTTCGGAGGAGCTACCGACGTTTCGAAGGTCGAAACGCGTCCGAGCCTCCGAAACGGGACCGGCCCGGACCCGCCCGGACTCGCGAAGACTCGCCCGGACCCGCCCAGACTCGTCCGGCCCGGACCGAACCGGTCTATCGTCATCAGTGCCGAAACGAATACGTCTCTCGCGTTGGAATACGGGATAGTCACACAACTGCGAACAGTTTACATGAGCGACGAACTCGACTCCGACCTCCGGGACCGCATCTCGACGGTGGTCAAGCGTGCCGCGTTTCTCGGCCGACTGGCCGAGGGACCGACGAGCAAACGCGACTTGCGTGACGAGCTGGGCGTCTCGCGCTCGACGGTGTACAAGGCCGTCCGCGAACTCGAAGACCGCGGTCTCGTGACCGAGACCGACGAGGGCGTGGCACTTACGCTGGTCGGCCGCCTGCTCCGCGAGGAGTGTCGGACCTTCGAGGAGCGCGTGGCCGCCGTCTTAGACGGCGAGTCGCTCCTGTCGGCGCTCCCCGCGGACGTGCCGGTGACGACCGACCTGCTCGTCGGGGCCGAGACCGTCCGGGGCGAGCGCCACGCACCGACCGGCCCGGTCGAACACATCGACGACTTCGTGCGCCGGACCGACCGCGTGGTCGGGTTCACCCCGGTCGTCCTGCCCCAGTACGTGGACATATTCCACGAGGAGGTGGTCGGCGGCGACCTGACGGCCGACCTCGTGCTGGAATCTCCGGTCGTGGAGTACCTCCGGGAGAACCACGCCGAACGCCTCTCGGAGTCGCTCGCCACCGGCCGGCTCGCGGTCCGCCGAACCGACGAGACCCTGCCGTTCGGTCTCGTCGTCGCCGAGGACGAGGGACTCGTCCTCATCGTCTACGACGAGAGCGGGGACCTCCGGGGCGTCCTGCTCAACGACACCGAGGCCGCGCTCGACTGGGGGCGAGAGATGTTCCGGACCTACTGGGAACGGGCGGGCGACGAGTCGGACTGATTACTTCCCCTTCCACTCGGGGTCGCGGTCCTCGAAGAAAGCGTCGATGCCCTCGTTCTTGTCCTCGGAGGCGAACAGGTGCGCGAACAGTTCGGCCTCGTACTCGATGCCCTGCTCCAACTCCATCCGACTGCTGGCCTTCACCGCCTTCTTGGCGAACTCCAGCGCGAGCGGGCTCTTCTCGGCCATCGACTCGGCGAGGTCGTAGACGCGCTCCTCGAACTCGTCCTCACCGTGAACCTCGTCCACCAGACCGATGTCGCGGGCTTCCTCGGCGTCCACGAGTTCGCCCGAGAGAATCAGCTTCATCGCCTGCCCCTCGCCGACGAGTCGCGGGAGGCGCTGGGTGCCGCCGCCGCCGGGCATGATACCGAGATTTATCTCGGGTTGGCCCAACTTGGCCCCCTCGCGGGCGATGCGCGTGTCGCAGGCCTGCGCGAGTTCGCACCCGCCGCCGAGCGCGTGGCCGTTGATAGCGCCGATAACCGGCTGTTCGAGGTCGTCCACGTACTCGTACACTCTGGGGCGCTTGCTCGCCTCGCGCTGCTCGAGCGGGCCGCGCTCGCGGAGTTCGGTCACGTCGGCCCCGGCGACGAACGCACCCGACTCCTCGGAGCCGGTGAGGACGACCACGCGCACGTCGCTGGCCTCGATGGCGTCCAGCACGTCCTTCAGTTCGGCGCGCAGTTGCGCGTTCAGCGCGTTCCGGGCGTCCGGCCGCGAGAGCGTGACGGTGGCGACGTTCTCCGCTCGGTCGCCGACCGCGACGTTCACCGTCTCGCACTCCGCGCCGACCGCTTCGGGGGTTCCGACTTCGTCGTCCGCAGTCGTTTCGTCGTCGCTCATTCGTCGTCACCCCAATCGCCGCTCGTGGCCACGATTTCGCCGTCTTCCCAGACGTAGAACCCCTCGCCGGTCTTCTTGCCGAGCTTTCCGGCCCGGACCTTCCGGCGCAGAATCTGGGGCGGGCGGAACCGCTCGCCCAACTCCTCGCGGAGGTGTTCGAGGATGTCCAGTCGCACGTCGAGTCCCACCACGTCGCCCAGTTCGATGGGTCCCATCGGATGGTTGTAACCCAGTTCCATCGACTGGTCGATGTCCCGCGGACTGGCGACGCCCTCCTCGACCATCCGCATCGCTTCGACGCCCAGCGCGACCCCGAGGCGCGAGGAGGCGAACCCGGCGGTGTCCCGCACCTCGATGGCGGTCTTGTTCGCGTCCTCCACGAACTCCGTGACGAACTCCACCGTCTCGTCGTCGGTCTGCTCGCCGACGACGATTTCCACCAACTCCATGATGTGGACGGGGTTGAAGAAGTGCAGGCCGATGCCTCGGCCGGGGTCGTCGAGCGCCGAGACGATTTCGGTCACGGGGAGCGAGGACGTGTTCGACGCGATGACCGCGTCCTCGGGTGCGGCCGCCTCGACCTCCTCGAAGGTCTGCTTTTTGAGGTCGACGTCCTCGGGGACCGCCTCGACCACGAGGTCGGCGTCCGAGACGGCTTCCGCGAGGTCGGTCGTACCGGAGATGCGCGAGAGCGTCGCGGCCTTCTCGTCTCCGGACACCTTGTCGCGCTCGACGCCGCCCTGTAGGTTCGATTCGATGGACGAGATGCCCTCGTCCACGAGGTCCTGCTCGATATCCCGAATCGTCACGCTGTGTCCAGCCATCGCCGAGACTTGGGCGATGCCGTGGCCCATCGTTCCGGCTCCCAACACGGCGACTTGCAGGTCGTTCATGTCGGATTAGGCGACCGGAGCGCGGTTAAGCGTTTATCTCTCGCGCAACCACCGCCCGCGGAGTAATCCGAGTCCGACGGCGACCGCCACCACCTGCCCGGCGAGTACTTGCCACTCCTTCGGCCCGCCGCGGGGGTTCTCCTCCTCGGAGAGATAGTAGTAGGTGCCGTTCGCACGGACGACCCGCTGGGCGGCGTCGAGTCGTTCGCCGCGCGTGCGGACCGTCTCGCCGTCGAGCGCGCGCCGGGCTTTCTCCGAGAGGTCGCCCGGCGCGACCGAGATATTGCGGAGGATTTCGGGCGGCGTGACGGTCTCCAGCGCGTAGGTCACGCGGTACCGGTCGTCGGGGCGCTCCGTCCGATTGATTCGCCAGCGGTAGAACGGCTTGCCCGTCCCGCTGTCCTCCACGATGACGTACTCGGTGTCGAACCGGTACGCGCGGGAGAAAATCGCGCTCTGGTTCACGACCACCGGCCCGTTCTGGGCGACGCGGGCCGCGAGGACGCACTGCTCGCCGAAGTCGTCGAAGTTGTCGCAGGCGAGCCCCTCGATTTGGTCGTCCGCGTACAGCGTTCCCGTGACGTACTCGCTGTACTCGACTTCTTCGGCCTGATACTCGTAGGTCGTCGCCCCGACGTCGGGCAACAGCCAGAACGGACTCGCCACGAGCGCGAGCGCGACCGCGAGACGGAGGTGCGAGGACCACTCGGACATATCCGGCAGGTCGCAGGTCCTCGATAAGTGCTTTTCCCCTTTCGATTAGACAACTACAGCGTCCTTCGAGAAATACACTGCTATGTTTAGAGGCCAAAAATATTCCTATAAGGTGTCTTTAGATGGGTTTGCTCTTTACTCCGAACTCCGCCCTCGGTCACTCCGGTCCCTGCGGGCAAACTTTGAACTACGTCGAGACGGTCCTGCTCGGCCTCCGGCCTGCGCGGGTCTGCGACTCGCCTCGTTTAAAATCCGTCCTCGGTCACTCCGTTCCCTGCGGGCGGATTTTAAACCCGTACCGGGTCACGCCCTCCTGCGTGTAGATTCGCCGCATCGTCGTCTCCACATCGTCGCCGATTGCCACGCTTCCGGGGTCCGCGGCGACCACCTGCGCCGGGACGCTGGCCTCGCCGCCGTCCGGTCCCGCCAAGGCCACTACCGCCACCGCGAAGTCGCCCGACTGGGCCTGCTGCTCGGCGAACTCCGGGGGCGCGCCGCCCTGCGAGATGACCGTCGCGGCCTCGACGCGGCCCTCGCCGGTCAGGTCCACCTCGTCGTACTCCGCCACGAGCGTCTTGCAGTCGTTACAGGCGCCTTCGGGCGGGAAGTTCAATCCGCCGCAGTCGGGGCACCGGCCCGCGACGAGGCGGTGGCGCTGGTCGAGCGTGCGCTTCCACGACGGCACGCTGACGTACGCCCCGCCCCCGTCGGGCGGGCCGGAGGTCAAC
Source organism: Halorussus gelatinilyticus (assembly GCF_023238445.1). Lineage (GTDB taxonomy): Archaea > Halobacteriota > Halobacteria > Halobacteriales > Haladaptataceae > Halorussus > Halorussus gelatinilyticus. Next base: position 3,421,104 of record NZ_CP096658.1, on the reverse strand, counting down.
TCGCCGCGCTTGCGGAGGTACTCGGCGTAGGTCACCCGTTCGCCGTCGCCGAGTGCGAGCGACGAGGCAACGGCCTCGCTGTCGGTGGTCTCGACCAGCAGGGCGTCCGCGCCAGCGCCGCTCCCGAACGCGGCGCAGAGGACTGTCTCCGCGCCGTCCGCGAGCGCAGTCGCCAGACTCAGCGGGACGCTAGCCGCGCCGGTGTCGCCCAACTCGTGGACCGTCGCGCACCGCCGAATCGCGTCGGTCTCGACGCCGAGCGCGCCCGCCGCCCGGTAGGGCATCTTGCCGTTCGGGGCCTGCACCGCCGCGGCGTCGATTTCGCTCCCGTCGTAGTCCAACTGCTCGACCGCCCCCGCCAGCGTCTCCGTGAACGCCTGCCGTTCGTACCCCGTCGCGCCGAGTCCTTCGACGGTCTCCGAGCCAACGCGCCGGAATCGCGTGCCGGGGTACTCCTCGGCGTACTCCGTCCTCGCGGTGATTTCGGCGCCGCCCGACGCCGAGAGGACGAACGCTGCCGCGCCCGCGCCGGCGGCGTGGTCCTCGTCGCTGTCGGGGTCGCCGCGTGGGCAGTCCGCGGCGACGACCAGACCGACGCCCTCGCCGTCCTCCGACTCCTTTCGGGGCCAAGGCCCGGCAGACAGCGCGGCGTCGAGCGCCCGCGTCCCGGCGCGCGTGCTGCCGGTGAAGACGTGGCGGGTCGCCGAGCGGGGGACGCCGACCATCCCGCCGAGGCGGGCGGTCAGGTCCTCCTCGGCCAGCGGCGGCGTCGTGGACGCGAACGCGAGGAACGCGACCGCCGACCCGTCGCGGTCGGCGGCGTCGAGCGCCCGCGTCGCGGCTTCGTAGGCCATCGTCAGGGCGTCCTCGTCGGCGTCGGGCACAGCCTTCGAGTTCACCCCCGCGGCGTGGAACTGGCCCCACGCCTCCTCGAACGCCTCGCTGGAGACGCGGAATCGGGGCGCGTAGGATCCGACCGCTTCGATTTTGGGTTGCTCGCTGCTCGCGGCGGACTCGTGGTCGCTCATGCGTCCACCTCCCGTTCCTGCTCTCGCGGCTTCGCCGCTCGACTGTCCGAGGCGGTTCCCGCCTCGCGCTCGAAAACGTGGACCACGGCGGCCCCGCCGCTCCCGCCGACGTTGTGCGTCAGCCCACGCTTCGCGCCCTCGACCTGCCGGTTTCCGGCGTCGCCCGAGAGTTGTTTGAACGCCTCCGCGACCTGTCCCGCGCCGGTCGCGCCGATGGGGTGTCCCTTCGACTTGAGGCCGCCGGAGGTGTTGACCGGCAACTCGCCGTCGAGTCCGGTCTTCCCGGATTCGGCGAGTTCGCCACCCTCGCCGGGGTCGCAGAATCCGAGGTCCTCGTAGGCCAGAATCTCGGCGATGGAGAAGCAGTCGTGGACCTCCGCGAAGTCGAGGTCGTCGGGGGTGATTCCCGCTCGCTCGTATGCGGTCTCCGCGGCGCGCTGGGAGGCCTCGATGCCGGTGTAGCTGTCGCGCTGGAACAGGCCCACCGCGTCGCTCGCCGCGCCGACGCCCGCGACCCGAATCGGGTCGTCGGTGTACTCGGCAACGACCTCCTCGCTGGCGATCAGGGCGACGGCGGCCCCGTCGGTCGTCGGACAGCAGTGATACAGCGTGAGCGGGTCGGCGACGGTCTGGGCGTTCTCGGCGTCCTCCAGCGAACACTCGAAGCCGAGTTGCGCGTGGGGGTTCTTCGCGCCGTTCCGGTGGTTCTTCACCGCGACGTGGGAGAGTTGCTCGCTCGTGGTCCCGTACTCGGCCATGTGAGCGTCGGCCATCTGGGCGTAGACGCCCGCGAAGGTGGTCCCCGAGAGGCGTTCCCACTCGGTCTCGCCCGAGACCCCGAGCCAGTACTTCGTCGCGTCGCCGGACGTGTCGGTCATGATTTCGACGCCGCCGGCCAGCACCACGTCGGCCATCCCCGAGCGGACGGCTTGGACGGCCTGCCGGACCGCGTACCCCGACGCGGCGCAGGCGTTCTCGACGCGCGTCGTCGGAATCCCGTGGAGACCGACGTGTTCGGTCGCGGCCGGGCCGGACAGCCCCAACTGGCGACCCCCGACGCCGAGGGTGCCGACGACCGCCTCGTCCACGTCCTCGGAGTCCATGTCCGCCGGAACCGAGTCGCGGGCCGCCTCGAACGCGGTTCGGAACAGCGACCGGTAGCTTTCGTCGGGGAACGACCCGAAGTCGGTCTGGGCCGCGCCGACGAGGTAGGCGTCTCGCATGGGTGGAACGTGTGGGTCTCCGAGGAAATACCTGCCGTTGTTTGCCGGTTCGCCGTCGGGTCTCCGCGGGTCACTCCGTTCACCGGGGCGCTCCGCGGGCCGCTCTGCTCCGCCCGCCGCTTCGCTCCGACCGGCGCGCGCCGAACCCGAAGACATAACGGCGGGCGGACCGCCAGTTCGGAACGACATGGCGGACGCGCGGTCACTGCGGACGCTCGACGAGCGAGCGAGACGATGGTGGGCCGACCTCGACCGGGGGTGGCGAGCGACGGTGGTCGGCCACCTCGTCGTCGCGGCGGTGTGGCTCGCGGTCTGAGATGGCTCCCCGACGCCCCGACCGGTCGGCCCTGCTCCCCTCGCTCCGAGACCTGCTCCCCGGTCTCGCGTTCCTCGTCGTACTCGCGCTCGTCGCTCGCGGTCTCGCCGCGTTCGTCCCGGTTCCCGCGCTCCTCGTCGCCGTGCTGGTCGGCGGGGCGCTCGCCAACACCGTCGGCGTCCCGGACCGCTTCGAGTCGGGGGTCGGAACCTACGACCTCTGGCTGGAGGTCGGCATCGTCCTGATGGGCGTCCGGGTCTCGCTCGACGCGCTGGTCGAAGCGGGACCGAGGCTCCTCCTCGCGGTCGTCGGCGTCGTCGGCTTCACGCTCGCGGTCGCCGAACTCCTCGCGCGAGGCTTCGACCTCCAGCGTCGCCTCGGGTCGCTGGTCGCGGCGGGCGCGAGCGTCTGCGGCGTCTCGGCGGTCGTCGCGGTCGCTGGCGCTATCCGCGCCGACGAGGAACACGTCGCCTACGCGACCAGCACGATTCTGGTCTTCGACGCGCTCACGCTCTTTGCCTACCCCGCGCTCGGCCAGTTTCTCGGGCTGGCCGACCGCACGTTCGGCATCTGGGCGGGCCTGACGATGTTCAGCACCGGCCCGGTCACGGCCGCCGGGTTCGCCTACTCGGAGGTCGCCGGGCAGTGGGCGACGGTGGCGAAACTGACCCGAAACGTCCTGCTGGGCGGACTGGTCGTCGCGTACTCGGTGGTCTACGCCGAGGCAAGTTCGGGTGACGAGTCCGGCCCGACCGCCGCGGCGTCCGCGTCGTCGTTCCTCCGGAGCCTCTGGGACGGCTTCCCGAAGTTCGTCCTCGGGTTCCTCTCGCTGGTCGCGCTGGCCAGCGCGGGCGTCTTCACCGACCCGCAACTCGCGCGCATCGAGCAAGCGTATCGGGCGGCGTTCCTCGTCGCGTTCGCGGGTCTCGGCACGAGCGTCGCGCTCTCGGACCTGCGCGAGACCGGCGTCCGCCCGCTGGCGGTCCTCGCGCTCACGCTCGCGGTCGTGAGCGCGGTCGCGCTGGTCGTCGTCCGGTTCGCCTTCTGAGGCGACCAAGTAGTCGAGTCCGGACGGTAGCGACGGCGAGGTTGCGCGACGCTACCGGCGACCAAACAGTTTAGACCCTCTCTTGCGAATGATTATTCAGCATGGTCTACAACGACGTAGAGACCCTCCCCCGCGAGGAGTTGCGCGATTTGCAGAGCGAGCGACTCGCCGAAACCGTCGAGTACGCCTACGAGAACGTCGATTTCTACCGCGAGGCGCTGGACGAGGCGGGCGTCTCGCCCGACGACATCGAGAGCGTCGAAGATGTCTCGGAACTCCCGTTCACGACGAAGGAGGACTTCCGCGACGAGTACCCCGACGGTCTCTTCGCGGTGGACCACGACGAGGTGCGCCGGATTCACGCCTCGTCGGGAACGACCGGCAAACCCAAAATCGTGAGCTACACCGACGAGGACTTGGGCGTCTGGCGGGAGGTTATGGCTCGGTCGCTGCACGCGGCGGGCGTCCGGCCGAACCACGTCGTCCAGAACGCCTACGGCTACGGGCTGTTCACGGGCGGACTCGGGTTCCACGACGGCGTCGAGGAACTGGGAGCCTGCGTCATCCCGACCGGCGGGGGCAACACCTCGCGCCAGTTGGACATGTTGCAGGATTTGGAGAGCGACGTGCTGGCCTGCACGCCCTCCTACTGCCTCTATCTCGCGGAGGCCGCCGAGGAGCGCGGCATCGACCCCAGAGACCTCCCGCTCTCGACGGTCATCATCGGCGCGGAACCGTTCACCGACCCCATGCGCGACGAGATAGAGCAAGCGCTGGACGTGACCGCGGTGGACGTGTACGGTCTCTCGGAGATAATCGGACCGGGAGTCTCCATCGAGTGCGAGGAGGTCCAGAACGGCCTGCACGTCTGGGAGGACCACTTCTATCCCGAAGTCGTGGACCCCCGAACCGGCGACCCCCTCCCGGAGGGCGAGGAGGGCGAACTCGTCCTGACGAGTCTGACCAAGGAGGCTCTGCCCGTCCTCCGGTATCGGACCGGCGACATGACCTCGCTGACCTACGAGGAGTGCGACTGCGGGCGCACCGTCGTCCGGATGGACAACGTGACCGGACGCACGGACGACCTCATCATCGTCCGCGGAGTCAACGTCTACCCGAGCCAGATCGAGGAAGTGATGGTGGACATCGAGGACGTGGCTCCCCACTACCGCATCGACCTCTACCGCCGGGGGAACTTGGACCGGATGGAACTCACCGTGGAGTACCACGAGGACTACGAGGGGACCCACGAGGAGTTAGAGCGCGATATCCGGGAGAAACTGGAGGAGACCTTAGAGGTCAACCCCGACGAAATCGAAGTCGTCGGGCCGGGCGTCGTGGACCGGACCGAGGTCGGGAAGGTCAAGCGCGTCTTCGACCACCGCGGCGAAGACGAATAGTTTCGTCGCTCCTCGCTCTCTTTTCGATGCGCTGAGACGCGACAGTGGCCTCGACTACTCGACCGCGAACGTGACGCGGTACTGCACGGTCGAACCCTCGGCCGGTTCGGTTCCGCCCTCGCCCGGTCCGGTTCCGCCGTCGGCGGGTCCAGTTCCGCCCTCGGCGGTCCCGTCGCGCTCCACGCCGAGCGACCCCTCCACGACGTACTCGCCGGCCGGCAGGTCGGCCGGAACCGCGTAGCGCTCGGCGAGCGACTCGCCGGGCGCGAGCGTCGAGAGGAGCGCCACGTCGTTCGCGGCGGTCACGTCCCGGCCCGCGGTCCGAACGCGGTCGCTGGCGGCGTAGGCGTCGGTCCAGAGGACGTGCCCGTCGCCCCCGGTGTCCCCCGCGGCGCGACACCGGACGACTCCGAAGGGTCGCGGCGGGCCGCTGGCGAGTCGCACCTCGCGGTCGCCGTCGTTCCGGACTGCGAGGCGGAGTCGGCCCTCGCGGACCGTCGCCGAGACCGAGACCGGGACCGGGCCGTCGGACTCGACGTAACTCGCGTAGAAGGTGCCGCCGAGCGCGACGTACCGGTGGTCACGGAGCGCGTCGAGCAGGCCCGCGGGCGCGCGGTCGAACCCGTACGCCCCGCGCGCGCGGCCGGCACGCCGGACGAGTTTTCGGGTGCGCTCGGGTGCGGCGTCCGCGTTCCAGACCGCGCCGCCGACCGCCGTTTCGACGCCCACCTCCGTCGCCGAGAGTTCGGCGGGCGGGCCAGCGCCGTCCACCTCGACCGCGAAGTCGAGGACCTCGCCGTGGTAGCGCGCGGCGTCGTAGCGCTCGAAGAACTCCCGGAGCGTAGGCCAGACGTACCCCAGTTCGATGCCCTCCCGGCGGGCGATTCGCAGGAGGCCGCTGGCCACGTACTCCTCGCGGGTGACGGCGCGCTCGTACGCCTCGTAGGTCGCGACCTCACCCGCGACGTCGCGCTCGGCGACGGCCTCGGCCGTGACGCGGTACGTCGGCAGGGTGTCGTCGAGTCGGTAGTAGGTACCCGCCCGCTCGACGAAGGGGGTCGCGCTGGCGAATTCGCAGAGCCACTCGGGCGGGTCGCGGGTCCGGTAGGTGCCCTCGATTGCGCTGGCGACGACCTCGCGCTCGCGCTCCGAAAGGGCCGAAAACGCGGTGATTCGCCCGCGAGGGTCGTCGCCGAGGTCGTTCAGTCGGACGACGTGGTCGAAGGTGCGGGCGCGCCGGACCGACAGCGCGCGGTCGGTCGCGGCCAGTCGGGTCCCGGCCGGCGACCGAGCGGAGTCCCCGCCGGACGCCTGCTCGTTTCGGCTTCCGTCAGACGACCGGGACGCGCCGAGCACCCCGACCGAGGTCGCGGCCGCAGTCGTCGCGCCGGCGAGACGGAGGAACGGACGGCGTCGCATACCGGTGGATGACGCTCGGGGTTCAAAAATATGCAGGAATTAAAGTAGCGCTTACCGTCCCGACGACTATGAGGGCGGTGCGCCGCTCCGGGGGTCGAACCGCCGGCGCTCGTCGGACCGGCCGGTGAACAGTGCCAGCACCTTCTGGACGGCGACGTACGCGAGCAGGACCGGCAGGACCGGCAACAGCAGCAGGAGGTAGCACGCCGCCATCACCTCTCCGATTCGTGCCATGACGAGTTCCGCCTTGGACTTGCCGAGAACAGCTCTTCTATCCATGCTATCACCCGTACGCGTTCGAACCGACGACCGGAGAGGACAAGAAAGTTACCGGTTCGCCGCGTCGGTTCCGGCGGACTCCGCCGTTACTCCTCGGAGTGAAGCGTGACGTTCGTGAACTCGAAGCGCGCACCGCCGGCCTCGCTTTCGGTCACCGCACACTCCCACTCGTACGTCTCGACCAGTTCGGCGACGAACGTCAGTCCCACTCCGATTCCGCCCTCGGACTCCGCGGTGGTGTACCCGACCTCGAACACCGTCTCCCGGTCCTCGGGCGGAATGCCGACGCCGTCGTCGGCGACGTAGAACCCGGTCGGAACGTCGCCGACCGTGACCGTGAGACCGGCGTCCTCGTCCGCCGCGGCGCCTTCCGACCCGCGTTCGACGGCGTTCTCGTCCGCTGGACGAGGGCTCGTGGAGCCGTGTTCCACGGCGTTTTCGAGCAGGTTCTCGAAGAGATGTCGGACGTACGTCTCGTCCGCGAGCAAGACCCGGTCGGTCGCTACCGTCAGCGTCGCGTCCGGCGCGTTCACTTGCTCCCAGGCCTCTCTCGCCACGTCGGCGAGCGCGACCGGTTCCGACTCGCCGACCGCGTCGCCGCCCCGAGCCAGCACCAACAGCACGTCTATCATGTCCTCGATGCGGTCGAACGCGTCGGTGACGTACTCGACCGCCTCCGGCGCTTCGTCGGACGGGAGGCGCTGGCCGTATATCTGGCCGATGGTGACGGGGTTGCGGAGTTCGTGGGCGAGCATGCTGGCGAACGATTCGAGTCGCTTGTTCTGTCGTTCGAGGCGGCGCTCGCGCTCCTTGCGCTCGGTCACGTCGCGGACGACGCCGACCCGCTCGTACTCCCCGCGCTCCTCGTCCAGCGGAATCAGCGCGAAACTCGCCTCGGTCTCGACGGTTTCGCCGTCGGCCGTCTCCAGCGACGCTTCGATGGTCTCGCTCTGGTGGTCACCGGTCCGGAGGTCGCTGTAGAGTTCCTCGGCCGCGTTCAGCACCTCCTCGCTGACGAGAAACGAGGAGTCGCGCCCGACGAGTTCGTCGGGCGTGTAGCCGAGCATCTCGGCGTACGTCTCGTTGACCAGCGTGAATCGGTTCTCCTCGTCTTTGACGTAGATGCCGTCGTTGACGGTCCGAAAGACGGCCTCGTACCGTTCGAGGTCGCGGTCCCGGCGCTGGCGGTCGGTCGTCCACCAGACGCGAACGCTCCCGCCGACCTCCTTGGTCTCGGCGTCGCCGCGTTCCGTGAGTTCGTCGAGTCTGTCGCGCGCCGTCTGGCGCTCGCAGCCGAGTGCTTCTGCAACTTCGCTCGCCGTGACGGGAGCGCCGGACGCTCCCGTCGTTTCCAGCACGGTGAGCGTTTCGGCGAGCGTGATTCCAGAAGAATCCATTGACGGATAAGTTTGAAACCGGCCCTCATAGATTTTCCGTTGGAGCGATTTACGCGTCCGTTCCGACACGTCTCGACCGGATTCGACGCTCGGGCTACTCGCCGGGGAGGTACACCCGACCGCGGAATGCCGCGATTTCGTCGCCGACCTCGTCGGTGACGGCGACGCGGTACGAGGCGGTCCGGCCGCGCTCGTGGACCCGCTCGGCCGCGGCGGTCAGGGTCTCGCCGACCTCGACCGCCTCGAAGTAGGAGATGTTGGTCTCCAAAGCGAGCGCGGCGTCGCCCTCGGCGTTCGACGCGGCCGCGAACGCGGCGTCCGCCAGCGAGTAAATCGCGCCGCCGTGGGGCGTCCCGTGGAAGTTCAGCAGGTCGTCGGTGACGGTCAACTCGGTCGCGGCGGTGCCGGGTCCGAGGTCGGTCAACTCGACGCCCAGTTTCTGGCAGAAGGGGTCCGAAGCGATTCGCTCGCGGCGTTCGTCGGGAATTTCTGGCACGGGTGCAGTTCGCGTGACGGTCACTTAGTTTTCGGCTTCGGCGACCGACTCGGCAATCCTCTCGGCTTGGACTGACTGCACTCTCGGCTCAGACTAGCTACACTTTCCGTCCGGCGCGTGCGGGCGTGGCGCTCGTGAGCGCCGCGCCCATCCGCGCGAGGGACGAGTAGCGCAGCGTAGCGAGACTTGCGAGACGCGACGCGTCTCGCTGATCTGCGAACGACGTTCGCAGACAACGCAGTCGGTTGGGGAGGCGTGAGACTGATGCGGTGCTGTGCGGGAGACTCCTGTGTTCAAGCCTGAAGTTAGCTTCTGTCGAATTTCAATCGCTCTGGAAACTCGGTTGTTCGAGTTTGATACTCGCTTTTCCGTTCCGTCCAATTTATCGTCGTTCCTCCCATCACCCACCACGGCAGATACCATAGAATTTTGTCGCCGACGAGCGAATCCCGAAATATGCCGTACAGCTACACGCCCCACCACTTCGAGGACTTTGAGGAGGGACAGACCTTCGAGAGCGTCGGCCGGACCGTCACCGAGTACGACTTCGTGATGCACTCGGCGTTCGCGGGCGACTGGACCGAACTCCACACCAACAAGGAGTACGCCGAGGGCGAGGAGTTCGGCGAGCGCGTGGCCCACGGCCCGATGACGTTCGTCCTCGCCACGGGGTTCGTCTACCGGACCGGCATCTTGGAGCGCACCGTGCTGGCGTTCCTCGGGATGAACTACATGGACATCCCGAACCCGGTCCACATGGACGACACCATCTCGCTGGACATGGTGGTCGTCGAGACGAAGGATATTTCGAGCCGCGACGACGCCGGACTGGTCGTCATCGACACCACGATGACGAATCAGGAGGACACCGTGGTGTTCGAGGGCGACATGAAGTTCCTCATCAAGAAGGACGAAGCAGACGAGTAGGCAGATTATTCCTCCCGGTGGGCATCTCCCCGCCGCTCGCAGTTCACGAACCACCTCCGTCGAACGTGTCCACGCAGTCACGTCTTCTTCGCACGATTTTTCACCACAGTCCCCGAACACTGCTCCATGCCCAAACTCGACGTCGTCGCCGACCACCCCGACGAGAACCCCATCATCGACACGCACTGCCACCAGCCGACCGAGGAGTTCCTCCACGACGCCGGCGGCCTGATGATGGAGGACGCCGCCGAGAAGTTCGGCTCGTCCATCGAGACCGACACCTACGACAATCTCATCGAGGAGTACCACGAGGTCGGCATCGGCAAGACCGTCCTGCTGGGGTGGGACGCCGAGACCAACACCGGAAATCCGCCCGTGCCCAACGACTACGTGGCCGAGGTGCGCGACGAGTACGACGACTTCTTCGTCGGATTCGCCAGCGTGGACCCCCTCAAGGACGACTGCGTCGAGGAGGCCGAGCGCGCGGTGAAGGACCTCGACCTCTCGGGATTCAAGTTCCAGCAGATAGCGCAGGGCTTCGACCCGAGCGACCCCGAACACGAGGAACTGTTCTCGACCATCGAGGACCTCGGCGTCCCGGTGGTCTTCCACGGGGGCAACTCCACTCTCGGCGCTGGCGCGCCCGGTGGTCGCGGTCTCAAAATCAAGTACGGCAACCCGATGCTGATAGACGACGTGGCCGCCGAGCATCCCGACCTCCAGATTCTCATCGCCCACCCCGCGTTCCCGTGGGAGAAAGAGCAGTTGGCCATCTGCCAGCAGAAGGGCAACGTCTACATGGACCTCTCGGGGTGGATGCCCCGCTACATCGACGACCAAGTGCTGCACTACGCCAAGAGCCTCCTGAAGGACAAGGTGATGTTCGGCACAGACTACCCGATGATAGAACCGGCCCCGTGGCTCGACCAGTTCGAGGAGTTGGACTTCCCCGAGGAGGTCCAGCGCAAGATTCTCTGGGAGAACGCCGAGGAGTTCCTCGGACTGTAGCGGGAGCGGCGCGCGTCGGAAATCGTTTGGGTACGGTACGACTGACGGGACGGACTCAGCAGTCCACCGTCGGGAACTCTTTACACGTGCAGAACGGAACCACGCTGATTTCGAACGTCATCTTTTGTCACCTCCGCTCGGATTCGTTACGCTCCAGATTTAAATTATTTTTCCGATAATAGGTCGCCAACCAAATCGGCCCCTCGGACGCTACTCGGCGTCGTCGGTCTCGATAAGGGTCGTCTCGTCGCTTCGGGCGTGACGAATCTCGACCGCGTGACGAGTGTGGCGGGCGTGGGTCTCGGCCCACCGGGTCGCGGCGTCGCTGGCGAGTCGTTCGGCCTCTTCGGTGCAGTTGCGACAGACGGCGCGCCACGTCGCTATCTCGTCGGGGAAGTGGCCGGTGTGTCGCCGGTGGTCGAGCGCGAACTGCTCGACGGCGTGGTTGCCGACGCCCAAATCGTCGAACTCTTTCGAGAGGTCCCACTCTCGGTCACACCGCTCGCAGGTCACCGTCGGGGCGTCGAAGTCGTCGTCGGGTAGCGGGTCGTCTGGGTCTGACACGACCGTCGATTGCACGCGCGGCGTCTTGAGTCTGTCACTCGGAGTCGGCGGCCGGGTCTCCGCGGCTGGGTCTCCGAAGCCGGGTCCGCCACGACCGTTCTCACTCGAAGTCGGGGTCCCGGCCTTCGAGGAACGCCGCGACTCCCTCCTCGTGTTCGGGCGTGTCGTAGGCCAGCGACTGGACGTGGTTCTCGTAGTCGAGTCCCTCCCGCCAGCCCCGGCCCAGATTCTCGTGGATGGCGCGTTTGGCCAGTCCGATGGTCGTCGTCGGGCGCTCGCGGAGGGTGTCCAACAGGTCCGCGACGCGCTCGTCCAGTTCGTCGTCGGGGACCGCCTCGTTGATTAGCCCCAACTCCGCGGCCTCCTCGGCACCGAAGAACTCGCCGGTGAACGCGAGGCGCTTCGCGGTCCGGAGACCGACGAGGCGGGGCAGGAGGAACGACCCGCCGGTGTCGGGAATCAGGCCGACGCGGACGAACGCGCAACTGAACGTCGCCGACTCCGCGGCGTACGCGAAGTCGCTGACCGCCGTAATCGCCAGTCCCGCGCCCACGGCGTCGCCGTTGACTTTGGCGACGATGGGCACCTTCGCCGAGAGGGCTTCCTCGACGACGCGGCCGAAGGTCTCCGTGACGCGCTCGTAGGCCTGCTCGGTGGTCTCCTCGCGCTCGGCCATCGACTGGATGTCCCCGCCCGCGCTGAACGCGCCGCCCTCGCCGGTCAGGACCAGCGCGTCGAACTCGTCGGCGTCGGTGTCGGCGATTACCTCGGCCAACTCCTCGGCGGTGTCGGTGGTGAAGGCGTTCATGACCTCGGGTCGGTCGAACGTGACGGTTCGGACGCCGTCCTCCTCGGAGATTTCCATACGCCACCGTCCGGCGCTATCGAAATAAGACTACCCCACTGCTGGGCGGGCCGACCGCCGCGGTCCGGGGTACGTGCCGTGCGCCCGCTCAGCGAACGAGTATTTTTAAGCCGCTTCCCGCCCCAAATCGACCCCATGGACGTAGAGAGCTTCTTCGAGGAGATGCCGTTCGCCGACCTGCTGGGCGTCGAAGTCACCGAGGTCGAGGACGGCCACGCCGAGGGCCGCGTCGAGATGCGCGAGGAACTGTCGTGGAACGCCGACCGCCAGATGGCTCACGGCGGCGTCACGTTCACGCTCGCGGACACGGTCGGCGGCGCGGCGCTGGTCTCGCTGGTGGACCAGCCGGTGCCGACCATCGACATGCGCATCGACTATCTCGAAGCCGGGACCGGCGACCTGCGCGCGGAGGCCGACGTGGTGCGCTGTGGGAGCGACGTGGGCGTCGTGGACGTGGAAGTCTACGCGGAGGAAAGTGATGCACAGGTCGCCGACGCGCGCGGCGTCTACAAGACGGGGTAGCGAGCGCGACGGGCAAGATGCGACTCCTCCAATACTCCGACGTCGAGAACGCCTACGACCACCCCGAGCGCATCGGCCGCCTCGCGGGGTGCATCGAGTCGCTGCGCGACGACCGGACCGTCGTGGTCGGTACCGGCGACGACCTCGGTCCCGGCGTGTTGGCGATGGTCGAAGACGGCGCGCAATCCCTCGACTTCTTCCGCGCGGTCGAATCCGACGCCGAGACGTTCGGCAACCACGACTTCGACTACGGACTCGACGCGGCACGACGCGTCGTCCGCCAGTCGCCCCAGACGTGGGTCACGAACGTCAGCGACGGCGACGACCCGTTCGGCGACACGGTTGCGACGACGACGATAGAGCGCGGCGGAACGTCCGTCGGCCTCGTCGGCGTGACCGACCCCGCGTCCTCGGTCCCCGACGAACTGGCCGTTTCCGCCCCTGTGGACGCGGTCCGCGACGGAGTGGCTGACCTCCGAGCGGCGGGGTCGGACTGGACGGTCGCGCTCGCACACGTCCGCGACGACCGACTGGACGACATCGCCACGGAGACCGACGTAGACGCGATTCTCGCCGGACACGTCCACGGCGAGCGCCACGACCGAATCGACGGGACGCTGCTCGTCCGGCCGGGGGCGAACGGCCGAGTCCTCTGGGAGGTCGAACTCGGCAAGAAAGCGACGGCCACCCGCCACGAGGTCGCGGGCGCTCCACGGGACGACGAGGTGGCCGAGCGCCTGCGCGCCCGACTCGCGGAGACGGGACTCGCCGAGGTGGTCGGCGTCGCCGAGGAACCGCTCGACAGGGACCGCGAGGCCAGCTTCGCGGGCGAGCGACGGATCACGAACTTCGTCACCGACGCCTACCGCTGGGCGGGCGATGCCGACGTGGGGTACGCAGACACCCGGATGCTCCGGGGAGGTCCCGCCCTCTCGGACGAGGTGACGCTCGCAGAGATACGGGGCCTCGAACCGTTCGCGGCCGACCTCTGCCGGGCCGAACTCTCGGGTGAGACGCTCCGGGACCTCGCCGAACAGGCGGTCGCCACCGACGAGCGCGCCCGCCGAAGTCCGACCCCCGAGGCGTGGTGGGCCCACTTCAGCGGGATGACGGTCGTCTGGGACCGCGCCGAGCAGACCGTCCGCGAGGTCCGCGTCGGCGGCGAGTCGCTGGACCCCCGGACCGAGTACGCGCTGGCGACGAACGGGTACGTCGTCGACACCGACGAGTTCCCGGCGATAGGCCGCGAGCACGTGACCGAGACGGTCGGCGTGCAGTACGAGGCGCTGGTCGAGTACGCGCGGACGGTGGGCGTCGATGCCGAACTGGACGGGCGTATCGCGGTCGAGGAGTAGCGACCCGCGACTCGCTCGACGGTCGGCGATGCGTCAGTCGGTCGAACGGTTCCGTCTCGGGTTCCGAAATCCACTTTCGGCCGACGGGAGACGACTCGGGAATGGACGACGAGTCGTAGCCGACCGACCAGACGCCCTCCCCGCGGGGTCCGTCGCGGTTCTACCCGAAGACCTGCGCGAACAGCGTCGCCTGCCCCCGGCGCAGGCGCTCCAGAAACGCCGACTTGCTGATTCCCAACTCGTCGGCGACCGCCGCGGCGGTCGCTCCTCGCGGGACCGAGAAGTAGCCCATCTCCATCGCGGTCCGGAGCGCGACCTCCTGAGCGGGCGTCACGTCCCACCGCTGGGCGACCGCCTCGTCGTCCTCGCTCCCGAGCGGGAAGACCCGTTCGAGCGAGACGCCGACCGTCTCGGCGGCCGCCGAGAGGACGCCCTGAAGCACGTCGTGGCCGACGACTGCGCCGGTGTACCGTTCGGTCCCCTCGCGGTACTGGAGGGTCTCGGCCATGAATCCGGCGTCGGTCAACTCGTGGACGACGCAGGGGTGTTTCGAGAGACACCGGAAGTTGGTCCGACTGTCGGTCCGGGAGACGTGGAGGTAGCGAATCCGCTCGTCCGCGTCGAGTGCGTCGGCGAGTTCGTCGGCCTCCGCGCCCGCCGAGAAGCGCAACAGCGCGTAGTCGTCGTGACGGAGTTGCGGCGGGCGGGCGTCGATGGTGGCTCCCGTCTCGCGGGTCGCCTCGGCCAGCGGGCAGTCGTCGCCAGTGACGCTGAACTCCACGACGAGACACTCGTCTATCACGATTCGATACCTCCAGTGGTTCGGTTCGCGTTGTCGGTGGTGATGGAGGTTCTGGAAAGAAGAAGTAGAACGCCCCCGCACGCTCGCGGTCGCTCCGCCGGATATTCCGCGCGCAGAACTGCGCGCGGAATATAGCCGCCGGAGGCGACCACGGGCCTACGGCCCGCGAGCGTGCGGCCCCTTTCAGTCCGCCCAGACGCGGTGGTCGTTCCGCCGGGCGTTCGCGGTGGTTCGGTCGGTGCCCGCGCTACTGCTCGACGGTCGGCGGGGCGTCTCGGCGCACTGTCGGCGGGGCGTCTCGGCGCACTGTCGGCGCGGGTTTCCGGGGGACAGTGGAGGTCACTCGACGGTGGACGGTCGGCCGGGCGTCGGCGTGTCGGCCGGTCGGTCATGCGAGAAACTTGTTCGGCGTCGTATTTAAACCCGCCACATGGACGGGTCAATCGGTATCCCGGTCGGGGTCGTAGATGATTGTATATGGACATCGAGCAAGTCAAGGAGCGCGCCGGACCGCGCGAATTCAGTCCGAAAGACGACCTCCCGGAGAAGTACCGGAAGGCCGCGACCCGCATGATTCAGTTCCACGCGAACAGCGAGATCATGGGGGCGTACCTCGAACGACCCTTCATCCGCGAGGCCCCGAGCCTCGACCGGAAGCTGGCGTTCTCGGCGAAGGTGCAGGACGAAATCGGCCACGGGCAACTGCTCTACCGGGCCGCCGAGTCGCTCGGTATCAAGTCCCGCGAGCAGATGTTAGACGAGTTGGCCGAGGGCGAGGGGAAGTTCCTCAACTGCTTCCACTACCCGCTGGACTCGTGGGTCGAGACGCCGATGATCGCCTTCTTCGTGGACGGCGCGGCGATGCGCCGACAGGCGACGCTCAAGCAGTCCAGTTGGGAACCGTACGCCCACGCGATGGACAAGGTGTGTTTCGAGGAGGGTTTCCACGTCAAGCACGGCGAGGCCATCCTCTACGAGCTGATGACCGGCTCGAAGGCCGAGCAGGAGAAGACGCAAGAGGCCTTCGAGACGTGGTGGCCCCGAATCATCCAGTTCTTCGGGCCGACCGACGACAAGTCCACTCACCACGACTTCTCGGCCGACGTGGGCCTGAAGACGATGACCAACGACGAGTTGCGTAACGCCTTCCTCAACGCCTACATCCCGAAGGCCGAGAAGTACGGCCTCGAAATCCCCGACGAACCGCGCATCCGAGAGAACGGCGACGGTACCTACGAGGTCGAGGAGGACGACCTGAACTGGGACGAGTTCTTCACTATCGCCAAGAACGACTCTCCGGGGAGCCACGAACAGATCGGCAAGCGCAGTCGCACCCAAGAGGCCGTCGAGTGGGTTCGGAACTCGATGGACGACTGGGAAACCAAGAGCGCGGGCGCGAGCCCGCAGGCGGCAGACTAACCATGATTTGGGAAGTGTTCCGACAGGACCAAGCCGGCGAGTATCACACCCACTGCGGAAACGTCCACGCACCTGACCGCGAGATGGCGCTCATGTTCGCCGAGGTCCAGCACGGGCGGCGCAAGCCGACCAACAGCCTCTGGGTCGTTCCCCAGAAGGAAATCGGCGAGGTCGATACCGAGGACGCGAAGTTCGGCGGCACGACCGACAAGTCCTACCGGTGGGCCCAGTCGTACAACTTCGAGGCCGCCGCCTCGGAGGTCGCCGACTCCGAGAGCGAACAGGTGCAGGCCGAGGCCGAGCGCCAGCGAGGTGACGACTGATGGCGAGCGCCGAGCAACTGTCCGGGCCGGAGGCCCTCTCGGAGGACGAACGCGAAGCGGTCGAGACCCTCCTGTTCCGCCTCGCGGACGACGAGTTCGTCCTCGCGGAGCGCTACACCGAGTGGCAGGTCCGCGCGCCCACCCTCGAATCCGACCTCGCGCTGGCGAACATCGCGCAGGACGAGCTGGGCCACGCCCGCCTCTGGTACGACCTCCTGCAGGACTTCGGCCCGGACGAACCCGACCTCATTTGGGAGCGCCCGCCCGAGGAGTGGCACCACAGCACGCTCACCGAACTCCCCTTCGAGGAGGGCGACTGGGCCGACCCGATTCTGCGGTCGTACCTCTACGACGTGGCCGAGGAACTTCGCCTCGAAGCCCTCGCCGACTCGTCGTACGCTCGCATCCGCGACCGCGTGGGCAAGATTCGCGGCGAGGAGGACTACCACCGCGAACACGCCGAGAACTGGCTGGAGCGACTCTGCGACGACGAGGAAGGGAGACGGCGCGTCCAGCAGGTACTCGACCGCCTCTTCCCGTACGCCCTCACGCTGTTCGCGCCGACCGACGAGGACGTCGAGGACCGTATCGACGAGCTAGGCCTCCGGACCGAGACGCTGGCGGACATGCGCGAGGAGTGGCTCGACACCGTGGTCCCGTACCTCGAAGGGTTGGGTCTCGACGTCGATGCGGACGCCGACCTGCCCGACGAAATCGGCCGCGACGCGAGCCACACCGACGACTGGGACGACCTCTGGGACGAGTTCACCAACACGTACCGCGAACTCGGCCGGAGCGAAGCGACCCGCATCATGAAAGACCCCGACGAGGCGGAGTGATTCACGCCCATGTCCAGTGAACTGCCCTACGACCCCGAGATTCCGGACCTCCGCGAGGAGGACCCCGCAGACCTCGACGCCGACGAGATTCCCGGTACGGGTGGCGTCTCCGGTTCGGGAGACGCCGCCGTGCCGGGCCTGAGCGACGACTGTTCGGACCCCGCGCTCTGTGCGTACACCGAGTACGTAGAGGGTGAGGAAGTCGAGGACATGCCCGCGACCGGCGAGGGTGCCGAGGGAATCGAGGCGGACGTGTGGGACGCCCTCTACGGCGTCGAGGACCCCGAGATGCCCGTCTCCATCGTGGACCTCGGACTGATTTACGGCGTCGAGGTCTCGGAGCGAGTGGACGAGGGCCACCACGCCGAGGTCCTGATGACCCTGACCTACTCGGGGTGCCCGGCGCGAGACATGCTGACCGACGAGGTAGAGCGCGCCGTCGCGGGCGTCGAGGGTATCGAGTCGGTGGACCTCCGCCTCGTCTGGAGTCCCGAGTGGTCCATCGAGATGGTGACCGAACAGGGCAAGGCCGACCTGAACGACTTCGGCCTGAGCGTCTGACCGTGCGACGACCAGACCCGAGCGTCGAGACCTCCGGCGAGGACAGCGGCGCTGAGTGCCCCTACTGCGGTTCGACCGAGACCGAGCGCGAGCATCCCAAGGGGCCGTCGCTCTGCCGGTCGATGCACTACTGTAACGACTGCGAACAACCGTTCGAGAAGTTCGAGTAGCTGGCGCGGTCCGTCGCGGTCTGCGACGGACGCCGATTCGGGGAACGACGAGCGCCAGCGTGGACAGATACTGACGGTGGATGACGAAAACGGAGGGCTGGAACTCGTGATACCGTACCGCGCCGGATGGCGAACGCGCGGGCGGATGACAGTTCGGGACCGTCGGGCGGCGTGGTCATGGAGTCGCAGCGCAACCGGGGCGCAACCGCAATTTACTCATTCGACAGTACCCGCTTAGTTGTTATGGCCAAAGGTGTATGAACATAAACTAGAACCGGAGGCCGTCATCCTCTTGTTCGACCCGACCGGAACGTGACCCGTGTCCGGAAACCGACCCACGGAGGACGAACTCCGACGCGGCATGACCGTCGAAATCGACCAGTCGAACGCGGACAACGCCCCGGACGCCGACCCGATTCGCGGGGAGATTCGGACCGTCATAGACGAGGGCGACAGTCCGCAAGGCGTGAAGGTCGAACTCAAGTCTGGCGTGACCGGCTACGTCGAGCGCGTCGTTCCCGAGTAGCGGGCCGTCACTCGGTGGCGCTCGCGTCCGCCCCTTCGAGTTCGAGCAGTCGTCGCTTGAACGGGAGTCCGTCGCCCGCCGAGTAGCCGCCCAGCGAGTCCGCGCCGACGACGCGGTGGCAGGGCACCACCAGCGGCACGGGGTTCGCGCCGCAGGCCCGACCCACCGCGACGGCCGCGGTGTCGAGCGCGTCCGCGATGTCGCCGTAGGTCCGGGTCTCGCCGTAGGGAATCGCCCGCATCTCGGCCGCGACCTCGCCGGCGAACCCCTCGGGAGTCGTTACCGGCAGGTCGAACGTTCGGCGCTCGCCCGCGACGTACTCACCGACCTGCGCGCGAATCTCGTCCTCGGACGCTCGGACGCGGTCGGCGTCGAGTTCGACGGTCCGGTCGAAGAGTTCGACGTGCATCGGTTGAGAGACGGAGCGCGGGGGCTTTGCCGTTTCGGTCGGCCGAGACGCGGCCGGCGTCCTCGCTCGTTCTGGCGACCTACTCCACGTCCGCCGACCTGCTCCACGTCCGCCGACCTACTCCACGTCCACCGACCGCCGTCGCTCGCGCTTCGGGAGCGTGATTCGGAGCCGTCCGTTCAGGTACTCGGCGTTCGTGCGCTTCTCGTCAACGCGTTCGGGCAGGCGAATCGACCGGCTGACCTGTCCCCGCTCGCGCGCCCTGCCGGCGAACGTCCCGGCGTTCTCGGGGTCGTCCTGCGGCTCGGCGAGTATCTGGACCCGGTTCTTCCGGACAGTCACGTCGATGTCCTGCTTGCGGACGCCCGGCAGGTCGGCGGTCACGACGAACTCGTCGCTGCGCTCGGCCACGTCCACGGCTATCTCGGGCTCCGGTCGGCTGTCGGTCGGTCGGTGTCTGCGGCGTCGGTTTCTGCGTGCCATCTCTCTCGGTATGTTCTGGCGACGGCTTCGGGCTTAACGTTGGTGCGGACTCGCGCCGCGAGCCGAGTAGCGCAGGTTTAAACCCGAAGACGCGCAAGCCTCGGGCATGACCGACGACGGAACCCACCCCGAAGGCGGGTGGTTCGAGGAGGTCGCGTCCGGCGACGCCGCGGCGGGCGCGGCCCGGATACGCGAGGGGCGGGCCGACGCGCCCGCAGACTGGCCGCGAGCGGCCGTCGAATCCGGCTTCGCCGAGAGCGAGGACGGCTACTACGACGCGCTCCGGGCGGCCAGCCTCCGGGCCGCGCGCGAGGGCGCGGCCGAGCGCGAGCGCGCCGACGACCGACAACTGGTCCACGCGGTCCGGGCGATGGACGACGCCGCGGCCGAGGCCAACGAACTCGCCGAGCGCGTCGCCGAGTGGGCTGGGAGTCGCTTCCCCGACGCGGGGACCGGCGTCGAGTACGCCCGTGAATTGGCCGAGCGCGACCCCGAGTCGCCGACCGACGAGCGGCTAATCTCGCTGGCGCGGCGGGTCGCGGACCTCGCCGACGAGTCCGAGGCGTTGCGCGAGTTCATCGAGCGCGAGACGCCCGAGGTCGCGCCCAACCTCGCGGCGCTGGCCGGGCCGGTCCTCGGTGCGCGACTGATTTCGCTCGCCGGCGGTCTCGAATCGCTGGCGAAGAAGCCCTCCGGGACCGTGCAGGTCCTCGGCGCGGAGGACTCGCTGTTCGCGCATTTGCGGGGTCACGCGCCCTCGCCCAAGCACGGCGTCATCTTCACCCACGAGTTCGTCCGCGGGACGCGCCCCGACGAGCGCGGGTCGGCGGCCCGGACGCTGGCGGGGAAACTCACCATCGCGGCGCGCATCGACCACTACTCCGGCGAGCGCAGGCCGGAACTCGACGAGGAACTCCAGCGGCGGATGGACCAGATTCGCGGGCGGGGCGACGACGGAACGGACGAACAGTCGGGAGGTGACGACGAATGACCGACCAGTCCGGGACCGGCCCGTCCGGGACCGACCTCCCCGAGGGCGTCGAGCGCCGCGCGTTCGACGGCCGAGAGCGGCTGGCGACGCGGGGCGAACCGGTCTACGGCGAACCGACCGACGAGGGGTGGCGCTGTTGGGACGCCGGGCGGTCGAAACTCGCGGCGATGATGGAGTCGGGGATGGACGTGGGTCTCGCGGGCGGCGAGACAGTGCTGTACCTCGGTGCGGCCAGCGGGACGACCGTCAGCCACGTCGCGGACTTCGCGGGACCGACCTACGCCGTCGAGTTCGCGCCCCGGCCGGTGCGGGACTTGGTGGGCGTCGCCGAAGACCGCCGGAACCTCTTTCCCCTGCTGAAGGACGCCCGTAAGCCCGAGACCTACGCACACGTCGTGGAGGCCGACGTGGACGCCATCGTGCAGGACGTGGCGACCCGCGGGCAGGCCCGCGTCGCGGTCGAGAACCGCCGGTTCCTCGCGGACGACGGTCGCCTGCTGGCGGCCGTCAAGGCCCGGAGCGAGGACGTGTCGCGCGACCCCGAAGCGGTGTTCGACGACGCGCTGGCCGACCTCCGGGAGGGCTACGAGGTGCTGGAGACCGCGCGACTCGAACCGTACCACGACGACCACCTCGGCGTGGTCGCCCGGCCGCGCTGAGTCGTCGGTCGGCCTCGTCTCGCGCCGGACGGTCGGCCCTTCGACACCGCAACCGCCCGGCCCTGCCGGGTTCGGAACTATTTACACCTCGGATTACGAAACTCCGAAAAATGGACTCGGGTTCGGCTGGAAGCTTCGCGGAGATGGGTACGCTGGGCATCGAGGAGGAGTTCTACGTCGTGGACGAGCGCGGCCGCCCGACCGCGGGCACCGACGAACTCGTCTACCAGCGCGACCCGCCCGAACTGTTGGACGGACGACTCGACCACGAGCTGTTCAAGTGCGTCGTCGAGACACAGACGCCGAAGATAGAGCGTCTCGCGGACGCCCGCGAGCATCTACTCTCGGTCCGCAACGCCCTCGTGGACCACGCCGAAGCGGCCGGATTCCGGATTGCCGGCGCGGGCCTCCACCCCGGCGCGCGGTGGCGGGAGTTGGAACACGCCGAGAAAGAGCGCTATCGTGCCCAGCTAGACCGGATTCAGTACCCGCAGCACCGGAACACGACCGCGGGGCTGCACGTCCACGTCGGCGTGGACGACGCCGACAAGGCGGTCTGGATAGCCAACGAAATTCGGTGGTACCTCCCGGTGATGCTCGCGCTCTCGGCGAACTCGCCGTACTGGAACGGCTTCGACACCGGTCTCCAGTCGGCCCGCGCGAAGATTTTCGAGGCGCTGCCGAACACCGGGATGCCGACCTGCTTCGACTCCTACGAGGACTTCGCGGCCTTCGAGGAGACGATGCTTCGCTCCGACTCCATCGCCGACCGCGGGGAACTCTGGTACGACGTGCGCCCTCACACCGGTCTCGGAACCGTCGAGGTCCGGACGCCCGACGGGCAGGCCGACCCCGACCGCGTGATGGCGTTCGTGGAGTACACCCACGCGCTGGTTGAGGACTTGGCCGAGCGGTGGGAGGACGGCGAGACGGGGTATCGCCACCGCCGGGAACTGCTGGACGAGAACAAGTGGCGCGCGATGCGCTACGGCCACGACGCCGCCTTCATCCGCCGGGACCGCGAGGGCGAGGTCGGTCTCGGCGAGGTCGTGGACCGGGAGTGCGAGCGACTGGGCGTCTCGGGCATCCGAGACCTCTACGACGGCGAGAGCGGTGCGGCCCGCCAGCGCCGGATTCGGGACGAGGACGGGCCGGACGCCCTCTACGAGTCGTTGCTCCTCGAACGCCGGTGACCGACCGCGCGGTCGCCGACCTAGACGTTCGGGGACCTCCGAGCGCGGCGCGCACCGCTCTAAGCAACCTTTTTACTCGCTCGCGGCTTGTGTCCTCGTAGAGAGGACATGTCCGACGAAAACACAGACGACGAAGACATCGACGTGAACGTCGAGGACGACACCGTCGAGGAGGCGGAAATCGAGGACGTGGACGACGACGTCTCCGTCGAAGAGGAACTCGACGTGGACGAGGAGGGCGACCTCACCGAAGAGGTCAACGTCGAGGTGGCCGGCGACGAGGAGCTGTCGGTCGAACAGGACGTGTCGGTCGAGACCGACAAGGACCGCCTCTCGAAGGGGCGCGAGCGACTCGGCGAGGAGGCCGACCGCGCCGTCGATCAGTTCGACCAAGGCATCGTGGACCTACTGTCGTGGGTACTCGACACCGAGACGCGGGCGCGAATCTACGTCTACCTCCGGCAGGAACCCTACAGCACCAGCGAGGAGATAGCAGAGGGCACGGGTCTCTATCCCTCGACGGTCCGCGAGTCGCTGGCCGAACTCCACGACGAGGAGAAGGTCGAGCGCCGCAAGCGCGAGAGCGAGGGCGCGGGCAACAACCCCTACGAGTACACCGCCATCGCGCCGAGCGAACTCGTCGGCGGCATCGTCGGTCAGATTCAGGACGAACTCAACACGGTGTTCAATCTGGACGACCACCTCGATTCGGAGTTGGACGACTATTCCGCCGAGTCGAGCGAACCGGTGAGCATCCGCGTCGAGGACGAAGATGACGCGAGCGACGACGAGACGGGAGACGGCGGCGCGACGGACGACGGGACGATGGGAGACGACGGGTCGACCGACGAGGAGTGACCGAGAGCGCGAGCGACGAGTAAAATTAGCCCGGGCGGCGGGTATTCCGAAGGCACTAAGCCGCGGGGAACCCTTCGCGAGGGTATGAGGGTTGCCTTGGGCGGGACCTTCGACCCGGTCCACGACGGCCACCGCGCGCTGTTCGAGCGCGCCTTCGAACTCGGCGACGTGACGGTCGGTCTGACCAGCGACGAACTCGCGCCGAAGACGCGCCACGAGGACCGGTACGTCCGCCCGTTCGACGAGCGGAAGGCCGACTTGGAGTCGGTCCTGTCGGAGTTCGCCGACGAGTACGACCGGGAGTTCGAGGTCCGCGAGCTGACCGAACCGACGGGCATCGCCACCGAAGCGCAGTTCGACGCGCTGGTGGTCTCGCCCGAGACGACCGACGGTGCCGAGCGCATCAACGAAATCCGCGAAGAGCGGGGCTTCGACCCGCTGACGGTCGAAGTCGTGGACCACGTCACGGCCGAGGACGGCGACATCATCTCCAGCACGCGCATCGTGCGTGGCGAAATCGACGAACACGGAACTCTCACGCCCGAGCGCGACGGTCGGGACGCCGAACGCTGAGGCTCGACGGAGGTGACCGCGACGTTTCACGCCCTTTTTAGACCTCGGTCGCTCGCACGCTCAACCGCGGCGCGACGAGGACGACGACGGCGACGAACAGCGCTCCCCGAAGCCAACCCGGGACGAGCGACAGCACGCCGAGTGCCTGCGCGAGACCGACGCAGACCACGAATCCGCCCGCGACGAGCGTGACGTTGCCGACGTAGCTCACGAAGACGGGAAGCGGCGTTTCAGCGTCGAGCGGCGCGACGCCGGCGATGAGCGAGGTCCAGCCGCGATACTTGACGAGGTAGCCGACGAGGAGGACCGCCGCGCCGACGAGAAGGGTGGTCAGCGGTCGGGCAGGAACCTGTGCCATGCGTAACTCGAATCGTCTCGTGGTGGTCAGTTAAGCGATACGTTCCCTCGCCGAAGTCGGCCGCGACGCTCGCGCGGCGAATCGGTACCTTCGACTGTCGGCGCTCCGAACCGACGCACATGACCGCACGGGAGACCACGGCGAACGGCATCACCGCGCGTTACCGCGAGACCGACGACGAGCGCGTCCTCGAATTCGAGTCCGAGCGCTCAACGGCCGCCGTCGCGCAGAACGTCGAGGGCTACGCCATGCTGAAGGTCCGGCCGACCGCCGACGGCGACGAACTGGAACGCTACTACGGGTTCGACATGGCGCTGGACCACGCCGCGGAACTGCTCGGCGTCTCGCCCCACGACCTGCCGGTGCCCGAGGACGCCGACGACATGGGTATGTGAGTCCTTCGAGTGACTGTAGCGTTGCACGCGTCGGCGGACCGACGACCGACCAGAGGACAACGGTTTTCCCACGCGCGGCCCCAGTAGCCCCCATGACCGAGTACACCACCGTCTCGATTCCGAAGGACCTCGCGGACCGCGTGGACGAGACCATCGAAGGCACCAGTTTCTCCAGCACCAGCGACCTCGTGCGCTTCCTGCTCCGGAGCATCGTCATCCAGCACCAGAAAGAGGGTCACCTAACCGAGTCCGAGTTCGAGGAGATAACCGGCCAACTCCGAGAACTCGGCTACCTCGAGTAGGCCCGCCGGCGTCGCTACGACAGCGATTCGGTCGGGGGTTGGGCGTCCAGAACCTCCAGCGGTTGCTTGCGGCCCGAGCGGTCGAACGCCGCCACCGACGACTCGTCCCACGGCGGCACTGCGACCAGAATCGCCTCGTGGAGGTCGTCGGTCTCGTTCACTTCGAGGTTCCCCTTCGGGTGGGCGATGAACCGGCCCTGCGTCTGTCCCGCCGGAACCGACAGGTCCACGCCGAAGACGGCCGTGATCGACTTGCCGGCGTCCGGCGGGTAGAAGTGCGTGAACACCGGCGCGTCGGGCGGTAGGTCCTCTGTGCCGTCCAACTGGCCGGCGGGCGTGACCGCGAGAGAGACGGTCAACTCCTCGGGTTCGGCCTCGGCCGCGAAACCCAGTAACACGTCCACCAGCCCCCGAGTTACGTACATCACATCTCCTTTTGGCCCGTCCGCGTATAACTATGCTGCCCCGACAGTATCTCCTGCCCCAACAGTCTCTACTCCCCGGACAGTACCGCGGTGAGTGACAACGCCTTTCAGTGTGCAAGACGTCCGTCGGACTTACGTCAGACGATTTCATGTCTTGAAAAATATAGAATATTTTATATTACCATAGCTATTATCGATACATGTAATGTCGGAATCGAAGCTCACTACGTACCTCGCAGAGAATCCCCGGAAAATGGGTGTCCTGTTCACGATGCTACTGCTGCTGACGCAGGCCGGAAACGCATCGGCAGGAGTTGCGAGGGCCTGCTACGGACCGTAGAATTAGAGTCTGTCCACGTCGAATTCGTTACTCCAGGTGAATTCGCCGTCCACTTCCATCGGAATGTTCTCCAGCGCCAGCGTCTTCCGGAGTTCCTCCTTCGTCATCGAGTAGGGTCCGTGTTTTCCGGAGGTCAAATGATAGCGATCGGAATCGCCGAACTGAGACGCAAAGAAGCCACCCATTCCGCCCTGCCCCGACGGATAGCTCTTGAGGGTCACGTCGAACCCGTCGGTCGCCTCGTCGTCGCCGGTCTCGACGACGCAGAGCATCGCCACGTTGCTCTCGGTCTGGACCACGTCGACGTTCCCGTCGCCGACGACGATGTACTGGTCGCCGACGATGCTCCGGTCTCGGGCGATAGCGAGCGCGGCCCGGAGCGGGAACCCGCGGTTCAGCAGGCGGACCATCGTCTTGCCGACCCGGACCGCACCACTGTTGATTACGTCGCTCAACGTCACGACGCCGCCGACGCTCCCGGCGTCGATGAGTTCCATCCCCTGCTCGTAGGACTGACAGGCGTTCAGCACGAACGCCTCCGCACCCACCGAGTCCAACTCCGCGGCGTCGAGGTGCCCGTCCGCGCACTCGAACCCCGAACCGTCGATGTGGCCGATGTAGTGGAGGAACGCCGTCTCCTCGGCCAACACCTCGCGGAGTTCGTCGGTCCGCAGGTCGCGGTGGACGGTCACGTCGAACGGCAGGTTCTCGCGCGACCCGTACACCTCCGCGGCGATGTCGCGCTCCTCGTCCATGGCGGTGTCGTTGCAGACGACCGAAATCTCGATGTCCTCGGCCTCGGTCTCCTGCTTCAACCGATTCCGGAACGCGGTCGGGGTCGCCTTGCTGGCGTCCACCGGCGCGCGGTCGCCGATCCACGCCTGCTCGACCGAGTCGGTTCCCTCGGGTTCGACCACCGGACGCGCGTCGCTCGACCCCGAGGAACTCCGCGTGAAGTCGCCGTCGCGGACGAGTTCCCCGGACGTGGCGGTCGCGCGCCGGGTCGTCCGTCGGGCCGCGGGCGTCCGGATGACCGCGAGGTCGTCCACCAGAAACGGCACGGTAGCGACGTTCTCGGGCGTCGGTTCGACGTGCGTCGTCAGTTTCCACGTCGGAATCTGGTCCTCGACCACCTCGAAGGGGACCGAGAGGTACGCTTCCAACCGCTCGGCGAGCGACCGGTCGTAGAGGGCCGCGAAGTCGAGTCCGACCTCCGATTCGATTTCCTCGCGCTCGTGGAGCTGGACGGGGTAGTAGCCCTCCGTCCGGGTCACGCAGTCGAGCAGGAACGTCTGCTTGAGGACTCTGGCGACTTCCTCCTCGAACCCCTTCGGTCCGTCGAGGTCGTACGCGAACGTCTCCGAGGAGGCGTTCGCGTCGGCGACGATGCGGGGCGCGCTCGCGTCCTCGACGGGCACCAACTCCGCGCCGAGGTAGAACGCCAGTGGCGCGGCTACGTAGGCCCGGCCGCGCTCGGGCGGCAGCTCGATTCGGACGCCGGTCTCCGGCACGTCGAGACCGTCGGGAATCGACAGCTCGTCGCCCAACTCCACGAGCGGCGGGTGGCCCCGCAACGTCGGAAAGCTCCGCTCGGGGCTGGTCGTCTTGAGCGCCGACCCGAGCGTCGAGAGCGCGGCCATCACGTCGCGGGGGTCCTCGGTCGTCGTGACGGTCGCGGCCGGACGCTCGTGGTGAGAGCGCGCACCGACCCCGACCGTCGTCGCCGAGTCGAATTCGAACCGAATCCCGTCGGCGGTCGCCGTCACTCTCATCGGTCCCTCGACGGCGAGGTAGAGTTTCATCGGCGCGCACAACTCGACGCTGTAGCGTCCCGCCGGAAGCCGACGGTCGGTCTCGCTCCCGACTTCGAGCAGCATCCGACCCGCTTCGTCCCGGACGTAAGCGGCGACGAACGTCGGAAGCGTGACCGTCTCGGTCGTGAGAGCGACCGCGTCGTCTACCGGGAACCGAAACTCGTCGGCGTCCGTCGGCGTCGGCGAGACCGACTCCGACGTTCCGATGGTGTAGGTTCGGCGTTCGATTCGGTCCCGGATTTCGAGGCCGGTCCGCTCCGGTGCGGCCTCGAACGACAGTGTCACGGCCACACCCCCTGTATTTTCTCACTCGGCTTTTCCCCTCGGAGAGAACGCATGTTTTAGACACTAGAGGGGAACTCGCAAAAATTTATCGGCTAAATCGGTCACTCGGAAACCGCTCCGGTCAGCGACGCAACACCATGCGCAGGTTCTCGGCGAAGAGTTTCGGCGACTTCCGTCGCGCGCCGCCGAGCGCGTCGTCGAGCGCACGCGTCGCGTCGTCCAGCGCACCGCGTCCGTGCCCGACCACCACGCGCTCGGGCCGAAGCCCCTTCAGCGCCGACGGCGGCGTGAGTCGCATCATCGGATGGACGCCGAGACGCTCGCCGGGAGTCGTGAAGTAGGGCGCGTTGCCGACGCTCTCTGAGACGACCAGCGTCCCCGCTTCGTCGTCGTAGAGGGCCGCCTCCTCCCAGCCGAACGTGTCGGTGACCTTCAACAGCCTGTAGTCGGTGTCCGGTAGCGTCGTGTCGAAGCGTCGGAGGTCGGCCGCCATCTCGGGCACGCGGTCGAACCACGCGGGGACGTACACCGGCACGTCGTGACGGCGGGCGATTTCGTCGGCGTCCCGGTAGTGGCGGTTCAGCAGGACGACGACGCCCGCCACGTCGCCGAACTCCGCGAACAGGTCGTCCACGCCCTGTGCGTCCACGGGGTCCACCACCCAGACGCCCGCCGCCGTGTCGAGCGCGTGGCTGGCCCGCAACATCGTCTCGTTAGGGTGGGCGATCCACCCGACGCCCTCGTCCCACCGGTCTATCTCCTCGTACTCCGTCGCGGGCTGTGACTTCTTCAGCGGCATGGTCGGACGTACGAACCGAATCCCCAAAACCCTCCTGTACGCGTCGCGTCGGCTATCGCGGCGTCCGTCCGGCTACGCGGTCCGGCCAGCGAGGCTTTAAGCGCCGGGCGTGCGTACCACGAAGCCATGCTCTCGGGGTTGCGCTGGCTGGCGCTCGAAGCGAAGTATCTCGACCGCGCCCGCGAGTTCTACACGACGCACCTCGACCTGTCGATGGTCAGCGAGGGCGACGGCGAAGTCGTCCTCGACGCGGGCGCGGCGAACCTCGTTCTCCGGGAACCGGGCACGGTCCCCCGCGGCGGAGTCCACACCCATTACGCGTTCGCCACGCCGCCCGACCGCTACGACGAGTGGTACGACCGCCTCGCGGAGTCGTTCGACCTCGCGGAGTTCGACTTCGGCGGCGCGAAGTCGCTGTACTTCTACGACCCGGACGGCAACTGCGTCGAAATCGGCGGCGTCGGCGACGGCGAAGCGGCCATCACCGACGTCTTCGAAATCGTGTTGGAGGTCGAGGACCTCGCGCGCGCCGAATCGTTCTACCGGTCGCTCGGGTTCGAGGTCGTGGACCGCGGCGACCAGCGACGCCGCGTCCGACTCGGCGGGCCGGTGGATTTGGAACTCTGGGAGCCCCACCTCGGCATCGCGGACGCGCGCGGCGGTCTCCACGCCGACGTGGGGTTCGCGGCCGACGACCCGGCGGCCGCAGCCGACGCGGTCCGCGACGCGGCCTGCGCGGTCGGCGAGGTGGACGGCGGGATCCGCGTCCGCGACCCGGATGGTCACTACCTGACGTTCCAGTAGCAGTGGCTCCGCGGCCGGTTTCGAGGCTCCGTCCGGGACGAATCGGTCGCGCTCTCTGACCTCGACGTTCGCGACGAAAGGAGAACTCGACCATCGGTCGCGTGGGCACGTCGTCTCGCTGAACACAGCGAGACGACTCGCTCACCGCGCGAGGGCGGCCGCGTCCGCGGTCGCCAATGCTGGGGAAGCGTGAGGCCCGCGGTTGCGGTGCTGGCTACGACGCCGAATCGTCGTGTCGGGGCCCGTCGCTCAGAGTCGGTCGGTGTCCACGCTCACGTCGTTGGGCGTCACGATGAGGAACTTCCGGAAGTGGATCAGACTTCCGCCGCGTTCTTTCACCCGCGGCGCGAGGTCGGCCGCCAGCTCGGGGAGGTCGCCTTCGACCGCGAGGACGAGGACGTTGCCGCGGTCGATGACCTCGAACCACTCGCGCTCGTCGGTCGTCCCG
Organism: Halorussus gelatinilyticus; assembly: GCF_023238445.1. Classification (GTDB taxonomy): domain Archaea; phylum Halobacteriota; class Halobacteria; order Halobacteriales; family Haladaptataceae; genus Halorussus; species Halorussus gelatinilyticus. The sequence continues at coordinate 3,391,481 of NZ_CP096658.1, read as the reverse complement.
TCCAGTTCGCCGAGGACGATACGCCGGTCGGTCCCCTCGGTGTCGTCGTCGCCGTCCGCTATCTCCTGCTCGACCGTCTGGAGGTCGAGGTCGAAACCACTTGTCATACGCGCTCGCTCTCACTCCCCCGCCAAAATCCTTGCCCCCCGACGGGCGTTCGGAAATCGAGCATTTTAAATAAATGTTCGAAATCTATTTCAAGAATCTTCCTATTAGCATCCTTTAAACAGATTGAAATATGCTGGCGTCATTGTGAAGAGTGGTCATGGCACAAACTACGACGCGGAAACGGATGGCGGAGTTCCTCGAATCGCACCCGCGAACGATGGGCGCACTATTCACGGTCTGCTTGCTGTTGATGCAGGCCGGGAACGTGGCCGCGAACGGTGCAAGCGCCTACAGTGGACCGTAGGTTATAGGTCCGCTCCGGCTAGTTCGTCGGTCCAGTAGAGATTCCCTTCGTAATTGACCGGCATAACTTCACGCTCGAAATAGTCGTCCAGTTCGGACCTCGTAACCCGGAGCGACGTGTCCGCCGCGGAGACGAGTTGGTGAACCGAGTTCTGCCCGATGATCGGGAAATATATCGAACCGAGTTCGTACCCCGGAGACGAGTACGCACGAACGTTGGCTTCGAACTCGTCCTCGCAGACCTGCTCGATTTTGAGATGGAGCGGACAACCGCTCTCGCTTTGACACAGCGTCAGGTTTCCATCGCCGACCGTCGTGTACTGGTACGCCGGGCCGATGGCGTCTTTCACGACCGCGAGCGCGACCCGGAGCGGGAACCCGCAGTTGAGGAGTCGCGCCAGCGTCTGGCCGATGTCGGTGGCGACGCTGTTGGCGATCTCCGCGAGCGTCACGACCCCGCCGTAGCTTCCGGCTTCGACCAGCGCCTCGCCCTGCGCGTACGACCGGCAGGCGTTGAGGACGAACGCCTTGACGTTCACCTCCGAGAGCGTCCGGGCGTCCAAGTGGCCGTCCGGACACCGCATCCCGTCGCCGTCCACGTGGCCGATGTAGTGGAGGAAGTCGGCGGGTTGGGCCAGCAGGTCCCGGAGTTCGTCGGTCGTGAGTTCGTTGTGGACCGACACGTCGAACTGGAGCAGTTCCCGCGGGCCGTAGAACTCCTCGACGACGCCTTCCGCTTGCATGCGTTCGTCGTTGCAGACGACGTGAATCTCGATGGTGGTCTTGTCGGGAGCCGACTGCCGGACGCGCCGCCGATAGGACTCGACGGTCGCCTTGTTCGCGCCGACCGGGAACCCCTCGCCGATCCACGCGTGTTCGACCGTCTCGACCGGTTCCGGGTTGAAAATCTCGCCCTGCGTGACGGCGGACCCGCTCTCGTCGGTCGTGCTTCTGGTGAAGTCGTCGCCTAGGGCGGTCGGCGCGAACAAGGCGGTCGCCTTGTTCGCGCCAACCGCTGACTCGGCGACCGCGTCGCCGTCCGGGTCGTTCCGGAAGAACTCGCCGAGCGGTTCCGGCGTGGGACTCACCGACGCGCCGGTCGGGTCGCTCGGACACCGGACGAGCGCGAGGTCGGCGGCGACGAACGGCAACACCTCGGCGTTGTTCGGAGTCGCCATCACGTCGGTCGTCAGGCTCCAGTCGGGCACGTGGTCGGCAACCGACTCGAAGGGCACCGAGAGGTACGCGTCGAGTCGCTCGGCCAGCGGCCGGTCGTAGAGCGCCGCGAAGTCCAGTTCGACCTCCGGTTCGACCGCCTCGCGCTCGTGGAGGTCAACGTCGTAGTAGCCCTCGGTCCGGGTCACGCAGTCGAAGAGGAACGTCTGGCGGAGGACGCGCCCGACGGTCGTTTCGTAGCCCCGCGGCCCGTCGAGGTCGTACTCGAAGCCGGCGTCCGTGACGAGCCTCGGGTGGTCGGCCGGGACCACCTCCGCGCCGAGGTAGTACGCCAGCGACGCCGCGGGGTAGACGTGCCGGTAGTCGGCCGGGAGTTCGAGGCGGACCCCGGTGTCCGGACGAGCGATGCCCTCGGGCGCGTCGAACTCGTCGCCCAACTCCACGAGCGGCGGGTGGCCCCGCAACGTCGGAAACGAGCGTTCGGGGCTGGTCGTCTTGAGTGCCGACCCGAACAGGGACACCGCGTCCATCGTGCCCACTGGGTCGGGCGTGGTCGTGACGGTGCCGGCGGGCCGGTCGTGGAACGAGCGCGCGCCGACCCCGACCACCGTCTCGTCGCCGAAATCGACGGTGACGGTCGCCTCGCCGTGGCGCACCTCCAGCGAACTCTCGACCGAGAGGTAGAGCTTCATCGGCGCGGTACTGAGTTCGAGGACGTACGCGCCGTGGTCGAGCGACCGGTCCGCGTGGTCGGCGTTGTCGGCGACGAGTTCGCCCGACTGGGTGCGGACGAGGACGTTGGCGAGTTTCGGCACGTCGACGGCGCTGCTCTCGACTGCTATCGCGGAATCGACGGGGAAGTAGAACTCGTCGGTCGGGACGGGCGACGGTTCGACGGGCGAAGCGGTGTAGAGCTCGAAGCGGGCGTTCTCGATGGGGTCTGCTATCTCGACGGCCGTGTAGTCAGTGCGTACCGTGAACGTCGGGTCCATGAATCACCTTAGAGGCGCACCCACTCGGTCGTCTGGTCGTGCTGGGGGACGTGCCACCGCTGCTCGGTCGGGAGACCGTCGCGTTTCCGGAGTTCGATGCGGGCGTCGAACAGCGGTCCGAGCTGTTCGACCACCTCGTCGTCGTCCGGGCGTGGGAGGTGGTAGTGGGCCATCCCGTGTACCCCTTTGACCATCGCCGAGACCGAGCGCACGAATCGGGCGATTCGGTCCGGGTCGTGTTCGTGTGCCATGCGCCCGAGCGACGACACCGACAGGCGGAGTTCCGAGGGGTCGAGTCCGCCGTCGGCGTCCGCGAAGAAGTCGATTGCGACGACGACCTCCTCGCGCAGTCGGCCGAGCGCGCTCCGGTCGGTCCCCTCGGAGGGGAGCGACGCCGTGGCGCTCTCGGCGGCTTTCGGGACCGAGCGCTGGCAGGCGTCTTGGTCGATTATCCACACGTCCGGGTCGTCGGACTCGACGCCCGGCGGGAGTCGCTCGTAGGCGCTCTCGGCGCTGGGGTCGGCCAGAGCGATGACCCGTTTGCGCTCGGCGTCCGGTGCGCCGAGCAGCGTCTGTGTCGCCTGGACCGTCACGTCCTCGGAGACGGCACCGGTGACGAGAAGATTGCACCCGTCGTGCTTGAGCCGTTTCAACACCTCCTGAAACTCGTGGGTCGAACAGTCCCCGCGAAACCGCGCCCGCTGGAGTGACATCTCGTCTCATACCACAGAAGGGGTGAAAATAAAATTTTGTATTCCCTGGGAGGCGAATAGATGTCTCCCCCGAACTACGTGTGCGAACGATGGCCAACGTAGCGACTCCGGCCCACTCATAGAATGTGAACTGTTGCCGATTGACTAAAGGGTGGTGGCGGACTAAAAGCGCGTGACGGCTCGGCGTCGTCGGACGACTACCACCCACCGTCGCCGCGACCGTATCGTCGTGACGAACGACGACGCTAGTCGTCGTCACGGACGACGCTACTCGTCGTACTCGCGCTTGAACCCGCGGAACTCGGTCCGGTGGGCCTCCTCGTCGGCGAGGATGGTGACGGCGATGTCCTCGGTCACGGGGTCGTCGTCGCCCGCGGCCTTGATGAGCGACCGGTACGTCTCGATGGCGTCCTCCTCGGCGTCGAGGACGCCTTCGATGACCGAGAGGACGTCCGTGCTGTTCTCCGGCGGCTGGAGGCTCTCTTGGTGGGCCTCGAAGTCGTAGGAGGCGGGCGGGCGCTCGTCGAGTTGCTTGAGTCGCTGGCCCAGCATCTCGGCGTGGTTGAGTTCCTCCTGAATGTCGGTTTCGAGACTCTCCTTGACCTCCTCGGCGCTCACGCCCTCGAGGACGATGGAGTTGGTGAGGTAGTTCATCACAGTCTCGATTTCGTCGCTGTACGCCTTCTTGAGCAGGTCCGTGACCTCTTGGCTCGTCATCGTTCTCACGTACGGTCGCCAGCCTTCTTACTGTTCTGGCGGTGGCAACGCGTCCGTGGACGACTCACGCGCGGTCTCACGTCGTTTCGGCCGTCCCGCCGGTCGGTGCGACTCGCCCGGCGTCGCTGTTCCGACCGCCCCGACCGACTACCGTTTCGGTGGCCGAACCGCGCCCGAGAATATCTCCGCCCGATACTTTGAAAATCAACGGTTCGAGAGGCGTATGGAAATCACGTCATTGAATAGAGTATAAGGTGAAATAAGGACCTCCCGACGATTACAGGACGTTTCAGTCGGGCGATTTCGCTCTCGGTCACCCCCTGACGGTCGTGTCGGCCGAGCTAACCGACCTGTCGCAGCGGTACGCTTAAATAGGAGAAGGCTCCCATCACCGAGTACGATGTCTGACAACGACATGCACTCGTCCGATACCAGTCGGGCGGGTCGAGTTCTTCGACGGCACGTTGAAAACTAACGGCGAATTCGAGTCCGCGCGGGTCTTCGACACGACCCTGCGCGACGGCGAACAGGCACCCCGTACGTCCTTCTCCTACGACGAGAAGCGCGCCATCGCGGCCGCGCTGGACGAGATGGGCACCCACGTCATCGAGGCCGGATTCCCGGTCAATTCCGAGGCCGAGTTCGAGGCGGTCAGCGACGTCGCCGCCAGCACGTCCGCGACCACCTGCGGACTGGCGCGCGTAGTCGAGAAAGACGTGGAGGCCGCCATCGACTCCGGCGTCGAGATGGTCCACGTCTTCGCTTCGACCAGCGACGTGCAGATCGAGGATTCGATGCACGCCACTCGCGAGGAGGTCGTGGAACGCTCGGTGAGCGCGGTCGAGCGCGTGAACGAGGCGGGCGCAACGGCGATGTTCTCCCCGATGGACGCCACCCGGACCGACGAGGAGTACCTACGAGAGGTCGTCGAGGCGGTCTCCGAGGTCGGCGTCGATTGGATAAACATCCCCGACACCTGCGGCGTGGCGACCCCGACGCGGTTCGCCGACCTCGTGAGCAAGGTCGATAGCTGGACCGACGCCAGAATCGACGTCCACACCCACGACGACTTCGGGATGGCCGCGGCCAACGCCGTCGCCGGGTTCGAGGCCGGCGCGGACCAAGCGCAGGTCTCGGTCAACGGCATCGGCGAGCGCGCCGGCAACGCCGCCTACGAGGAGGTAGTAATGACGGTCGAATCGGTGTACGGCGTCGATACCGGCATCGACACGACCGGCATCGTCGAGACCTCCCGGACGGTCGAGGAGTACAGCGACGTTCCGGTCCCGGCGAACAAGCCCATCACGGGCGACAACGCGTTCGCCCACGAGTCGGGCATCCACGCCGCGGGCGTCATCGAGAACTCCGACACCTTCGAGCCGGGGGTCATGACGCCCGAGATGGTCGGTGCCGAGCGCGAGTTCGTACTGGGCAAGCACACCGGCGCGAACTCGGTCCGCAAGCGACTGGAGGACCGCGGGTTCGAGCCGACCGACCGCGAGGTCCGAGAGGTGACTCGCCGAGTCAAGGACTACGGCGCGGAGAAGAACCGCGTCACGGCCGCCGACTTGGAGCGGTTCGCCCGCGAGGTCGGCGTCGCCGAGGAAGAGCGGGAGGTCCGAGCCTGATGACCGCGCCCGGATTCGCCCCGTCTCGCCAGCCGCGCGCGGCGAGTTCGGCGTGTGCGTCTCGCAGTACGGCGTGCGTTCGCGCGCTGGCGTCTCGTATTGCGAGACGTCAGCGCGGTCCTGCGAGACGCCGGCGCACCGCGAGTGTGACAGTCACGCGAACTTCGCGCAATGGTTGCACTTCGGGAAAGGGTTATCAACGTCGGAGTCGGTACGTTCCCAGTACAGATGGGACAGTCACCGCCTGCAACCGGAACGGGACGCCTCGCGTCTCGCCGCACGCTCGCGCAGTTCCGCGCGAGCGTGCGGTCCCCGGTCAGTGGGACTGTCGAGCGCGCGATTATTGTAGGGGCTTGAGCCCCTACAACATCACTTCTCCGACCCGAAACTCTGCACCGTTTTCAGACCGACCAGCACGCGCTCGACCACCAGTGACACCGAATCGAACGACGCAGAACACGACAGCACCGACAGCGAGGTATCGACCGATAACGCGGGAGGACGATCGGCGTGAGTGAACGCGCGACCCCGACGACCGACCAGACGGAGGAAACCGACCCGGCGGAGGCCGCCGACGAGACCGGGGAGACGACCGACCGAAGCGCCGACGCCGCGGGAGAGACCGCGGCGACCGGCACCGAGTCGCCGGCCGACACCGGCGTCGAAACCGGTGCGGAGGCGGTCGTCGCCGCGCTCGAAGACGCCGGAGCCGAGACGCTGTTCGGCGTGCAGGGCGGTGCCATCATGCCCGTCTACGACGCGCTGTACGACTCCGAGCTGACTCACGTCACGATGGCCCACGAGCAGGGTGCGGCCCACGCCGCCGACGCCTACGGCGTGGTCTCGGGCGACCCCGGCGTCTGTCTCGCCACGTCCGGACCGGGCGCGACGAATCTGGTCACGGGAATCGCGGACGCCGACATGGACTCGGACGCGATGCTCGCGTTGACCGGACAGGTTCCCTCTCAGATGGTCGGCTCCGACGCCTTTCAGGAGACCGACACGACCGGCGTCACCGCGCCCATCACGAAGCACAACTACTTCGCGGGCGACCCGGACACGGTGGGCGACACCGTGGGCGAGGCGTTCGCGCTCTCCGCGGAGGGGCGGCCCGGCCCGACGCTCGTGGACCTGCCGAAGGACACGACGCTCGCCGAGACCGACAGCGACCCCGGCCCGGCCGAGACGCCCGAGACGTACTCGGTCGAGGAGGACCCCGACGACGAGCAGGTCGCGGTCGCGGCCCGCGCCGTCGAGCGCGCAGAGAAGCCCCTGCTCCTGTTCGGCGGCGGCGTCGTCAAGAGCGACGCCTGTCAGGAGGCACGCGGGTTCGCCATCGACCACGGCATCCCGGTGGCGACGACGATGCCCGCCATCGGGTCGATGCCCGAGGACCACGAACTCTGCCTGTCGTGGGCCGGGATGCACGGCACCGGCTACGCCAACATGGCCATCACGCACACCGACTGCCTCATCGCGGTCGGGACCCGGTTCGACGACCGACTCACGGGCGGCGTCGAGACGTTCGCGCCCGAGGCCGAGGTCGTCCACGTGGACATCGACCCCGCAGAGATATCGAAGAACGTCCACGCCGACTACCCCGTCGTCGGCGACGCGGGCACCGCCATCGAGCGCCTGTCGGCCGAGATGGACCGCTCGCCCCGGACCCGCGAGTGGCGCGAGCAGTGCCAGTCGTGGAAGGACGAGTACCCGCTGGCCTACGCCACGCCCGAGGACGAACCGCTCAAGCCGCAGTTCGTGGTGGAGGCGTTCGACGAGGCGACCGACGACGACGCCATCGTCACCACCGGCGTCGGCCAGCACCAGATGTGGGCCGCCCAGTTCTGGACGTACAAGAGTCCCCGGACGTGGGTCTCCTCGCACGGACTGGGCACGATGGGCTACGGCGTGCCGGCCGCCGTCGGCGCGCGAATCGCGGCCGACGACGACCAGCAGGTCGTCTGCTTCGACGGCGACGGGTCGTTTTTGATGACGATGCAGGAGATCTCCGTGGCGGTTCGGGAGAACCTCGACATCACGGTCGCGGTCCTCAACAACCGCTACATCGGGATGGTCCGCCAGTGGCAGGACGCCTTCTTCGAGGGGCGACAGATGGCCGCCGACTACGACTGGTGCCCCGAGTTCGACAAGATGGCCGAGGCGTTCGGCGCGAAGGGCCTGCGCGTGGACGACTACGACGAGGTCGCCGACGCCGTCGAAGCGGCGCTGAACTACGACGGTCCGGCGGTCATCGACTTCCACATCGACCCGGCGGAGAACGTCTATCCGATGGTGCCCAGCGGCGGAGCCAACGGGAAGTTCGCGCTCTCGGAGGACCAGCTATGAGCAGCGAGGACGCGCCCGACGAGGGGACCGACTCGAATCCGGGGACCGAACCTCACCCCGAGGTTCCCCGGAACGGGATGCCGGGACCGTCGCCCGACGAGCGGCCACACCCGTCCGGGCGGCGCAACGCCAAGGGAATCCGAATCGACCCCGAGGCCGAGGCCGAACCCGAGTACCGGTCCGCGGTCGTCTCGGCGCTGGTCGAACACGAACCCGGCGTCCTCTCGCGGGTCTCCGGACTGTTCTCCCGGCGGCAGTTCAACATCGAGAGCCTGACCGTCGGCCCGACCACGGTGGAAGGCCACGCCCGCATCACGCTGGTCGTCGAGGAGACCGACCCCGGCATCGACCAGGTGAAGAAGCAACTGGCGAAACTCAAGCCCGTGATTCAGGTCGGCGAGTTGGACGACGACGCGGTTCGGGCCGAACTCGTCGTCCTGAAGGTCCGGGGCGAGGAGCCGGACAAGGTTCAGGCCATCACCGAGATGTACGAGGGCCGGACGCTGGACGCCGGACCGCGGACCATCACGGTCCAGATCACCGGCGACCAGCAGAAGATAGACGACGCCATCGACGCGTTCCGGCAGTTCGGCATCATCGAGATAGCCCGGACCGGCCAGACCGCGCTAGCGCGGGGCGACACCCCGACCACGCCCGGCGAGGAGCCGGGCCACGCGAAGGAGTCCGAGCAAGAATCAGAATCAGCGGAAACCCAGACAGGAACATACGATGACTGAGGAATTCGACACCGAGATTTACTACGACGACGACGCCGACAGTTCGCACATCGACGACGAGACCGTGGCCGTACTCGGCTACGGGAGTCAGGGCCACGCTCACGCCCAGAACCTCGCGGACAGCGGGGTGGACGTCATCGTCGGCCTGCGCGAGGACTCCTCCTCGCGGGCGGCCGCCGAGGACGACGGCCTCCGAGTAGCGACCCCGGTCGAGGCCGCCAGCGAGGCCTCCATCGTCTCCGTGCTGGTCCCCGACACGGTGCAACCGAGCGTCTACGCCGACATCGAGTCGGAACTCGACGCGGGCGACACGCTCCAGTTCGCCCACGGGTTCAACGTCCACTACGGCCAGATAGAACCGGCCGACGACGTGGACGTGACGATGATAGCGCCCAAGTCGCCGGGCCACCTCGTCCGGCGCAACTACCAGAGCGGCGAGGGCACGCCGGGCCTGCTCGCAGTCTATCAGGACGCAACTGGCAACGCGAAAGAGCAGGCGCTGGCCTACGGGAAGGCCATCGGCTGCACGCGCGCAGGCGTGGTCGAAACCACGTTCCGCGAGGAGACCGAGACCGACCTGTTCGGCGAGCAGGCCGTCCTCTGTGGCGGCGTCGCGGAACTCATCAAGGCCGGATACGAGACGCTCGTGGACGCGGGCTACAGCCCCGAGATGGCCTACTTCGAGTGCCTGAACGAGATGAAGCTCATCGTGGACCTGATGTACGAGGGCGGACTCGGCGCGATGTGGGACTCGGTATCCGACACCGCCGAGTACGGCGGACTGACCCGCGGCGAGGTAGTCGTGGACGACCACGCCCGCGAGAACATGCAGGAGGTACTGGAGCAGGTCCAGAACGGCGAGTTCGCCCGCGAGTGGGTCACCGAGAATCAGGCCGGTCGGCCCTCCTACCGCCAGCGCCGCATCGCCGAGAAGAACCACGAGATAGAGGACGTGGGCGAGCGCCTGCGCGACCTGTTCGCGTGGGCGGACGAGACGGAGACCGAAGCGGAATCGAGCGAGAACGACAGCGAATCCGAGAAAGTGCGAGCAGACGACTGACAATGAACCGACACACACAGACCCGAGACGACTCGACACCGACCGACGACACCGACGACGAAACGCCGATGCGCGACGTGAGTCACACCCATCCCCACGCCGCCCGCGGCACCGTCAACCGACCGTTCCAGCGCGGACCGGTCGTGGCCGCGGACGGAGGAGAGCGCGAGGCCTACGACGCCGACGCCCGCGAGGAGGACGACGAGGAATCGCGCGCCGACCGGATGAAAGACGTGGCGCACACGCCGCCCTACGGGGAGGGCGCGGACCGCGTCTTCGAGCGCGGCGGCGAGCGCGAACCCGTCGAATCCGAAGAATAGCGATGGACGTACGTACGGATTTTTCCGACGGCGAAACGCGTAGCGGGTGGTGCAGAGCCGTGGCGCGCGTACGGGCCGCCGCGACGGAGGATGAACGGTCCGGAGCGGCGGTCCGCGAGCAGACCGCCGCTCCGGCGTTCGTACCGTCCTCGACCATCTATGCCAACGTTAAGAAAACATATACAATGACAAAAGAAACACGAAGGAGTCCGATAACTACCAGCGGCGTACCGTCTCCGATCACTGCGACCGGCGCGACCACCGGGAGGCGGTTCGCGTGAGCGAGCGCACCCTCTACGACAAGGTCTGGGACCGCCACAAGGTGACCGAACTCCCGACCGGGCAGGACCAGTTGTTTGTGGGTCTCCACCTCGTCCACGAGGTCACGAGTCCCCAAGCGTTCGGGATGTTGCGGGAGCGCGACCTCGACGTGGCCTACCCCGAGCGCACCCACGCCACCGTGGACCACATCGTCCCGACCGCCGACCGCGACCGGCCCTACGAGGGCGCGGCCGAGGAGATGATGGCCGAGTTGGAGGAGAACGTCCGGGAGGCGGGCATCGACTTCTCCCACCCCGACACCGGGAATCAGGGCATCGTCCACGTCATCGGTCCGGAGCAGGGCCTGACCCAACCCGGAATGACGGTAGTCTGTGGCGATAGCCACACCTCGACCCACGGCGCGTTCGGCGCGCTCGCGTTCGGCATCGGCACCTCCCAGATTCGGGACGTGCTGGCGACCGGCACCGTGGCGATGGAGAAGAAGAAGGTCCGACGCATCCGCGTCACCGGCGAGTTGGGCGACTGCGTGGAGGCCAAGGACGTGATTCTCCAGATAATCCGGGAGTTGGGCACCGACGGCGGCGTCGGCTACGTCTACGAGTACGCCGGAGAGGCCATCGAGAGTCTGGACGTGGAAGGTCGGATGTCCATCTGCAACATGTCCATCGAGGGCGGCGCTCGTGCCGGGTACGTCAACCCCGACGAGACCACCTTCGAGTGGCTCCGAGAGACCGACGCGTTCCGCGACGACCCCGAGAAGTTCGAGCGACTGAAGCCCTACTGGGAGTCCATCGCCTCGGACGACGACGCCCAGTTCGACGACGAGGTGGTCATCGACGGCGACGCGCTCGAACCGATGGTGACGTGGGGCACCACGCCCGGACAGGGCGTCGGCATCACCGAACCGATTCCCGACCCCGCGGACCTGCCCGAGGACAAACGCGACACCGCTCGCCGAGCCCAGGAACACATGGGCGTCGAACCCGGCGAGACGATGGCGGGCTACCCCATCGACGTGGCGTTCCTCGGCTCCTGCACGAACGCGCGCCTGCCGGACCTCCGGCGGGCGGCCCGCCTCGTCGCCGGCCGAGAGGTCCACGACGACGTGCGCGCGATGGTCGTCCCCGGAAGCCAGCGCGTCGCCAGCGCCGCCGAAGCGGAGGGGCTGGACGACGTCTTCCGCGAAGCCGGCTTCGACTGGCGCGAGGCCGGATGCTCGATGTGTCTCGGGATGAACGACGACCAGTTGGAGGGCGACGAGGCCAGCGCCTCCTCGTCGAACCGGAACTTCGTCGGGCGACAGGGGAGCAAGGAGGGCCGCACGGTGCTGATGAACCCCCGGATGGTCGCCGCGGCCGCGATTCGCGGCGAAGTCACCGACGCCCGCGAACTGGACGAACGAGAGCTACCGCAACCCGACGCCGCGGACTCGGAGGTGCAAGCATGACGAAGGAGATCGAGACCGTCGAACACGTCTCGGGGTCGGGCATCCCGGTCCGGGGCAACGACGTGGACACCGACCAGATAATCCCGGCGCGCTTCCTCAAGGTCGTCACCTTCGACGGCCTCGGCGAGTTCGCGTTCTTCGACCAGCGATTCGACGACGAGGACGAGCCGAAAGACCACCCGTTCAACGAGGACCGCTTCCGCGACGCCTCGGTCCTCGTCGTGAACTCGAACTTCGGCTGTGGCTCCTCGCGGGAACACGCTCCGCAGGCGCTCAAGCGGTGGGGCATCGACGCCATCGTCGGCGAGAGCTTCGCCGAAATCTTCGCGGGCAACTGCCTCGCGTTGGGCGTGCCGACGGTCACGGCGAGTCAGGAGGACATCGAGACGCTCCAGAGCTACGTCGAGGACCACCCCGACGCCGAGATTTCGGTAGATGTGGCGACCGAGTCCGTGAGCTACGACGACACCGAAATCGACGCCACGGTGGACGACGCCCAGCGCAAGGCGCTGGTCGAGGGGGTCTGGGACACCACGGCGCTCCTCAAATCGAACGCCGAGGCGGTCGCCCGGACCGCCGCCGACCTGCCGTACGTCGCGGCCGGAACCGCCGGTGACGCCGACGCCGCTGGCGACGGCGAGGAGGCCGAGTGAGATGACCGAGGAAATCGTCGTCGTCCCCGGCGACGGCATCGGGCGGGAGGTCGTCCCGGCCGCCCGCGAAGTCTTGGAGGCTGTCGGCCCGGACTTCGAGTTCACCGAAGCCGAGGCCGGCGACGCCGTGAAGGAGGAGACCGGCGAGGCCCTGCCGGACGAGACCCGCGAACTCGCGGCGAACGCCGACGCCACGCTGTTCGGCGCGGCGGGCGACACCGCGGCGGACGTCATCATCCCGCTCCGGCGCGCGGTCGAGTCGTTCGCCAACGTCCGGCCCGCCCGCGCCTATCCCGGCGTGGACGCGCCCAACCCCGAGACCGACCTCGTGTTCGTCCGCGAGAACACCGAGGGCGTCTACGCCGGCCACGAATCCGAGATTGCGCCCGGCGTAACCACCCTGACACGGGTCGTTACCGAGGACGCCTCGGAGGAAATCGCCCGTTACGCCTTCGAGTACGCCGAAAATCGAGGCGGAGACGTGACGATTGCCCACAAGGCGAACGTGATGCGGACCACCGACGGTCTCTTCCTCGATACCGCCGAGTCGGTCGCCGACGAGTTCGACGTGGCCTACGACGACGCGCTGATGGACGCGCTGGCGATGCACCTCGTCCAGCGGCCCGACGAGTACGACGTGGTCCTCTGCCCGAACCTCGCGGGCGACGTGCTGTCGGACCTCGCGGCCGGGCTGGTCGGCGGACTGGGCCTGCTCCCGAGCGCGAACGTCGGCGACGAGCGCGCGCTGTTCGAGCCGGTTCACGGCACCGCGCCGGACATCGCGGGCGAGGGCGTCGCCAATCCGAGCGCGGCGATGCTGTCGGCTGCGATGCTGCTGGAGTATCTGGGCCACGACGACGCCGGCGAGCGCGTACGCACTGCGGTCACGGAGACGCTCGCGTCCGGGCCGACCACGCCCGACCTCGGCGGCGACGCGACGACGAGGGACGTGACCGACGCGGTGCTGTCGAAGCTATAGAACTCCGGCCGTCTTCGCGTTCGCGCTATCGAGAATCGAAGCGGTGCTGTCGGACGCCGTTTTCGCAGAACTCGGGATTCAGGTTGCCCCGAACGATTATCGAAGCGGGTCGCGGCCGCCGATGAGGTTGGTCGTGTCCACCTCGTCTGCTCGCGCGCCTCCTTTCTTGACTTCCGTCGCGGTCATACACTCCAGACAGCCGAAGACCTCGTTGTGGTTGTTCCCGAAGACGCGTGCGAAGTCTCGGGTGACGAAAGAGCCACAGGACTGGCAGCGGTTCTCGGCCATCGTGTCGTCGCCGTTGGTGAGTCTGTTGTCGGTGGTGGTCATGACTGCGCGATAGATACACACAATCCTATCCACTTTGTTATCCAGTACCTACACCCCCGTAATCAACCATTAGCGGCCTCAGTAAGCGGTTGTTACGCGGGGTATTGCAACCCAGTTAATTCCGAAATCGTCCCGCTAATTTAAGTCGTCGGGGTGTCAAAGACGCGGGCCGTCGGTTCGGCCCCCGGTTGCCCCCGTCGCTTAAGACGGTCGGCGGCATACCCGCTGGTGATGCCCAAGATTCAACTCGACGAGGAGACCATCGAGCGCTTGGACAGTCTCCGGGTGGAGGACGAGTCCTACGACGAAATCGTTGCCGAACTCATCAACATCTACGAGGCCGAGGAGCGCACGCTGTTCCACGGCGGCGACTACAGCGGCGACTAGCGCTCGACCAGTCGCGTCTCGCCCGCCCGGACGGTCTGGCCGCGCTCGACGGCCACGTCCGCGAGGTCCACCTCGGGCGGCAGGAGGACGTCGGCGCGACTCCCGAACGAGATGTGGCCGAGCCGCTCGCCGCGAGCGAGTTCGTCGCCGGGTTCGACGTAGGGGTGGATGCGCCGGGCGAACGCGCCCGCGATGAGCGTCACGTCGTGGTCGGCGAACCGGAGGTGGACCTTCTCGTTGTTGTCCGACTCCTTCGAGAACGCGGGCCGGTGTTTGCCGGGTTCGCGTTCGACGGCCTCGACCCGACCGCCGAGCGGTGCCCGGTTGACGTGAACGTCGGTGACGTTCATGAAGACGCCCACCCGGACGCGCGTCTCGCCGTCGCTCTCGGCCCCAGATTCGTCGCTTCCATCGCCGGATTCGTCGCTCCCACTCTCGGAGTCGTCGTTTTCCCCGTCCGGCTCGTGGGACTCGCCCGACTCGTGGCGCTCCTCCCGAATCACCGACACCCGACCGTCGGCGGGCGCGAGGACGCCCGACTCGGGCGGAGTCCGGTCGGGGTCGCGGTGAAAGAGGAGGGCACCCAAACTCAGGAGCGGGGCCGCGAGTCCCCACCGGCGCGTCCACCGCTTCGAGCGTGCGAGGAGCGCGGCGGGAATCGCCAGCGCGAGCGCCAGCAGGCCGTAGCGCCACGCGCCCGGCGCGAACCGGTTCGAGGACTCGGGCGACCGAGCGGCTCCGGGACCGAACTCGTCCTCGGGGTCTCTCGCGCCCATCACTCGCTGGCGGCCTCGCGGACGCGGTTCCACTTGCCCTGCGATTCGAGGCGCTGCTGGAGTTCGTTCGCGTACTCCTGTGCGAGTCGGTTGGCCGCTTCGAGTCGGTCTCGGTCCACGCCGTCGCCGCCACCGCCGAGACCGAGCGCGTTCTTCACCGAGTCGAAGACGCCGCCGCCACCGCCACCGCCGCCCCCTGCGCCGCCACCGCCGCCCGCGACCGAGTTCATCTGGTTGCGGATGTTCTCCAACTCGGGCATCACCTGCTCTACCTTCGAGGTGTCGGCGACGATGCGGGCTTGGTCGGCGTCGCCGGGGTTCTCGATTTCGAACTCGACGGCGGTCATGATGAGACCCCACTCCTGCCGGGAGAACTGCGAGTCCGTGACTCGCTGTGAGAACTCCTGGTCTACGGTCATCCGGTCGCCGACGATGAGGTCCTGCCACGCGCGTTCGGTCATGTCCGTACCGTTGGGTTCCGGGGAGTATGAGGGTTTTCCTACTTCTCCGCGTTCAGGGTCGAGCGTCCGCTCGCGTTCGACCGGTCCGTCGCTCCGATTCCGAGAAAAGAAACGCTCCGATTCGGTCCGGCGAGTCGCCTCAGAACGCGCCGCTCTCGACGGTTACGTCGGCTTCGAGGTCGGTCTTCAGCGCGTCGTGGACCTTGCAGAGTTCGTCGGCGCGCTCGACGACCGCGTCGGCCTCGTCGTCGTCCATCTCGGTCTCGGTCTTGACCGTGAACTGGACGGCCGAAAGCTTGTCGTCGTCGTTGAGGTCGCCGGTCACGTCGATTTCGATGCGACCGAGGTCGCCTACGTCGCGCTGTTCGCCGCCGACGCGGAGCGCCGGGACGTAGCAGGACCCGTAGGCCGCCAGCAGGGATTCGAGCGTGTCGGGAGCCTCCTCGCCCGTCGCGTCGATGGTGACCTCGAAGTCTCGAATCTGGTTCTCGGCCGTGTACCCCTCTTCGGAGACAGTTGTGACTTCCTTCGTCATGCGTCCCAGACGACGCTCGCCAGACCCCTAAGGTTTGCTCATGTCGGTGACTAGCACAGCGGAAAATATCGCGGGAGTCGGTCGCGTTCGCCGAACCTCCCTCGTCTCGGGTCCGCGGGGACCACTCGCGCAGGAACGCGACCGAGGGAAAAGCGAATTCGGAAACGCGGTCGGCGGTCAGTAGTCGAGTTCGTCGTCGAGGTCGAACGTCTCTTCGCCTTCCAGAATCCGCACCTCGGCGTCGCTCCCGGTGCCCTTGACCTCCTTCCGGAAGTCCTCGGGGTCCTGCTCGATGGGCGGGAACGTGTCGTAGTGCATCGGGAGGGCGTAGTCGGCGTCCACCCAATCGACCGCGATGGCGGCCTGCATCGGTCCCATCGTGAAGTGGTCGCCGATGGGCACCGCGGCGGCGTCGGGTTCGAGGTACGGGCCGATGACCTCGCGCATCTCCGTCTGGAGCGAGGTGTCTCCGGCGTGGTAGAACGACTGGCTCTCGGCGTCCGCGACCTGCGTGGGCTTGGTGTCGCTGACGACGAACCCGGCGGGCATCCCGCCGGAGGTGCCGTAGCCGGTGTCCATCCCGTTGGTGTGGTCGGCCCGGACCATCGTGACGAACGCGTCGTCGCACTCGACGGTCCCGCCGAGATTCATCCCCATTCCGCCGACGGCCTCGTAGTCGCCGAACTCGTCGCGGCAGTACTCCACGACTTCGGGCGTGGCGACCAGTTTCGTCCCCTCGTAGCGGTCCACGTCGCCGATGTGGTCGGCGTGACCGTGCGTGAGCAGCAGGTAGTCGGGGTCGAGTTCCTCGGGGTCGGCCTCCGTCTTCGGGTTGTCGAAGAAGGGGTCGATGAGCAACTCCGTGTCGTCTACCTCGACGTGCCACGTCGAATGGCCGTACCAAGTGAGCTTCATGTGCGGACGAAGATACGCCCGGTTTACACTTAAAGGATGTTGGCGCGGAAGCGGCGGCCGCGACGGAGCGAGGTCCGACCCGGTCGGCCGTCACCCGCGCTCGCGGTTCGACGCCAGCAGGTTCCACCCGGTCGCACGCCGGACCAGCCAGTCGAGGGCGAGACCGACCGCGACGACGGCCAGCGAGAACCCGACGAACAGCCCGGCCAACTGCGTGGTCTGGACCGCGGAAGGGGCCAACACGAGACCGAGCGCGAACAGCATCGACGCCATGAACAGTATCGGCACGGCGAACCACTTCAGCACCCAGTGGTCGTCCAGAAACTGACTGGCCGACCGGAGGAGGTCGTACATGATGGTGACTCCTAGCGCTGAAGTTCGCGGTCGGCCGTTGTAAATGTATGGAGTATCACAGGTAGCCGTCGGGACGGGTCACCGAGAGCGTCGGTGGCCACCCGTCGGCGTCGTTCCGGCGACTCCCCTCAACGCGGCCTCACCACCCGTCGATTCGGGGTCCGGTCACCTGCCGTCGATGCGCGTTCCGGGGGTCTCGCCCGCGAGGAACTCCCCGAGGGCGTCAGGACCGAAGACGGTTGCGGGCGCGCCGAGGTCCAGCAGGGCCCGGACCTTCCCGGCCATCCCGCCGGTCACGTCGGTCGCGTCGCTCTCGCCGAGGAACCGGGCCACCTCGTCGTAGGACCGGATTTCGGGAATCACGTCCTCGTCGTCGTCCAGCACGCCCGGCACGGTCGAACAGAACCCCACGCGGTCGGCCTCGATACCTTCGGCGACGGCCGTGACCACCTCGTCGCCCGAGAGGACGGTCACGCCCTCGCCCGCGTGGGCCACCACGTCGCCGTGGAGGACCGGCACGAACCCCTCGCCGAGCATCGTCTCGACCTGCGCGGTCGGGAGGTCGAGCGCCGCCGACTCGTCGCGGCGGGCCGCCGAGAAGGGGTGGACCGGCACCGCAGGCACGTCGCGGTCGTGGAGTCGCGCCAGCACGAAGTCGTTGAGCGTCTTCATCGCGCCGTGGATTTCGACCGCTGCCCGAGCGTCGGCCGACCCCTCGGTCTTCGAGACGCCGTGCTCGCTGGCGTGGTGGTGGCCGAAGCTCCCGCCGCCGTGGACGACCACGAGGTCCGACACGTCGTTACTGACGAGCGCCTCGGCGATGGCGTCCGCCGCGCGGTCCAGTTGGGGGCCGTCCAGCGCCTCCGGCCGGTCTTTGTCGGTAATCACGCTCCCGCCGAGTTTGAGAACGGTGGTCTCGGTCCCGCCGTCGGTCATCTCGGTCCCGCCGTCGGCCGTTTCGGACTCACGGTCCGTCATTCCTCGTCCTCCACGCGCACGCCGTCCGTATCTAGCTCCGCTCGGAAGGCGTCCTCACAGCCCGGCGTGTACCGGAGCGCGGTCTGGGTGCTGTCGGTCGGGTCGAGCGCGACGATACAGCCGCCGCCGCCCGCGCCGGTCAGCTTGGCCCCGTGAGCGCCCGCGTCGCGGGCCGCCCAGACCATCTGGTCGAGCGAGCGCGACGAGACCCCGAGCGCCTCCAGCAGGCCGTGGTTGAAGTTCATCAACTCGCCTAACTCCGCGACGTCGCCCGCGGCGAGGGCCTCCTCGCCCGAGCGCACGACGTCGCCGATGCTCTCCACCGTGTCGGCCGCGAAGTCGTACTCCTCGCGCAACGCTCGCACGCCCGCGACGAGTTCCCCGGTGTCGCCCGCGCCGCCGTCGAATCCAATGACGAACGGCAGGTCGGGCGCGTCCATCGCCCGGCAGTCGTCGCCCTCGACGCGGACCGCGCCGCCCGTCGCCGAGCAGAAGGTGTCCGCGCGCGACGCCTCGCCGTTCTGGACCTCCAGTTCGGCCTGATACGCGCGCTCGGCGACCTCTTCCGCGCTCAACTCGACGCCCAACTCTCGGGTCCCGGCGTCGATGCCCGCGGTGGTGACCGCCGCCGACGACCCGAGACCCGCGCCGAGCGGAATCTCGCTCTCGACGGTGATGTCGAAGCCGGCGTCGGGTCGGCCCGCGGCGTCTCGCGCCTGCTCGACCGCGGCGTCGATGTACCCGATTCCGGCCTGCACCAGCGACTCGGCCACGTCCACGTCGGGACCGCCGTCGCTATCGTCGCTGTACTCGACCGTGAACCCGTTGAGACTCAGGTCCTCGGCGTGGACTCGGATGCGGTCGTCGTCGCGCGCCTCGACGGACACCCGCGCTCGGCGCTCGATGGCGCAGGGGACCGCCGGTTCGCCGTAAACGACCGCGTGTTCTCCGAACAGGTAGACCTTGCCCGGAGCGCTCGAAACGACCATGTAGAGGGGTTTCTGACGGGAGGTTAATTCGTTTGCGAAGCCGACCGGTCGAAGAGTCGCGTCGAATCGGACTCGACTCGTCGCCGAATGGAAGCGAAAACCACACTGCGAGCAGCGTCTCCGACGAGAATCGAGGCGTCGCCGCGCCCGGTTTGCCCGTGCCCCGAGATTTATGTACGATGACAGAACCAATCACGTCCATGTCAGACCCGCCCGAGACCGACCGCCGCGAAGTCGTCGAGGAGGTACACGGCGAGGAGATACGCGACCCCTACCGCTGGCTGGAAGAAGACACCGAGGAGGTCCGGGCGTGGGTCGAACGCCAGAACGACTACGCCGACGACCACCTCCGCGGGGCGGTCCGCGACGCCCTCGAACCCCGGTTCGAGGCCCGCGCCGAGGTCCAGTCGTACGGCGTCGTCACGCCGTGCGAGCGCGGTTACTTCCAGACCGTCGAGGCCGCCGACGAGGACCACCCGAAGCTCTGTTTCCGGCCTGAACTCGACGCCGAACCGACCGTCCTCGCC
Source organism: Halorussus gelatinilyticus (assembly GCF_023238445.1). GTDB lineage: Archaea > Halobacteriota > Halobacteria > Halobacteriales > Haladaptataceae > Halorussus > Halorussus gelatinilyticus. The sequence continues at coordinate 3,371,768 of NZ_CP096658.1, read as the reverse complement.
GACCCGAACGAGTGGCCCGAGACCGACTCGCTGGACTGGTTCGTCCCCTCGTCCGACGGCGCACTGGTCGCCTACGGCCGGGCGGCGGGCGGCGAAGAACAGTACGACGTGACGATCCTCGACGCCGAGACCGGCGAGACGGTCGGAGTCGTCCGGGACTGCGGCCGGACCAACCCCGAAAGCGTCGCGTGGACCGAGGAGGGGTTCTACTACGTGACCACCGGGTCAGCCGACGAGGGCGCCCAGTTGGAGAAGCAGATTCGCTACCACGAGTTAGGGGCGGGCGAATCCGCCGCGGCCGACGACCCGGTGTTGACCGACGACGTGGGCGAACACGTCTGGCCGCAACTCGGCTACACCGACGGGACGCTCGTCGTCGCGTACCACCGCGGCTGGACGCACTCGGACGTGTACCGCTGGGAGTGCGACGGTCGGTCCCCCGCGAACGGCGAACTGGTCGAACTCGTCGCCGACGCCGACGCCTCGTTCCGATTCGCTCTCGCCGACGGCACGGCGTACTTCCGAACCGACTACGACGCCCCGCACTCGCGCGTCCTCGCCTGCGACGTAGACGCAGACGCGGCCGACCCCGACGACCTCGCCGAAGTGGTCCCCGAGCGCGAGGGCACGCTGACCGACGTCGCCGTCGCGGGCGACTCGCTGGTCGTCCACCGCCAGCGCGACGCCGCATCGTCGCTCTCGGTCTACGACCGGACGGGCGGGAAGCGCCGTGACGTTGCCCTCCCGGAGTACGCCGCGGTCGGTCGCGGCGACCTGACGGGCCACCCCGACGCGCCCGAGTTCTATTTCCGTGCCCAGACGTTCGACCGTCCACCGTGGGTCGCCCGCGGCCGGACCGACGCCGAGGAGACGACCGTCGTGAGCGAACGGGGCCCCGAGTCGAACGGCGACTCCGAGTCGCCGTTCGACTCGGACCTCGACCTCGTGGTCGAACAGCAGTTCTTCGAGTCGGCAGACGGCACCGAGGTCCCGGCGTTCGTCGTCCACCGCGAGGGCGTCGAACGCGACGGCGACAACCCGACCGTCCTCTACGGCTACGGCGGGTTCCGAATCACGCTCACGCCGCGTTACGACCGATTCCGCGTCCCCTTCCTCGAAGACGGTGGGGTCTACGTGCAAGCGAACCTGCGGGGCGGCGCGGAGTACGGCGAGGAGTGGCACCGCGCCGGGATGCGCGAGCGAAAACAGAACGTCTTCGACGACTTCTACGCGGTCGCCGAGGGGTTGATAGAGCGCGAGTACACCCGCCCCGAGCGACTCGCCGCGATGGGCCGATCGAACGGCGGCCTGCTGGTCGGTGCAGCGATTACCCAGCGCCCGGACCTCTTCGGCGCGGCGTCCTGCGGGGTCCCGCTCCTCGACATGCTCCGGTTCCACGAGTTCCTGCTCGGCGAGTCGTGGACGACCGAGTACGGGTCGCCCGACGACCCCGACGACTTCCGATATCTCCGGGAGTACTCGCCGTACCACAACGTCTCCGAGCGCGAGTACCCGGCCGTCTACTTCGAGACCGCCGCGGGCGACACTCGCGTCCACCCCGGCCACGCTCGGAAGATGACCGCCCGGATGCAGGCCGCGAATACGGGCGAGAAGCCCGTCCTGCTCCGGACCGAGACCGAGGCGGGCCACGGCGTCGGCAAGCCCACGTCGATGGTCGTGGCCGAGCAACTGGACCGCTGGGCGTTCCTCTACGACCAGTTGGGCGTGCCGACAGAATCGAACGCGAGTGACGAGACGAACGTGACCGGCGAATCGAACGCGAGTGACGAATCGAAGGGGACGGAGTGAACGATCGTCGGCACAACGGCTAACTTTCCCGACACCGAAGATTCGGGCATGAAGCTACGAAACGTCGCGGCCGGAGTCGCCGGCGGCCTCGGAGCCGCCGCGCTCGGCAACGGACTGCTCTCGTGGAAGGTCGGGGACCTCGACCCCGCGCTAGAGGGCCGACAGGGGACATACCGCTGGCGGGGCTTCGACGTGGCTTACACCGAGGCCGGCGACCCCGACGACCCCGACGTACTGCTCCTGCACGGGGTCCACGCCGCCGCCTCGAACAAGGAGTTCGATCAGATTTTCGACCAACTCGCCAAGACCCACCACGTCGTCGCGCCCGACCTGCCGGGCTTCGGGCGCTCTGACCGCCCGCCGCTGACCTACTCCGCGGCGCTCTACACTGCCTTCGTCACCGACTTCGCCGAGGACGTGACCGAGGACGCGGCCTGCGTCGCCACCTCGCTGTCGGGGGCCTACGCGACGCTGGCCCAGCACCAGTCGAGTCCGTTCACCCGCCTCGTGCTGGTCGCGCCGACCGGCGACACCGGCCCGCGCCGGACGTGGCTCCGGTCGCTGATCCGGTCGCCGCTGGTCGGGCAGGCGCTGTTCAACCTGCTGACCAGCAAGCGCTCGCTCCACTTCTTCGACAACCGGGAGGCGTACTCGACGGAAGCGTCGTACACCGAGAGCGACGTGGACTACCAGTGGGAGACCGCCCACCAACCCGGCGCGCGCTTCGCGCCCGCCTCGTTCGTCTCGGGGTATCTCGACCCCGACGTGGACCTGGGCGAGGAGTTGGTGCGACTCGACGTGCCCGTCACCATCGTCTGGGGCCGCGACGCGACGGTCTCGCCGCTGGAGGAGGGCGAGGAACTGGCCGAGCAGGCCGACGCGAAGTTGGTCGTCTTCGACGAGGCGAAACTCCTGCCGCACGCCGAGCATCCCGGTCCGTTCCTCGACGTTCTGCTGGACGAACTGACGGAGGAGGCGGTCGAGTCCGAACCCGGCCGAGCGTAGCAAGTCGCGTCGCCTTCCTCGAAGCAATCGAGTTCGACCGTCGGTACGTCGAAAAGAGAAGAGCGTCCGCTACTACTGTTGTTCCTGCGTCGGACGCTCGGTGACCGTGACGTTGATCGTCTGTCGAGACCCGTCGCGCAGGACCGTCACCTGCACGGTGTCACCGGGCCGAGTCTGAGTGAACAGGTACGAGAGCAGGTCCTCGCGGGACGAGACGCTCTGGTTCCCGATGGCGACGATGACGTCTCCGCCGACGGGAATCCGTTGGCCGTTCACGACCGTGCTATCGTTGGCACCTTGGAACGCCTCGGCGGCGGGCGTTCCGTCGATGGTGTCCACCACGTAGACGCCCTGACTCACGTTGAGGTCGTTCGCCTCGGCGAGCGGTTGGGTCAGCGTGACTCCTTGCACCCCGAGGAGCGGGAACGAGTACTCGCCCTGCTGGATGAGCGCGGGCACGATCTGCTCGACGAGCGACGCACCGATGGCGAACCCGATGTTATCCCCGCCGCCGGCTTGGTTCACGCCGACCACGGACCCGGTGTCGCACGCGACGAGCGGTCCGCCGCTGTTACCGGGGTTGATGGGCGCGTCGGTCTGGACGCTGTTCGGCAGCGGGAACCCGACCGGCGACGTCCGGTTGACCCCGCTGACGATGCCCGACGTGATGGTCGTCTCCAAGCCGAACGGACTCCCGATAGCGGCGACGCGGTCGCCCGGATTCGGGGCCGAGTCTGCGACCGGAAGCGCCTCGACGTACTCCGGGGTGTCGTCCACGCGGACGACCGCGAGGTCCGCGAGTCGAGACGTCCCGACCACGGAACCGCTCCGGGTCTCCCCGCGAGCGAACCGGACGCCGACGCTCGACGTCTGATTCACGACGTGCTGGTTGGTGACGACGAAGCTACTCCCGTTACCGGCGTCGAAGACGAACCCGGACCCGCTCCCCTGAGCGGTCTGGATTTGGACGACCGAATCTATCGTCTGGTTGTACAGCGCCGAGTAGTCGCACGCCGCGGTTCCCGATTGTTGGTTTAGCTGTCCTCCACGTTCGAGCGACGGACTCGTCGCCTGCACGCGACCGTCCGTCGATGTCGTTGCGCCGAGCGCCGCCATCGGAGCGACGGCGACGGTGACGACGACGAAAAGCAGTGTCAACTCGTGTCTCCCCACCATGCAGTTGTCTAGGCAACGAAGATGCGGGTAAGAGTGGTGGCCGGTAACCGCGGCATCGACCCGGAGGGCGGCGATATCGGGGTCTCAGCGCACTCTGAAGACGAGGACGCGTTCGTCCGCGGTCTCGGTCTCGGCCACGTCGAGCGCGACCTCGGTTCCGACCGTCACGGCGTCGGTGTCGCGCACGATTCCCGTCAGTCGAGCGCCGCCGAAGTCCGTAACCGCCGTCACGTAGGGCGCGTCGTCGGCGAACGAGGGCGCGGGGACGTGGACCTCGGTGTAGGTCTCGATTTCGCCGGTCTCGGGGAGCGGCGTCTCTTCGAGGTCGGTCGCGCCGCAGTGGGGGCAGACCCGCCGTGGCGGGAGCGACCCGTGACCCTCGGGACATTCGAGATAGTAGCCCTCGCCCGACTCGACGGCGTCGAGGAAGTCGTCGAAGCCATCGTCGCGGACGCGCTCGCCCTCGCCGGTTCGGTCGCTCATCGGTCCACCTCCAAGACGTGAACCGTGGTACTCGCCACCGTGCCGCCCGCGTTGTGGGCCACGCCGATTTCGCCGGGCACGGCGTCGCTGTTGGGGTGGTCGCCCCGGAGCAGGCGCGTCATCTCGACGACTTGGCTCGTCCCGGTCGCGCCGACCGGGTGGCCCTTGGCCTTCAGGCCGCCCGAGAGGTTGACCGGCCGGTCGCCGTCGCGGGTCGTCTCGCCGCGGGCCGCCGCGCCGATGCCCTCGCCGGGCGCGTAGAAGTCCAGCGCCTCGACGGCGAGGACCTCCGCGATGGTGAAGCAGTCGTGGACCTCGGCGACCGACACGTCCTGCGGGCCGATGCCGGCGTCGTCGTAGGCTTCTTCCGCGGCGCGCTCGGCGGCGGGGGTGCGAGCGAGGAAGCGTCGGTCCTGTAGCGCCATCTTGTCGCCGCCCTGCCCCGTACCGGTAATCGAAACCGGCGCGTCGAGGCCGTGTTCCTCGGCGTACTCGTCGCTGACGAGGACCGCGGCGCTCGCCCCGTCGGTGATGGGGCAGGCGTCGTAGAGACCGAGGGGGTCGGCGATGGTCGGCGCTTCGAGCGCGTCCTCGACCGTGATGGCGCGCTGGAACTGCGCGAACTCGTTTTCCAGGGCGTTGTCGTGGTTCTTCACCGCGATTTCGGCGAGGTCCTCGCGGCTCCCGCCGTACTGCTCGAAGTAGGCGCGGGCCATCAGCGCGTAGGCCGCCGGGAAGGTCATGCCCGCCCGGACCTCGTAGAGGTCGTCGGCCGCGATTGCGAGGGCTTCGGTCGTCCCCGCGGTGCCGAGGTTGTTCATGCGCTCGGCCCCGCCGACGAGCATCACGTCCGCTTCGCCGTTTCGCACGTCCTTGACGGCCTCGCGGACCGCCACGCCGGAGGAGGCGCACGCGCTCTCGTAGCGGGTCGCCGGAGCGGTCAGCCCTGCGGCCTCGGCCATCAACGGGCCTTGGTGGCCCTGATGCTCGCTCAGTTCGCCCATGAAGTTGCCGAAGTTCAACTGCTCGACGTCGGCCCGGTCCACGCCCGCGTCGGCGAACGCTCGCTCGCTCGCCTCGGCGAAGAGGTCCCGGCCGGTCCGTTCGGGGTGCTTGCCGAAGTGGGTGAGACCGACCCCTGCGACTCGTACGCCTGTCATGCGTCTAACTTCGTGATGGACAGGTAAGAAAGGCATCGGTCTTGCGTTCGATTCGACGACCGAAAGAAAGACCCGACGCCGCCGAGCGTCGGCGAGAGACGATGAGAGGCCGCGAGAACGAGGACTATTTACTCGGTTCCGAATTCACATCCTATCGCTGTAGTCCCAGCTTCACATTCTGTCGCTGTAGTCCCAACTGTGGATTCGGCGCGGTCGGACCCGGATGCGGACCTCCTCGCGGTCGGGCGAGAGGAGCCACTCCGCGAGTTCCGAGTCGGTGCCGCCGAGGTACCGCTCTAGCAGGTCGCGGAGGACGCCTTTGTCCTCGTCCACCGACAGACCGGTCGAACCGTTCCCCCGGACGCCGCGGTACGGCGGGTGGTTCTCCGACACCTCGAAGGCGACCTCGGCGTCGTTGCGGAGATAGGTCACCACGTCGGCCTCGGCCCACGTCGAACACTCGAAGAAGCCCTCGCGGTAGCGATACCAGAGCGCGACCATCCACAGCGACTCGTCCGGACGATGACAGGCGAGACGGAGCGGAACCGTCGCCGACCGGAGGTACTCCTCGACCTCCCGCTCGCTCCACGCGCCGGTGAACTTGGTCATGCCAGAGTCTACCACGCGACGACGGATAGGTCTTCACGCGAGGGGGCGAGTGAAGCGAGCGACCCGTTCTATCGCACATCCTTGCACACTTCGAGCGTCGATAAGAGCAACCTTTACACTCCCTTGCCTACACCGTCCGGGTATGAGCGAGACAGTCCTGCTGGTCGGCGGCGGCGGACGTGAACACGCCATCGCCCGCGCGCTCGGCGACAGCGACGCAGACCTCTACGCCTGCGCGGGCAACCGCAACCCCGGCATCGCGGCGCTCGCCGAGGAGTTCGAGACGCTGGAGACGACCAACCCGAAGGCCGTCGTCGCCTACGCCGAGGACGTGGGCGCGACCCTCGCGGTCGTCGGTCCCGAGGGACCGCTCGCGGCGGGCGTCGCCGACGCGCTGGACGACGCCGGAATCTACGCGTTCGGCCCGAACGAGGCCGAGGCCCGTATCGAGACCGACAAGGCGTTCCAGCGGCGGTTCATGCGCCAGCACGACGTTCCCGGCTGTCCGGACTTCGAGACGTTCGACGACATGGAGAAGGCGTGCGAGTACATCGACGAGTACGACGGCGACCTCGCGGTCAAACCGGCCGGACTGACCGGCGGCAAGGGCGTCCGCGTCATCGGCGACCAAGTGACGGCGGCGGAGGCCAAGGAGTACCTCCGGAACGCCGACTACGACCGCGTGGTCCTCGAAGAGCGACTCGTCGGCGAGGAGTTCACCGTCCAAGCGTTCGTGGCGAACGGCGACCTGCGCGTGACTCCCGCAGTGCAGGACCACAAGCGCGCATACGAGGGCGACGAGGGACCGAACACCGGCGGGATGGGCAGTTACAGCGATGCGGGCCTCGCGCTCCCGTTCATGGACGAGGACGACTACGCCGAGGCGGTGGACGTGCTGAAGGCCACCGTCGGTGCGCTGGACGACTACAAGGGCGTCCTCTACGGCCAGTTCATGCTCACCGCCGAGGGCGTGAAGGTCGTGGAGTTCAACGCCCGCTTCGGCGACCCCGAGGCGACGAACACCCTGCCCGTCCTCAACACCGACTTCCTCGACGTGCTGGTCGCGGCCCGCGAGGGCGAGGCCCTGCCCGAACTCTCGTTCGCACCGAAGGCGACGGTCTGCAAGTACGCCGTGCCCGAGGGGTACCCCACGAACCCCGAGGCCGGTGCGAAGGTCGAAATTTCCGAGGAGAACGCCGGAGACGCGCTCCTGTTCTACGCCAGCGTGGACGAGCGCGAGGACGGCATCTACACGACCACCTCCCGCGCGTTCGCCGTGGTCGGCGTCGCCGACACCATCACCGACGCCGAGGAGATCGCCGAGGACGCGCTCGCGGTCGCCGGCGAGGAGGGCCTCGACGTGCGCCACGACATCGGAAAGCCCGACCTCGTGCAACGGCGCATCGACCACATGGCGAGTCTGCGCGGCGAGTAGCCGGACGATTCCGGGCGAGTAGACGCACGCTTCTCCCGGTCAGACGCCGCTTGTGACGCCGCAGGCGACCCATAACAAAACAGTTTCTGCCCGTCTCGCCGTCCATGTCCCTGACCGACGAAGGCGAGTCTCGATTGACGACCGACCAAGCCTTCGACCTGCTGGGCGACGGCGAGCGACGGCGCGCGCTGGCGGCCCTCCGGGAGTTCGAGGAGGCGGTGAGCCTCGACCGACTCGCGGAAGCGACCGCGGCCCGACGCGACGCGGTGACCCCCGTCGAGGCGACGTCCGACGAGGTGACGCCCGACCAGCGCGAGCGCGTCGCGGCGATGCTCCACCACGCCCATCTCCCGCGCTTCGAGGACGCCGGGGTGGCGACCTACGACCCGATGGCGGGCGAGGTCGAACTGACCGAGGCGGCCGACGACTTGGAGCCGTACTTCGAGGTGATGGAGGAGTACCGCGAGTCCGTACAGTCCGAGTCCGTGCGGTCGGACTAGCTACTTTCAAGGCCGAACCCCACCAATCACGGGCCGTGCCCGACGACATCGACCAGCCAGACGAGCGAGACGCCGACCCTACCCGCCGCCACGACCGAATCGCCCGCCACGCCACGCCAGGGCCGGGCAACTCCCTCCAATCGTGGACGACGGCCAAGAGTCCGCTCCGGGTCGCGCTGAACTACGTCGTCATCGTCCTCGCGCGCATCTCGCCGAGCCTCAAACTCAAGAATCTCCTCCTGCGGAGCATCGGCGTGACCGTCGGCGAGGGCGTCTCGTGGGGGCTCGAATCGACGCCGGACGTGTTCTGGCCCGAACTCGTCACGGTCGAGGACCACGCCATCGTGGGTTACGACGCGACGATTCTCTGCCACGAGTTCCTGCAGGACGAGTACCGGACAGGCGAGGTCCGAATCGGCGAGCGCGCGATGATAGGCGCGGGAGCCGTCGTCCTGCCGGGCGTCGAAATCGGCGAGGGCGCGAGCGTGGCCGCCAACTCGCTGGTCACGCAGGACGTGCCGCCCGGCGAGACGGTCGCGGGGGTCCCCGCGGAACCGATGGGGACCGAGGAGTCGGCCGACTGATTTCACCCGGCCAGCAGAACCCGTCTCACAGCGCCTTCCGCGAGCGCGAGGACGCAGATGGCGACGACCAGCGGCGGCCCGAAGACGAACGGGTAGAGTCCCACGGGGTCGGTCTCGCCGTTCACGTTGAGGAACAGGACGAGTACCGCGACCGTCGCCGCGAACGCGCCCGCCAGCGGCGCGACGAACCGCCAGCGAGCGTAGGCGTAGTACGGAATTGCCACCTGTAGCGCGATGACGAAACCGTTCAGGAGGAGGACGACCGCGAGCGTGGCGGGTCGCTCGACCGCCGCGGCGGGGAGACCGACCGTGACGAGTCGCGCGAGTGCCCAGACCGCGA